>JBAVFZ010000117.1:0-9456 GCA_049684495.1 Anaerolineales bacterium | reverse complement strand
GATAAGAACCGGCAGGAGCGCACCTTCCAGGTGCGGCATTCTAAAGCCACCGCCTTTGGCGGTGGTAATTTGCTTCTCCAATATCCTCCATTTAGGGGATCTGAACTGCGATATCCATGCCGCGCGTCCCGCAGTCCAATCCGAAGTTTACTTGACCGCTCCAGAGGATTGGTAAAAAAAACGTCCGGTAATGCAGTCCATAAACTTTCCCCGGTTATGAAGCGTGCCATATTCCACGGACTAATCGAAAGGGAAGATACGGTCATCCCATCGGCGCCGGCAAGGGGATGTTTTTCCCGCTCCTTCAACCAGAAGACCGGCCTCTCCCCGATCCGTTTCCTTGCCCGTTCCCGAATCCCTCAGACCAAGGTACTGCCGACCTCCAGCGATCAGCCGGTCACCGAAATCGCCATGAAGGTCGGTTTTTCAGACGCCGACTGCTTCAACCGGGCGTTCCATAAAGAATCCGGCTTGTCCCTCCTGCCTTCCGGTGCCAACGCTGAGTTGCTTTGTTTCCCTCGTGCGAATGCCGGGAACAAAATTCCATGCGGGCGGGAAAGCCCTCCCTTAATACTGGGCAAGGAAAAACGCCGGCCTTCTCCGCTGTCTGACCCTTGTCTGTCAGAGGGGATTCCTTCCATGCCATTCGTGGCCACCGTTGCCGCGTCACGAACAAGCTATTGAAAAGGCCGGGTGACCCCGGCCCGCCGGACTTCCGCAGTGAGGCGGCCCGGGGCGGGCTCGACCAACTACTTCTGTGAGTTCCCAGGGTTTTTTCTCTCAGGCTTTGCTCCTCTCGCACAGGGCATTCCAAAGAGCTTCCGCCTGCGCCGTAAGCGTGACCTCGGATCCTCCCGTCGGCCGGACGATCATCAGCCGGCCCTGCGGTCGATAGAGGTACAACACGACGCTCCCAAGATCGAAGAATTGTTTCTGGTCGGCGAACTCGGGGGAGTTGGAAAGCTGGATATACCGGCGGGGGTTTGGGTTGTTGAGCTCGGCCCAGATTTCCCTGGCCCCATTCCCCTTTAGGCTGATTTTTTGGCCGTTCCCGCCGTCGACCGTGAGAAACGCCGACTCGGGCCGGTTGGGGTACGTGACCAGGTTATAGATGTAGCCCGTTTCCGCATCGAGCATGTTCCCGATATCCTGGGGCCGCATGGGGTCGGCCGGCGAAACGGGGCTTTTCAGGAACCGCGTGGGATCGATCGGAATGACCATTTTTACCGCCTCCAAAGAAGGATGGAAAAACCGCGACCGGTATTTGATAGGCTCTATTGTACATTGTTGGAATGGAAAGGAGGGATCGGGGGGGCGCCTGCCCCGGTCGTTTTGAAAATTATCATATCTGCATGGATACATCTCTATCCGCTAAGGAGCCAACGGCCGGCCGGCGATCTCTATACGCGTTATGGAAGACATCCTTACGTAGCGGGACCCGCGCTGGAAGAACTGGCTCGGCTGATCCTGGCGGTCCTCCCCGAGTCGGCAAGTGAAACAAAAAAGGGGTAAGGTTTTCAGGCCTTACCCCTTTTTTGTTGATCTTCACCCGCCGTTGGATGGCGGTTTGCGGGGGATCTGGTCTAGATATTGAAAAGCATGTCGCTGTAGGTCGGGTATGGCCAGACGCTTTCATCCACGATTTCTTCCAGCTTGTCCCCGTCTTCGCGCAGGAGCGCCATCTGGGCAAACACGGAATCGCGGAACGCGCACGCCTGTTTATAGGTGTCGCCGTGCAATCCGCCGGCTTCCTCCAGCTTGCCCTCCAGCAGCGCGATGTTCTTCTTGAACGAGGCGGTAATGGTGGAGACTTCCTTTAAAGTGCCTGCCTGCGCGCCCGTGTCCGCGTCCAGGCCGGTTGCCTTCACCCCTTGGATCGATCCCGCGAGATCGGAAATATACGCCACGGCGGCCGGGAGGATCTGCCGTTTGGCCATTTCCAGCATAGTCAGTGCTTCGATCCGGATCGTCTTGATGTAGGTTTCCAGCATGATCTCGCAGCGGGATTCCATTTCGACCTTGTTCAGGACGCCGTGCTTTTCCAGAAGGCGGACGTTCTTGGGCGCCGTAAGCGCCTGCGTGGCTTCGACGGTCGAGCGGATGTTCGGCAGGCCGCGTTTTTCGGCTTCCGTCACCCACTCTTCCGAGTAGTTATTGCCGTTGAAAATCACCTTTTTGTGCGCGCGCGCCATTTCTTTCACCAGCGCCTTCACTTCGGCCTCGAAGTCCTTGGCTTTCTCCAGCTGGTCCGCGAACAGGCTGAGCGTTTCCGCGACGATCGCATTGAGTATGAAATTGGGCATGGCGATCGAGTCCGACGAGCCCACCATCCGGAATTCGAACTTGTTGCCGGTGAAGGCGAAGGGCGAGGTCCGGTTGCGGTCGGTATTGTCTTTGGGGAGCGGTGGCAGCGTGGACGCGCCCAGGTTGAGGGTGCCGCCCTGCTTTGATTTCGTCGCGCCGCCGTTTTCCAGCTGGGCGAGGATGTCCGTCAGCTGTTCGCCCAGGAAGATGGATATGATCGCCGGCGGCGCCTCGTTGGCGCCCAGCCGGTGGTCGTTGCCCGGCGTCGCCGCCGACATCCGCAGCAGGTCCGAATAATCGTCGACCGCCGCGATGACCGCCATCAGGAAAACCAGGAATTGCAGATTGTCGTGCGGCGTTTTGCCGGGCTCCAGCAGGTTTTGCCCGTCGCTGGTCGCCATCGACCAGTTGTTGTGCTTGCCGGAGCCGTTGATGCCCGCGAAGGGCTTCTCGTGCAGCAGGCAAACCAGGCCGTGGCGCAGGGCGACCTTCTGCATGTATTCCATCACCAGCTGATTGTGGTCGGTGGCGATATTGGTGCTGGAGTAGATCGGCGCAAGCTCGTGCTGCGCGGGAGCCACTTCGTTGTGCTGGGTCTTGGAGAGAATTCCCAGCCGCCACAGCTCTTCGTTCAGCTCCTCCATGAAGGCGGCGACGCGCTCTTTAATCTGGCCGAAGTAATGATCCTCCAGTTCCTGGCCCTTGGCCGGCTTCGCGCCGAACAGGGTGTGGCCGGTGAGGATCAGATCCTTGCGCTGGTCGTACGAACCTTTGTCGATGAGGAAGTATTCCTGTTCCGGGCCGACCGTGGTCGTCACTTTGGCCGCCGTCGAGTTTCCGAACAGCCGCAGGATGCGCAGCGCCTGGGTGCACAGCGCGTCCATCGAGCGCAGCAGCGGCATTTTCTTATCCAGCGTCTCGCCGGTGTACGAGACGAACGCCGTCGGAATGCACAGCGCGCGGTCCTTGAGGAAGGCCGGCGAGGTGCAATCCCAGGCGGTGTACCCACGGGCCTCGAAGGTGGAGCGCAAACCGCCGGACGGGAAAGAAGACGCATCCGGTTCGCCCTTAATGAGTTCTTTGCCGGAAAACTCCAGAAGGATCTTCCCGTCGGAAGTGGGGCTGATGAAGGAATCGTGCTTTTCGGCGGTGATGCCCGTCAGCGGCTGGAACCAGTGGGTGAAGTGCGTGGCGCCCTTCTCCACGGCCCAATCCTTCATCGCGCCGGCCACCACTTCGGCCACCCATGGATCGAGCGATACGCCCTGATCGATGGTTTTCCGCAGCGCCTGATAGGCGGGCTTGGGGAGCCGCTCCTTCATCACAGAATCGTTAAATACGTTGGAACCGAATATTTCGTCCACTTCGGGCATCATGGCCTCCATTGTTTTATTGTGTTTTCCGGCTGGTATTCAATGATTATGCATCCCTGGCCGGGGTATGGTCAACCCCGAAACGGGTGATGAGCCGGTGTGGTGAATTTGGGTGTGTTTTGCCGTGGAGGAAGGCCGTTTGCGCCGCGCCGGTCCGTCATCCCGGGCGGTCGGGGTCGAATACGGTCGAGGTGATGGAGCTCAATTCGGCCGCAATTTCCTATTCCTGGGTGTGCTTTTCGTCCTGTTCCAAGAGACGCATGCTTTCGAGGTGTCGAGCCAGTTGTACGGCAACGGCGCTGACGATTTCGATTTCCTGCGCCGTCCAGGCCGCTTCGTTCCCGGCGCCTTGGATTGTCCCGACCATTGTCCCGGAAACCATCAACGGCACAAACAAGCCATTTGTGGGTAGAGGCGGGGGCGTTTCCTCCAAGGAGGTTACCTTCCCGTGGTCGAAGGCAAAACCCATCTTCCGCCCGCGGTCGATACCATTCAGAAAATCCTGCCGGCCGCCGGCGGGTGATACGGAAGTCGGTGGAACGACCGATCCAGAATGGGTATCCTCCGCCGACGGTTGCGCTTGCGTTTCCTCCGCTCGCCCCGTCAGGTCTTCCGCCGGGGTCCCGGGTGCCGGCGCCTTCGCCGCGGCCCGCAACGGGGAATCCGGAGCGGACGGTTGGGCTTTGGAAAAGAGCGCTTCAATCCGTTTGTACTTGCGGCTTCTTGGAGACATAGGGGGATAACTCCTCGGCCAACTGCCGATACTGGCCCGCGCCGCGGCTTTGCGGGGCGTGGATCGTGATGGGGAGCCCGGCGGCCTGGGCTTCCCGCAATTTCGTGTCGAATCCGATCACGGTGCCAAATAATCCCTTCTGGAAATATTCCCGCAGTTGTTCCAGCATGGTCGCATGGAATTTTCCGCGCCCGTCGAACATGGTGACCAGCAGGCGGTAGGCCAGCGGCGGATTGGTCCGGTCGCGTATGACGCTGACCAGTTCGAACACATCCGTCAACGCCTGGATGGAATAATATTCGCATTGGGTGGGAACGATCAGAAGATCCGCCGCCGTCAGGGCGTTGATGGTCAGCGGTCCGACGGAAGGCGGGCAGTCAAGCCACACGACCGCATAATCCTTCAAAGCGCGTTCCTGTAGTGCCCGGCGCAGGAGGAATTCGTAGCCCGGCATCTGGTACAACCGGCGGCCGATGTCGAGCATCGAGTCATTCGACGGGATGATATCCAGTCCCCGCAGATTGGATTCCATTACCGCCTGGGCCGGGGCGGCCTCTCCCGTGAGCACCTCGGCGATGGAGAAGGGGACCTTGTCCGGTTCCAACCCGCTGTTGAAGGTCAGGTTGGCCTGCGGGTCGAGATCGACCATCAGCGTCCGGACTCCCCGCTCCACAAAACAGGCGCCCAGGGCCAGGGCTGTCGTGGTCTTGCCCACCCCGCCTTTTTGATGACAGATCGCAATCACGTACGGCATTTCCAATCCTCTTCCCCTATCGGCTGCGCATGAATTGCTAATCGTCGCCGCCCGGCCGGAATTCCGCTTCCGCCGGACCGGCTGGCGTGGATGCGGACAGCACAACGCGCATCTCCCTGGAACCAAGCGCGCATCCAAGTTCGCGTACCGTAACTTGCAGGGCGTTTTCGACCGTTGTGGTTTCCTGGATCTTCCGGCCGATGGAGGCGATCAGGGCTTCCCGCTCGACCTGCTGCTGGATCTGGGTACAGGAACGGGCGTGGCGCACCGCGACGGCCACTTGGCTGGCGATCGATTGCAACAGGTCGACATCCGCTTGGGTCATGCCGTTGATTATGTAATGCTGCACATCCAGCACGCCCAGCACCTGATCTCCCGCTGCAATCGGCACCGCGAGTTCGGACCTTGTCTTGGGCAACAAAGGGTTCGGCAGCCAGTTGGGGTCCTGCGAGGTGTCTCCTACCAGGACCGCCGTATTGGACTCCGCGGCGCGTCCCACCGGGCTTTTCGCCGGTGGGATAGTGTGCCCGTCGGCCAGTAAAATTTGACCGACTTCCCCGGTGCCGCCGGCCATGACCAGGTTCTCACCGGCTCTGTCGTAGAAAAAAATCTGCGCGTGGTAGTAATTGAAGGCATGCTTAACCTGCTCGACGACTTCCGCCGCCAACCGCTTTTCATCCAGGATGATAGAGAGGCGGCTGACCTCGCGGAAAGTGGCCAGGGCCTTCGTGCGGTCCGCCACACGGTGTTCCAGAGTCCCGATCCGGTCGCGCAGTTGCCTGGCCATGCTGTTGAAAGTGCCGGCCAGTATGCCGATCTCATCATCGGAAGTAATCAGGGCCCGCGGGGTCAGGTCGCCGGCGCCAATCGCTCCGGCGGTCTCGGTTAGGGCCTGGATGGGCTGGATAATCCGGCGCACGATCAGCAGGGCCAACGTTCCGGCGATGCCTGCCGTCACAACAACCAGGATCAACGTGACGATCACTATGTTGAGGGCTTGCTGCTGCGGCGAGGTATAGCTTAGCCAGGCCAGGATGATCCCGATCACCAACAGGGGTCCGATAGCCAGGCCTATGAAAATCAGGATTAATCGCCCACGAATACTATGACCCATCGTATATTCCTTTCTACGCAGCCCGGACCCTGTAAACGGCAATCGCCTTCAGGGTTCGTTGCAATGGCGGATATTTAGCGGGTGATCGTGTCAGCCCGGCCTGGAAGATCGTCCAGAATAATGAGACCGAACACCTGCGCCGTTTTCGGGGTGAGGGGAGCAAGGAAGTCGGCCGTCTCTATCGGCAAGTCAGCCGGCTGGACTCCCTGGAAGGTATGGCGAGCCAAGCGGGTTGACGGATTTTCGACTTTTACCAGGCCGGACGCAACGCTGACAAACACCGATGGAGTATTGGGACAGGATGCTCCCGTCGGGGTGCTGAAGCGAATTGGTGCCCGGCTTGGTCTTTCCATATCTGCAGCCCGGAGGGGGGCGGGAATAAAGAAGATGGCATCGATGTCTTCCGGTAAACTCCCGATGGCGGGCATTGCTTCCTTGGCAAAATGCGCTTCGTCAAGCGCTCTCACGATTTCGAGTGGGCGGAAGTGTCGTCCGGTGCGGCCAACGTCTCCATGGAATTCTGACCGCCGGGGCTGCTTGGCATGTATATTCTCTTTGCCCCCTGGATGACCATTGCCCAACCATTCTACTGCTTTGGAGAGTTCCCTGCCAACTCGCGTACCGGTCATTTCCCGCGGGGTGGGATGCACCCTCCACAACCCCTCGCCCGACGGGGTCTGTGACCGCCCAAAAGACAATCGGTCGTATCGGCGCCCGTGACCGCTCGCCGGGCCCGCCATGCCGGAAAGTCGTCTGTTGGGACGAGCCTGTTGCCGTCGGTTTTGGTTTTTATGGCAACAGGAATGCGAAGCGTGTGCTAGTCCTGCTGCCCAAGAAGACCTCTGGAGAAATTCCGGTGGTTTTTAAATTGCATACTTATAGCTTGGGTGCCCGCATCGCTCTTTGAAAGCCCATTAATGAAACGGACCGGCCCGGATCCCTGGAAATAGGGGGAAAAGCGGATTCCGCCCCTTCTTTTGATATATTAATAATTTCCGCGCTATAATTATTAAACCAAGCGAGGTGATGAACTATGGCCGAACCAACCGAACATCAACACAAACCCTTCGGAGAAGCAATTCCCGAGGAAGTCCGGACGCATGCCAAGGCGGCTCACGAAGAGATGCGGAAGGCCTTCGAAGCCATGTTCCCGTCGGGAGTAGGAGAGCACGGGCGTCAAGCCCGCCGGGAAATGCTGCTCGCCTTCCGCAGCATGATCGACGAGACGGTCAAACGGATGGACGAAAAGAATAAAAGCTGAAGCTTGCCTTCGCCGCCCCGCGGCATGCGGGGCGGTTTCATTTACTGGAAGATAGCTTAATCCGCAGGCCCGTTGCGGCCGGATATTAATATCCAGAGGAAGAGGACCAGGGAGCCGGCCATCAGCGCTCCGCCCGCAACGGTCCGGCCGGCATCCACGAGCAACACCCCGCCCAGCAAGAGCGCCGCGAAGATCACGCTCCCGTCGAGCCGGTTGACGGAATTTTCCAGGCGGCGAATCCGCCGCTCCAGCCGCGGGGATTGCACGTTCATCTCGCCGCGTTCGATCTTCTCCAGCACGCGCCCCGCCCGCGAGGGAAGCGCCGCCAGTTCCTTCACCAGCTCCCCCAGCGTGTCCAGCACGACCCGCCATGTGGATCCCCCTTCCTCCGAGATCAGTTTCGAAGCATACGGGGCGATCTGATTCCACAGGTTGAATTCCGGATCCAGGCCCGTGCACATCCCCGAGAGGATCGCCACCGTCCGCCCCAGCAGGAGCAGGTTGTGGGGCAGTTGGAACGGCATGCTGTACATCACGTCCTGGAAGCGGCCGGCGAAGCGGTGCATGTCTTCATGGCTGAATTGGCGCAGGTCAGACATCGATTTTCCCCAGAACATTTCGAACATCCGCTCGCTCATCCGCTCGATTCCCTTGGTGTCGGCGTCCGGCAGAAGCATCCCGAGGGTCTGGAAGGCGCGGACCAAACGGGCTGCGTCGCGCGTCCCGATCCCCACCGTGATCTCCCGCAGCCCGGCGCGCAAATTTTCCGGAACGCGGCCCGCCATCCCGAAATCCACGAAGGTGAGCCGCCAGTTGCGCTTTTCCCCGCCGGCCGGAGCGGAGGACGGCGTGACGAACAGGTTGCCCGGGTGCGGGTCGGCGTGGAAGAATCCGTGATCGAAGATCTGCTTCAGGTAGGCGTCAAACAGCACGCGCGCCACCTCGGCCCGGTCGACTCCGGCCGCGGTGATGGCGGCGTAATCGGTGATCTTGATCGCGTACACATCCTCGAGCACGAGCACCCTCCGGGTGGTGTGGCTCCACACCACCCGCGGGACGTGCACTTTGGGATCATCCTTGAAATACTCGGCGAAGGTTTCCGCGTTGCGCCCCTCGGCCAGGTAATCCACTTCCTCGTGGACGGTCGCGGCGAACTCCTCGATCAGCGCGCGCACGTCGGCCCGCCGGCGGATCGGCTGGTAGTGTTCCAGCCAGCCGCCGACCTGGCGCAGCGCGGTAAGATCCACCTCGATCAGCTTGTCGATGTCCGGACGCTGGATCTTGACCACGACGTCGCAGTAGGCCTGGTCTTCATTCGGTTGAGCGCACAGGCGCGCCCGGTGCACCTGGCCCAGCGACGCGGCGGCCAGCGGCTGCTCATTGAACGCGTCGAATTTTGCGCTTAGGGGGGAGTTCAGCTCCGCTTCCGCAATCCGGCGCATATCTTCGAATTTTTCAGGGGGAACCTCGTCCTGCAGACCGGCGAGTTCCTGGGTGATCTCCGGCGGGAGCACATCCAGGCGGCTGGAGAGGAACTGGCCGACCTTGATCATCAGGCCGCCCATCTGGATCGCCAGCAACCGGAAGTCCGCCGCGATGCGCCGGAACCGGCCGGAGCGGGTGCGGCGGGTGAGCGCGCGCAGGCCGATGCTCGGGAGGAACAGCTCCCAAAATATAAAACCGGCGGTGGCGCCGGTGAAGAAGTACATGATCCGCCAGTAGCGGACGCGCAATCGGGATGCAGTCATCCGGCCTCCGGGTTTCGGCCGCATTGTATCATCGCCGAGTCGCTTTGTGGATAAGAGGGATCCGGATTGATGGGAAGTGAAGAAATGCAGGGACAGGATTTCACTGGATTGACAGGATATTAAAATTAAAATTTAAAATCCTGTAAATCGTGAAAAATCCTGTCAATCC
>JBAVFZ010000116.1:0-4804 GCA_049684495.1 Anaerolineales bacterium | reverse complement strand
TGCTCAAGCCGGGAAAAGCGTATACGGATTACCCCGTTCGCATATACCGCTCACGGGGCGGGCACGGAGAAGAACCGATTGCACGTTTAAAAAAATTCGGTGTTTTCGGCTCTTTTCGGTGTTTCGGTGTACAAGAAAGAGAAATCAGACTGAGTAAATACAAAAAATCAATCCTGTAAATCCTGAAAAACCTTGTCAATCCTATCCAAAGACTTTACTCCCCTTGCCTGGATTCGCGCCGGTGTTTTGACGTGGTTGTTGGTATACTAAATTCCCCACCATGGTTCAATCCGGCGGGGAATGAAATCCGCGTGGAATCTGAGAAGGCTGCCCCTCCGTATCCTTTCCAAACCCCCGGTCTTCCCCTGGACGAACGCGCGCGCGACCTCGTGGCGCGGCTCACGCTTGAGGAAAAAATCTCCCTCCTGTCCCAGGACCAGCCCGCCGTGCCGCGGCTCGGGATCCGCGCTTTTAAAACCGGGACCGAGGTATTGCACGGCGTAGGTTGGCTGGGGGAAGCCACGGTCTTCCCGCAGGCGATCGGCCTGGGGAGCACATGGAACCCCCGCCTGATGCGGAAGATCGGCGACGCGGTGGGCGATGAGACGCGCGGCTTCGCTTTCCGGAATCCGGAGCGGCACGGATTGAACGTCTGGTCGCCGGTGGTGGATCTGCTGCGCGATCCGCGCGCCGGCCGGAACGAGGAGGGCGTCTCCGAGGATCCGTTCCTGACCGGGGTGATGTCCGTCGCCTATTCCTCCGGGCTGCGCGGCGACCACCCCTTTTACCTCAAGACCGCCCCCACCCTCAAACACTTCTTCGCCTACAACAACGAGGACGCGCGCGAGACGACGGACTGCAGCATCGACCCGCGCAACCTGCATGAATATTACTGGAGGGCGTTTCAGCCGGCGATCGCGGCCGGCACGGCCCTGGGTGTGATGACCTCCTACAACCTGGTCAACGGCCGGCCGAATACGATCAGCCCGCACCTGGCGGATGCCGTCCGGACGTGGAACGACCAGACGCTGTTCGTCGTCAGCGACGCATGCGGACCCTCGTTGATCGTCGACAGCCAAAAATATTTTTCGGATCACGCGGAAAGCCACGCCGCCGTGCTGCGCGCCGGGGTCGACAGCCTCACCGAACAAAAGGAAACCAAAGCCGCCACCGCGGGATACGTGCGCGAGGCGCTCCGGCGCGGGCTGCTCGCGCCGGAGGATCTTGATCGCGCGATGGCTCACATCTTCGCCGTCCGCATCCGGCTCGGAGAATTCGATCCGGATAATCCGTATGCCGGCATCACGGATTCGGTCATTCTCGCGCCGGTGCACAAAGCCCTGGCGCGCGAGGCCGCCCGGCAGCAGATGGTCCTCTTGAAAAACGACGGCGGGGTCCTTCCGCTGGACTCTTCCCGTATAAAAAAACTGGCCATCATCGGCCGCCGGGCGGATGAAGTGCACGTCGATCATTACAGCGGCAAGCTGCCCTATATCCGCACACCGCTGACGGCGATCCGCGAAAAGCTCGCCGGAAGGGTGCGGGTCGATTATGCGGCGGAAGCCGCGGACGAATCCGCGTTCCGGCTCGCGCGCGCCGCCGACGCGGTGATCGTCTTTGCCGGCAATCATCCGACGTGCCACGCGGGCTGGGCCCAATGCCCGGATCCGACCGAGGGCAAGGAGGCGGTCGACCGCAAGGCGATCCATCTGCCGGACGAAGAATGGATCCGCCGGGTGTACGCCGCCAACCCGCGGACGATCCTGGTTCTGATCTCGAGTTTTCCGTATACGATCGTCTGGTCGAGGGAAAACCTCCCGGCGATCCTCTGGTCTTCGCATGGGGGGCAGGAACTTGGCGACGCGGTTGCGGATACATTGTTCGGCGACTCGGCCCCCGCCGGCCGCCTGACCCAGACCTGGTACCGGACTCTCGACGGCCTGGCGCCGGTCACCGAATACGACATCATCCGCGGAAAACGGACCTACCTGTATTTCAACGGCGAGCCGCTCTTTCCGTTCGGGCACGGTTTGACCTACACGACGTTCCGCTACGGCAACCTGCAACTCGGCGCGGATCGGGTTTCGGCCGCGGGATCGGTTTCCGTTTCGTGCGATGTGGCCAACACCGGTGCGCGGGCAAGCGACGAAGTGGTGCAGCTGTACGCGCATGCGCGCCGGTCGCGCGTCCGGCGGCCGCTCAAGGAACTCAAGGCATTCGAGCGGATCAGCCTTGCGCCGGGGGAAACCCGCGCGGTTCAATTCATTCTCCCGGCCGCCGAGCTGGCGTTTTGGGATGTCACCCGCGAAAAATGGACGGTCGAATCCGGGGTGTACGATGTGATGGTCGGCCGGTCTTCGGCGGATCTTCCCTTGCAGGCATCGATCACGATCGACGGGGAAACCATCCCGAACCGGGATCTGACGCGTTTGACGCGCGCGGAAAATTTCGACGCCTGCGAACACGTGCGCTTGGTGGACGAATCCAAAATCAACGGGAATGCGGTCGGTGCGCCGGAGTCCGGCGGATGGATCGCATTCTGCGGTTCGGATTTTCCAAAAGGGGCGGCGCGATTCCGCGCCCGCGTTTCGAACGATGGGAATAAGCCCGTCGACCTTGAAATCCGGCTCGACCAGCCGGAAGGGCCTGTGGCCGCGCGCGTGTCGGTTCCCCCCACCAAAGACCGATATGATTATGTCGAAAGGGAGGCGCCGGTGAGCGGCGCCGCCGGCGTGCGCGATGTATATCTGGTGCTCCGCGGCAGGATGCGGATCAGCACGTTTCAATTCGAAGTATGAAGGTCATTGCGAGCGACCCCTTCGCTCCGCTCAGGGCAGGCTCCGGGAGCAAGGCAATCTCCCACCCTTATCCCACCCTTCTCCCGGCACCCCTCGCAGAGTGCGCAGGTTCGGTTTTGTTCCATGAACCTGCGCGATCACGAAGCGAGGGTATGCTGGGAGAAGGTGGCCGAAACCCCGGTGTTTTCCCGGGGTGAGGCCGGATGAGGAAGAGTTGGGTCTTTCTCTTATGAACCTTTTTCACCGCCCGCAACCAAAAATCCCTCCCGCCACCGGGATTCACCACGCCCACCTCTTCCGGCAGCAAAGCGGCGGCATCCGCATCGACAACCGCGCCCCGGACGGGGATTCGATCCTGGCGGCGGAGAAGGGTGCCTGGGCGGGATATGGGCGGATGGTGTTCGGCGGCGAACCGGATTTGTTTATGGCGTATGCCGCCGCGGAAGAAAGCGGCCGCAGGATCGAGATCCGGATCGATTCGCCCTCTGGACGCAAAATGGGAACCTTGGCGGTTGAAAAGACCGGGGCGGCGGACCTGTTCCGCGAACACTACGCCCCGCTCGAACCCGTCGAAGGCGAGCACGACCTGTACCTTGCGTTTCCCGACGGTCCGGTCGGGCTGGATTGGTTCACTTTCTCAAAAGACACCGATTGTGAAACACACGAGCAGCATGCGGAGCGGATGCGCTGGTGGCGCGAGGCGCGCTTCGGGCAGTTCGTCCATTGGGGTCCGTATTCCATCCTGGCCCGCGGCGAATGGGTGATGTATCAGGAGAACTGGACCCGGGGGGAATACGAGATGCAGGCCGCCGCGCGGTTGAACCCAAACCGCTTCCGCCCCGGGGATTGGGTCCGCGGGGTCGTGGAAGCCGGACAAAAATACATCGTTGTCACCGCCAAGCATCACGACGGATTTTGCATGTTCTCCACGCGCGTGCGCGGTTTCGAACCGGCGGACGGCGAAGGACAGGATCTGCGTTACGATATCGCCGATTTTTCCCCGGGACGCCGCGATCCGCTGCCGGAACTGGCGCGCGAGTGCCGGCGGCGCGGAATTCGTTTCTGTCTTTATTACTCGATCATGGATTGGCACCACCGGTCGCAGCTTCCGAGGGCGGACGGCTCCGGGCTGACCGATATGCTTCCGGGGATGAAGGCCCGCTACGTTTCGGAGATGAAGGAACAGCTGCGCGAATTGGTGGAGCGCATCGATCCGGATCTGTTGTGGTTTGACGGGGATTGGGGTGGCGAAACATGGTGGTGGACCGCCGCTGACGGGCGGGCGCTCTACCGCTTCCTGCGCACGCTTAAGCCGTCGCTGGTCATCAACGAACGCGTCAAGCGCGATTGCGGATTGGGTGATTTTCTCACCCCGGAGCAGCGCATTCCCGAAAGCGGGCTGGCGGGCGATTGGGAAAGTTGCCTGACGATGAACGACCATTGGGGGTACCACGCCGGGGACCACCACTGGAAATCCGCGCGGGAACTAGTCCGGAGCCTGGTCGATATCGCGTCCAAGGGCGGCAACCTGCTCTTGAATGTCGGCCCGAAGCCGGACGGCTCGATCCCATGGGAAAGCCGCGAGCGGCTGAAAGCCGTCGGCCGCTGGATGCATGCGTTTGGAGGGAGCATCTACGGTTCGTCGGCCAGCCCGTTTTCATCCGCGCCCGCTTGGGGGCGCTGCACCGCCATGCCCGGCCTGCTGTACGCGCATGTCTTCGATTGGCCGCGCGAGAGGATTCTGCGGCTGCCCGCGATCCGGAATATGATCGGTGCGGCCTATCCGCTGGGAAGGCCGCGCGCGCCATTATCCTTCCGGAGGGCGGGGGAAGGGATCGAGATCGATCTGCCCGCCCGTGCGCCCGATTTGTGGGATTCAGTAATCGTTCTGGAAGTGGACGGCATGCCCGAAGCGATCCCGGCATCGTAAAATCCGACCTCATCCCCCACCCCCGTCCCTTCGGGACCACCCCTCCCCCTTCTCCTGGCATTTGCCAGGAGAAGGG
>JBAVFZ010000115.1:0-5001 GCA_049684495.1 Anaerolineales bacterium | reverse complement strand
CCTCCTTGCTTCATCCCGCCGAAGACCGCGAACATACCGTACTGGTAATGGCATTCCACATCAATAAATCCAGCGCTTTTCAACGCATCCAGCTGCCCTTGCAGGGAATCGTAATGGTTTTCCGGCTTGGCCCTGGCATGCGCGGGCACGTCCGCCGCCGACTCCGCCGGCTTGGTGAATTCCTCATGCGCCAGAATCCATTCCTTCCATAACGCGTAATACCATTCGGCATATCTTTCGGATTCCGCGGCATCGATTAATAAAAAGCATCCGCCGGGTGTCAGCAGGCCGTGGACCGACCGGAATAAACGCGCTTTATCCGGCATCTCCAGATGGTGGATGGCGAAGGCGGAGCCGATAAATTCGAACGGCGCGGGGCGGAAGGCGCCGGAGAGGACTTCCTCAAATGTGGCTTGAAGAAATTCGGCATTCTGCATTCCGGATAACCGCTGACGGGCGGAAGCCAGCATTTCCGCGGAACCGTCGGCGAGGACGATGTGCGCCTCGTCGTCCTGCCGGGAAAGTATTTGCGCCAGGATTCCATCCCCGCAGCCAAGGTCGAGAATGCGTTTTCTCCGGCCATCCCGGATGTTGTGGCAATAGAACGATGCGGCAATCCGCAGCAGGGTTTGCCGCTCGGGGATGATCTGATCGGCGGTTTCACGGTATTCACGGGAGTAATCCGGCCGCGCCCAGTTGGAGTTTTCAAATTCCTTCATTCTGTCCTCCCTTTTTCTCTAAACCTGACAGGTCTGCGTTCATTCCAAGTGAGAGTTTCGCATTTATTCGAGACCTGTCAGGTCTTCCCCGCAATCCCCATCCACAACTGATACGCGCCGAAGATCCCCAGCCCGGCCGCCGAGGCAATCATCAGCCATTGCCGCAATCGCGGGTTGAACCGGTGGGCGATCGATACGACCAGGATGATGACGGCATTGATCAGGATCATCACCAGATAAAAAGCCGCCAGCAACCCGATCCCGTTGGCGGGCGATTCCTTCCAGCCGGTCAGCAGGATCGGGCCGGTCACCAGGCTCCAGAACAAATACGGATTGGGGTTCAGGAGATTGATCAACACCGCCTGCAGCAAGCCCCGCGACGGGGATGCCACCGGTTCGTTTTTTTCCTCCGAATATTTCAAGGCCGCGCGGTAGGCATTCCACGCGAGATACAGCAGGAACGCCCCGCCCGCCAGTCGCAGCACGATCACCCACCCGGCGGGTAAGAGCGCCAGGACGGTCACCACCAGTGCGATGATCGGCAGGTCGCTCAACAGCGGGACGAGCGCGTAGACCATCGACCGCCGCCAGCCGTTTTTGAGCGCCTGAAGAATGATGTAGGCCTGCATGGGTCCGGGTTGGACCGCCGCGGCGAAGCCGTAAGTGACCCCTTGAATAATATATGTAATCATCACGAAACCCAGGGGTCATCCCCGCCGCGCCTGCGGCACCATGAAATATTTCGCTTCCGGATGGTGGACGATGATCGCCGCGGTGGATTGCTCCGGGATGAGCTGGAACGCGGGCGTGAGCGACATGCCGAGTTCCTTTTCGGCGGGCAACAGATCGAACACCTTGCGGTGATCCTCGATCGACGGGATCGCGGGATAGCCCCACGAATACCGCTTGCCCCGGTCGGCGGGAATTCTTAATTCGTTCCGGATCAATTGGTGAAGGTATTCCGCGGCCGCTTCCGCCGTCTGCACCGCCAGCCCGTGCAGAAAATAACCCTCCGAATATTCGTCGGAAGCCTGAAGCTTTTCCAGCCGCGCGGTCGCCTCGCGCCCGACCGTCACCACCTGAAAGGCCGCGAGGTCCATTACGCCACTGTCCACCGGCGCGAAATAATCCGCCAGGCTCAGGCGTTCCTGCTCCGGCTGGCGCGGGAAGGTGAAGCGCGCCAGCTCGCGCGGCTTGCCGCCGGCGGACGCCGGATCGTAGACGATCAGCTCATCGCCCGCGGATTGGGCCGGGAAGTACCCGTATAGGCCCTGCGGCTTGAGCCAGGGATTTTTAATCGCTTCGCGTTTCATCGCCTGCAGTCGCGAGGAGAATTCCTTCTTCAGCAGTTCCCATTCCTCCCCATGCGCGTTCTTGGCGCCCCACGAAAGCCGGTAGAGTTCGTCGCGGTCGAGTCGCTCGAAAACCAGGTTCAGCGGCATCTCGCGCACGACTTTCACGCCGAACTTCGGGGGAACCGGGACCGGCACGCGCCGGGCGGCCACTTCGGAGCGCCCCACCGCGCCCGCCGCGGGCGCGGCCTTTGCCGGACGGGTTTCCTCCTCCGCTTCGATCCGATTGGTGCGGATCGCTTCTTCGCGCAGGGCCGGATCGCGCAGGCGTTCCATCGCGGAAAGGCCCTCGAAGGCGTCCTTGCAGTAGAACACGCCGCCCGCATAAGGCTGATGTTCCTCCGCGAACAGGATCCGCCTCCCGAAGGAACGGTTGATCGCCGCGCCGCCGATCAGGACCGGCGTGCGCGCTCCCCGGCGCTGCAGCTCCTGCACCACCAGCGGCATTTGCCGGCTGGTGGATACGAGCAACGCCGAAAGCCCGATCGCGTCGGCTTTTTCCTCGGCCGCCCTGGTCACGATCGTCTCCACCGGAACCTGCTTGCCGAGGTCGATGACCGTGAACCCGTTGTTGGCGAGAATCGTCTTCACCAGATTCTTGCCGATGTCGTGCACGTCGCCGTAGACCGTGGCCAGGATCAGTTTTCCCTTGGTCACGCCTTCGGCGCGCTCGAGGTAGCGTTCCAGGTGCGTCACCGCGCGCTTCATCACCTCGGCCGATTGCAGGACAAAAGGCAGAATCAGCTCCCCCTTCCCGAACAGGTCGCCGACTTCCTTCATCGCCGGAAGCAAAATGGCGTTAAGGATCTCCACCGCCAGGCGGTTGGAATCCGGGTTGGGAACCGCGGCACCGGCGGCAACGCCAGCGGCGTGCAAACGCTCCGCCATCAGTTCGTCGATCTCCTCCTCCATGTGCTCCCGCTTGCGGTGGAGGATCCGCCAGGGGATCCTCTCCGGGAGCGGCAAGCGCGCGCTTTCGTCCGGCCCTTCGGCCTTGGCGGTCGCGCCCTCGAATCCGGCGATCAGGCGCGCGAGCGCGTCGGGCCGGCGGGCGAAGATCAGATCTTCGGCCAATTCGCGCTCGCGCGCGGGAATATCCGCATACGGCGTAATCTGGCGCGGGTTGACGATCGCCATGTCCAGCCCCGCCCGCACGCAGTGATACAGGAAGACCGAATTGAGCACGGCGCGGGCGGCGGGCGCCAACCCGAAGGAAACGTTGCTCACGCCCAGCGAGAGGAACACGCCGGGCAATGCCTCTCTCACTTGACGGATGCCCTCGAGTGTCTCGATCGCGGAGCGGGCGAACTCCTCCTCGCCGGTGGCGAGGGTGAAGGTCAGCAGGTCGAAGACCAGATCCTCCGGCTTCATCCCGAATTCCCCGGTGACGATGTCGTGGATCCGGCGCGCCACCGCGAGTTTGCGTTCGGCGGTCTTGGCCATCCCCTGCTCGTCGATGGTCAGCGCAATGAGCGCGGCGCCGTGCGCCTTGGCCAGCGGCACGTAAGAGTCGATCCGCTGGCGGCCGCCTTCCAGGTTGATCGAATTGATCAGGCAGCGGCCCGGGGCGGCCTTGAGCGCGGCCTCGACCACCGCGGCCTCGGTCGAATCGATGACCAGCGGCGCGTCGACCGCCAGCGCGATCTTGTGCACCAGCGTGCGCATCAGATCCGCTTCGTCGGCGCGTTCGGTCAGCGCGGTGCAGATGTCGAGCGTGTGCGCTCCGCCCTCGGTCTGCTCGCAGCCGATCCGGGTCAGCGCGTCGAAATCCTCCGCCATCAGCAGTTCCTTGACCTTGCGGCTGCCCTGGGTGTTGAGCCGCTCGCCGATCAGTAGCGGCGGCGGAACCTGGCGCATCGGGACCGCGCGCATCGCGGACGCCAGTTCGGGAACGGGCGTAACCGGACGCGGGAGCGGCGGCTTTCCGCCGACGCGTTCGACCAGCCGGGCCAGGTGCTGCGGCGTCGTCCCGCAGCATCCGCCGACGATGTTCGCGCCGAACTTCTCCGCGAACTCGGCCAGGTCGCGGGCGAACGGCTCCGGCTCGAGCGTGTATACCGCATGCCCGTCGACGTTGAGCGGCACCCCGGCATTGGGAATGACGGATACGAATTTGGATGTGTGCTCGCACAGGTAGCGCACCGGCTCGCGCATGTGCTCCGGGCCGGTCGAGCAGTTCAAGCCGACAATCTCCACCGGGAGGCGTTCGAGGACCGCCGTCACGGCGGTGATATCGGTGCCGAGCAGCATCCGGCCGGTGGTATCCAGAGTCACCTGGGCCTGAATCGGGATGCGTTTTCCCGTTTCGACGAAAGCCCGGTGGATTCCGGAGACCGCGGATTTCACCTCGACCAGATCCTGCGAGGTCTCGATCACGATGGCGTCCGATCCGCCTTCGATCAATCCGACGGCCTGCTCGCGGGCGATATCGGCCAGTTCGTCGAAGGAGATATTGGAGAGTTCCGGGTCGTCGGCGGAGGGAAGCTTGCCGGTCGGGCCGATCGTCCCGATCACGAATCGCGGCCTGTCCGGCGTGGAAAATTCGTCCGCCGCCCGGCGCGCGAGTTGCGCGGCGGCGCGGGTGATTTCATGGACCCGGTCCCGCAGGCCGTACTCCGCGAGCGTGATCCGGTTGGCGCGGAAGGAGCAGGTGATGATCACATCCACGCCGGCCTCAAGGAACGCACGGTGCACGCCGGTGATCACGGAAGGTTTGACCAGGGCGAGGTAATCGTTCAATCCCTCGGTCGCCTTCCCGCCGTAATCCCCGGCCGTCAGGTTGAGCTTTTGGATGTTGGAGCCCATCACGCCGCCGTGCACCAGCACGCGTTGCGCCAGGGCGTCCAGATATCTGCGTTCGAAGACCATGCGCCGCTCCTGCCTCACCCCTATCCCCCGTCCCCTTCCCCCTCTCCTGGAGTAACTCCAGG
>JBAVFZ010000114.1:0-13597 GCA_049684495.1 Anaerolineales bacterium | reverse complement strand
GGCCTACACGACCGGCTCAGCTCAAGGAGACCCACATGAAAATACAACAACTTTCCGTTTTCCTGGAAAACAAACCCGGATCGCTCAAGAAGGCGCTCAGCGTGCTGGCCGACGCCAAGGTAAACATCTCGACCCTGGCCCTGGCCGACACCAAGGAGTTCGGCATCCTGCGGCTGATGATCAAGGACTGGGAGAAGGCCAAGGCCGCGCTCGAAACCGGCGGCTTCACCGTCAAGCAGACGGAAGTGCTGGCGGTCGAGGTCGAGGACCGGCCGGGCGGGCTGGCGGCGGTGCTGGCCCCGGTCGAAGCGGCGGGCGTGAACGTCGAATACATGTACGCCTATTCCACCGGCGGCAAGGGCAAAGCCGTGCTGATCTTCCGCTTCAGCGATCTCGACAAGGCGATGAGCGCGCTGAAGAGCGCGGGGATGAACGTGATCGAGAAGCTGCAAGCGCTCGGGGCATAAGGCGCGCGCAACGGGAAACAATAGACGCCGGGAGCAATCCCGGCGTTCTTTTTCAACCACGGATTACACGGATGAAATCGGATTACACGGATGTTAATCTTACTATTATCGAAAGAGCCTATAATTAATCGAAATATCCGTGCAATCGGTTTTTTATCCGTGCAATCCGTGTTTCAGAAAGGCGGTTCCCATGGACACTCTCATCCCCAAAGGCTATGACGATCTGCTGGCTCCGGAGCGAAGGGCCTTCGCCGACCTGGCGCTGGTGCTCGCCGACGGGACTCCGCAAGTGACGCCGGTCTGGTTCGATTGGGAGGGCGGGCTGATCGTGATCAACACCGCGCGCGGCCGGGTCAAGGACAAGGTCCTGCACCGGCACCCGGTCGTGGCGATCCTGATCGCAGACCCCTCCAACTCCTACCGCTACCTCCAAATCAAAGGACCGGTAGTCTTCGAATCCGAGGAGGGCGCCTACGAGCAGATCTGCGGCCTGCAGCAAAAATACCGCGGCGACCGGAATTATCCCAAACGGGACGGGGAAATCCGCGTGATCTACAAGATCAAGCCGGAAAAGGTGCAGGCGCGGGGGTAGGGAGATTCGGCTATCGCCGAATCGGACCATGGACGATAGACCATGGACGATGGCCGTATGAAGAGACCATAGACGATGGACCATGGACGATGGTCGTTAATTGATCAAGCTGGTGTTATGTCTATTAACCAAGGTTGGCGATGAACCGATGTTGTATTTCGGTCAATAGGCAAGAAACCATCTTAATGAATTATTGGCTATAGTCCATCGTCTATGGTCGGGTTTTCCGATGGTCAATCGTCGATCGTCCATGGTCAAACCGTAGGGGCGACCCCCACGCTTCGCAATTCATGTTGTCATCAAAAGAAAAACCCGATGACAACATGCTCCGCGTGGGGGTCGCCCCTACGGTTTCTTTTTGATAAACGTTCCCTTCTCGAATTCCTCGAACGCCAATTCCAGTTCGGCCTGGGTATTCATCACGATCGGGCCGTACCACGCCACCGGTTCGCCGATCGGGGAGCCTGAGATCAGCAGGAACCGGACCGGATCGTCGTCCGTGGCGACCGTGACCTCCCCGCCGTCGGTAAAGAGGACCAGGGTTCCGTCCGCCAGGAACGGATCCCGCTTGAATTCGAAATAGCTCACCATCTCGGTTTCATAATTAAACGGGTTCTTTTCCGAGCAGAAGGACGCGCGCCCTTCGATGACGTAGGCAAATGCGGTGTGCCCCTTTTTGGTCGGATGCCGGAATTCCGTCCCGGGGGCGAGCGTCACATCCAGATACTCCGGATCGGTGACGACGTCCCGGACCGCTCCCTCCTGCCCGCCGACCTTCCCGCAAATGACCCGGACTTTCACCCCCTTGCCGGCGTCGACAAGCGGTATCCGCCCGCTTTCGATGCCGCGGTAGCGCGGGTCCATCATTTTGTGCGCCGCCGGCAGGTTGGCCCACAGTTGAAACCCGCCCATCCGGCCGGAGGAATCTCCCTTGGGCATCTCCTGGTGGATGATGCCGCTGCCGGCTGTCATCCACTGCACGTCCCCGGGACCGATCACGCCGGAGTTGCCCATGCTGTCCCCGTGCTCGACCTTTCCCTCCAGCATGTAGGTGATCGTCTCGATCCCGCGGTGCGGATGCCAGGGGAAGCCCGGCAGGTAAAGCTTTGGATCACGGGAGCGGAAATCGTCCAGAAGCAGGAACGGATCGAACATCGGCACCTCGCGGATCGCGAAGGCGCGCTTAAGGTGCACCCCCGCGCCTTCGAGAGTCGGCTGGCTCTTGAAGACCTTGCGGATTTTCCGGCTTGTCTCCATTGCCCACCTCCCGGTCGGTTTTCCTGATCATCATGCCGGCGTGATATTAGCCGGCATCCATCGCACTTACCAGCCAAGATGGAAGCAATACGCCTCCTTCCACCTTTTAATGGATACCGGCCTAGTGCACGCCGGTATGACGATCCGGCGTTTGTCTTGCCGGCGCGTACTTGGCTTGCATCCATCGCACTTACCAGCCAAGAAGGAGGCAATATGCCTCTCTCCCCCTTTAATGGATACACTTATTCGCGTTGGATATATATTAGATGGCCGGATTTTTGATGACAAATCCCATATATCAATTTTCCGGAAACGCAGGATACTTGTAGGGGGTTCGGTGAAAAATTATCGGGGATTTGCCGGATCGGCGTTCGCGGACGCACGGGTGAAACCTGCGGTTGGCGCGGCTCCGTTTGGAACTCGGCCCGGATGGATTTTCATGGAGGGAAAATGGCAAACCAGACGGCACGGGAACGGATCCACCTCGGGGCGAGCGGCCTGTTGGTCAGCCCGCTCGGAGTGGGCACCAACAAATGGGGATCCGATGGCAAGCCGGACCCGGAGATGAAGGCCGCCTTCGACGCGGCGCTTGTGGCGGGGGTCAACTTTTTCGACACGGCCGAGGTGTACACGAACGGCGGATCGGAGCGGACGCTCGGGTTGTGCCTGAAAACTTCGCCCGGCGATGCGGTGATCGCGACCAAGTTCATGCCGATGCCGGCCCGGCTGCGCAAATCCCAGTTGATCGGCGCGCTCAAGGGAAGCCTCGAGCGGCTGGGGCTCGCGCGGGTCGACCTGTACATGACCCATTTCCCCTACCCTCCGATCCCGATCGAGACCTGGATGGACGCGCTGGCCGACGCGGTGGAGGCGGGGCTGGCGCGCGCGGCCGGAGTTTCCAACTACGACGAAAATCAGATGCGCCTCGCCCACGCCGCGCTGGCCCAACGCGGGGTGAAGCTGGCGAGCAACCAGGTGGATTTCAGCCTGCTCGAGCGCGGCCCGGAGCACGGCGGATTGCTCGCGGCTTGCCGCGAGTTGAATGTGGCGCTCGTCGCCTACCGGCCGCTGGCTTCCGGATTGCTCGGCGGAAAATACACGCCGGAGAATCCGCCGACGACGGGATCGCGCGTCACGCGCTTCGATCGCGCCTACCTGGAAAAGATCGCCCCGCTGATTGCGCTTCTCCGCAATATCGGCCGGGACCACGGAAAGACGCCTTCGCAGGTGGCGTTGAACTGGATCCTTGTGAAGGGCGCGCTGCCGATCCCGGGCGCGAAGAACGCCGCCCAGGCTGAGGAAAACGCCGGCGCACTCGGCTGGCGGCTGACGGATGACGAGGTGGAGAAGCTGGATGATGCTAGCAAGTAGGGGCGGACCCCTTGCTTCGTCTGCGCGCGGGTTCAAAGCGCAACCCGAACCTGCGCACTCCGCAAGCGCAGGTGCCGTCCGCCCTTACACAGGATTTACAGGAAACCCGACCACAGACCATCGACCATTGACCATCGCAAATTCAAGCTCGGCGGTGGATGGTTTTTCCTGGCCATCGCCCATCATCCAAGGATTTGGTTTTTTCGATGGTTGATGGTCCATCGTCGATTGTCCATTTGAAATCCTGTAAATCCTGTCTATTTTTTTATCTCCCGGAGAAAACATGCCAAATCGCAGAACCCTCATCCTGTCACCATTTTTCCTACTGATCTCCGCGTGCAACATGCCACAACCCATCGCCATCCCAAACCCGCTTTTCACGGATACACCGGCATTTAATATCACGCCTCAGGCACCGTCACCGACGGATATACAGTTTACGGCGACATTTGCCCTCCCGACTGGACGGCCGACTTCCACACCGGCTTATGCGACCATTGACGAGTTCTTCGATCGCTGCCCGACGGCGAAGGAGGTCGCCGCGTTGGAGGCGGATATCCCGGTCACGATCGATTCCGATCCGACCGCGGGGACTCTGGCCTGCAAGGAATCCGAGGGATCTCTCGACCTGACCCCGCTTCAGAAACGGGCGTATCAATCGATCCTGATCATGAAAGTCATCCGCTTCGACGCCCCCCTGCCCTGGACGGATAAGAGTCTATATCCATGGTTCGTCGACACGGTCGACGGGATCCGCTTCCGCACCGGCCTCGCCAACAGCTTCTGCTGCGAGCCGGCGAACGTGATCAACATCCAGGTGGCGGATAACTCCTTTATTTTCTTGACCGACCGCTGGATCGATCCGGCGATGGGAGGCGGACTGATGGATACGATGGTATTGTACGTCCACGAGGCGCGCCACAACGAGGGTTACGTGCACACCTGTAATTGCGACGATAACACCATCGCCGAGATGGGATCCTGGGGCGTTCAGTATTACCTGTTCCAGTGGCTGGCCCAGCATATCGATCCGGCTTTCTTTTGGGCGCCGGGCGGCGACGCGGATTACTACCGCCGGATCGCGCTGGGCAACATGGTCTCGACCCGTAAATTACGCTTCTGCAAGGAACCGACGGTCACCCCGGGCGCGGAGCCAACTCTGGCGAAATAGGGAGGATTAAAACCTTTTAGACAGGATTTACAGGATTACACAGGATTTACAGGATGATTAATGTAAATATATTTTTAAAATCCTGTAAATCCTGAAAAATCCTGTCAATCCTGTCTAATTTCTTCGTTTCTCATTAATTACCGGGAACTTCGCCGGCTGCCCCAATCGCCGATGAACGGGAGGAAAAAGGCCACGATGGCGACCGGCAGAAGCACCGCGACGAGGACCAGCGCGATGAAGAGCATCGGCTCGATCGTCGATTTTTCCGAGCCCAGCCAATACACGATCGCGGTCAGCAGCGCGGCGATCCCGAAGCCGAGGGCCGCTGTTTGCAGGAAGCCGAACCACGTGTGGCGCCGCATCTTGCGCGCAACGTGCTTCTTCCGGTACATCGCATCCCAAGCCAGGTATTCCGGCATGGTTGTGATTTTTCGCGGGACGCCGTGCGGCTTGCGGAAGGCTTTGATCTGCTGCAATTGATGATTGTAGGCTTGCTCGATATCGGTCGTGACCGTGTGGGATTGGAAGTTGCGCGTGTTGAAGTTCTCGCCCACCGGGAAACCCGTCTCTACGACCCCGTCATCGGGGAACACGGTGGTGAACAGGAGGATCCGGCTTTCGGTGAGTTCGGCGAATACCCGCTTGTCTTTCGAAATAAAGAGCCGGCTTCCGGCGGATTGCCCGCCCGGGATTTTCACCCGCACCTCGCCCAGCCGGGAAAAACCCAGTTTGGAAAGCGAGTCGACGGCATGTTTCAGCTCGGGGGCAACGGGCAGGTCCTCGTTGCTGACATTCTCCGAGCGGCGCTTGCCGGCCCCGAACGAGATCAGGAGCGTCACGAACCCGGCTTTGCCGCGGTTGTAAAGGATCAGATAGAGGATCGTCAGGAGGATTAATTCGATGAAGAAGAAGCCCATGGGGTTACCTTTCGTAGAGATATAGTACCATTTTACCAAGCCGGACCAATAGTATCGTTGACAGGATTTGGATTTGACCATCGACCATCGACGATAGACCATCGGAAAAACAGACCATAGACGATAGACCATGGACAATGGCCGTTAATCGATCTGGTTTGGTTTCGCTTTATGAAAGAGCGTTAATTTGTAATACGGTTTTTATCGGTTCAATAAGCAAAACATCACCTATTACAACCATCGGCTATGGTCCATCGTCTATCGTCCATCGTCAGATATTCCAATGGTCAATCGTCGGTTTTTCTATCGTCCATAGTCTTTATTCCCATCGTCGATTGTCGGTTTTCCATAAAAAAACGAAACCCCTGGAAATAATCCCAAGGGCTTCGTTTCCATTCAAAGATCCTTTCCGGATCGCTTATCCGGCAGCAGTTACGGATTTATGAGCCGCCTGCTTCACCCGCCGGTTATGCGTGCGCTTGCTTTTGGATAACCGCTTGTCGCCTTTCACGCGTTTCTTATCTGCCATTGGGGTTCACTCTCTATTCTTTGAAAACCAACGTACCGGAGTAACCGGGACGGCCCGGCGGGCTGCCCCTATACATGTTGTTGTCATCATTCTACCCCCAATCCGAATCACGCTTGATCAGACGGCGCCATTCTCCCCGGGCGGATTCCACCGCGGCGTTGCGCACGGGCGACTCTCGGTGATGGGCGACGAATAATTGGACAGGATTTACAGGATTTCACAGGATTGACAGGATTTTTTAAATCCTGTAAATCTCGCCCACTATTCTTCGGTCTTTGCAATTCCCCGGACCTTGGCCGCGATCTGGCGGTCGGTCATCTTATCCGCGGTCTCGACGGCGGCGACGAGTTTTTTCAACCCGGCGCGCTCGATCCGGTGTTCCAGTTCGTGCTTGGCCTCGCCCGGACCGAAGATCCGGACCGAATCCGCGTCCCGGATGGCCGCGACCACCCCGTCGTAGTAGCTGTTCAGCTCGTTTCCAAACTTCCGGTCGGAGACATCTTCGCTCGAGCCGTTTTCGTCGGACTTTCCGCTTTTAAAACGGGTGTGCTTCCCGACATCGGATGTCATCGTCCGGATTTCTTCCTCTTCCCCAGTAATGATCACGATTACGGCCTTGCGATGATCGATCCACAACCCGATGTGCTTGCTCATGCGTTTTCTCCTTTTCGCCCTGAAAACCCGGCCATGGACCATCGACCATGGACCATCGGAAAAACATGACCATTGACGATGGACCATGGACGATGGCCGTAATTTGTCCGGGTCGGTTTTATGCCTATTGACCATTGACGGGACGATGAGTCGAATTTGTTTGTCGAGAAATTGGAATCAAAACCGTCTCGAACAATTATTGGCCCCCCGACAATAACACTCGGGGGCAGGCATGGTCCATCGCCCATCGTCCATGGTCAGGTTTTCTTAAAATCGATAAACCCGCGTTGGACGTCGACGGACGCCAACTTCACGCGGATGCGGTCGCCGACATCGGCGCCTTCGAACCCGGCCACCAGCTTGCCCTCGACCGGGACCGTCAGCAGCCGGACCCAGGTCCCCTTGTCCGCGGCGCCGGTGACGATCGAATCGAACTGCTCGCCGATGCGGTTCTCCAGGAGCAGCGCGGCGGCGGATTTCTCGACCTGCCGTTCCACCTTGTTGACAACATCCTCCTCTTCGGTGCAATGCCGGGCCAACGCCGCCAGTTCCTCCAGGCGGTAGGGCGGCGCCTTGCCCTGCAGCGCGGCTTTGAGCTGGCGCTGGGTGAGGATATCCGTATAGCGCCGGTTGGGCGCCGTCGAATGGGTGTAATCCTTGACGGCCAGCCCGAAGTGACCCGGAGCCTCCCCATCCGGCCCTTCCGCGACGTACTCGCCGGAACCGAGCAGCTTGATCACCGCCAGCGAGAGGTCCGGGAATCCCACCGGATCGGCGGCCCGTTGCTTGAGCAGAAAATTTTCCAGCGCCTTCGAATCCGGTTCGGCCGGGAGCGTTAACCGGTGTTGCGCGGCGATCTCGACGATCCGGTCCCAGCGTTTCGGAACCCGCACCACCCGGCGGATGGAGGGAAATTTCTTCGCCGCGAGATAGCGGGCGGTCACGCCGTTGGCGGCGATCATGAAATTCTCGATGATTTCCTTGGCGCGGTTCTTTTGCTCGGTCTCCAGGCCGCGGATCTCGTCGCCCTCGAAGACCGGCCTGGATTCGATCGTCTCCAGGCTGAGCGCGCCGTGCTCCTGCCGGGATTGCTTCATCTGTTGCGCGACCCGGTCCTGAAGGCGCAGGTTCTCATCCAGCCCCGCAACCGCGGCGAGCGCTTCCGGCGCGGCGCCGGCGCCATCCAGCCAGGCGGCCACGCTGTTGTAGGCCAGCTGGGCGTGATTGGTCACCCGCGCCCGGTAAATATCCGAATTCAGCAGCGCGCCCTGCGCGTCGAACACCATTTCCACCACGACCGCCGGGCGGTCCTCAGCCAGGTTCAAAGAGGTGAGGCCGGTGGAGAGCTGTTCCGGAAGCATCGGGAAGATGCGCGCGGCGGTATAGACCGAGGTGGTGTTATGGCGCGCGTGCCCGTCGATCGCCGATCCGTCTTTTACCAGCGAATCCACGTCCGCCACGGCTACCAGGATTTTTACGCCGCCCCCCGGCGCCGGCTCGGCGACCGTCAGCTGGTCCAGATCGCGCGAGTCGTCATTGTCGATCGACGCCCAGAGGCTGTTGCGAAGGTCGCGGGTCTGTCCGTCTCCGGGCGGCGCCGCGTTTTGGATCCGGCCGAGTTCATTGCGGACCTCGGCGGAAAATTCGGGGAGCAATCCCTTCTCCCGCATCGCGTTTTCGGCAATCCGTTGCAGGATAAATCGGTGTTGTTTGTTTTCCGAATTCACAGGGCTCGCCTCCTGTCTATGGATAGGATTGTATCCCGTAATGGATTACGCTGCGCTAGGTGATCGTCTCAGGGCGGACCCGGAATGGGGGGGGGAATGAGAGACAAAAGGCAGTAGACAGGATTAACAGGATGGGAAACCGACCATGGACGATGGCCGAAGGAAGTTCGACGACGGACGACAGACCATAGACGATGGTCTTTAATTGATCAAGATGGTGTTATGTCTATAGACCAAGGTTGGCAATTGACCGATGTTGTATTTCGGTCAATAGGCATGAAACCGTATTAAAAAATTATTGGCCATGGTTTATCGTCCATGGTCTATGGTCGGTTTTCCATTATCCATCGTCTATCGTCCATCGTCGGATATTTTTTGGGGAAATCCTGTAAATCCTGTCCATATCTACCCGTGCCAGGCTTCCATCCGCTCCACCGCCCGCGGGGCGCCGCCGAGCGAACGGATCATCTCCCCCAGCCGGGCCGCGTTCGCGGCGCAGGCTTCGCGGGTCCGCATCGCCTCGGCGATCCATTCCGGGTTGAAATCCGGGATCTCCCCGAAGCGTCCCGCTCCCGCCGCCTGCACCCGCCCGGCGTTGAAGCGGCGTTCGAAAATCGGACCGGGGAAGATGACGAGCGGGACCTTGTTCGCCAGCGATTGGATGATCGTGTTGTGCCCGCCGTGGCAGAACGTCCAATCACAGTGCGGCAGCAGGCCTTCCGCATCCCAGAACGGGCGGAAGATCACGTTGCCGATCCGCTTTTCCTCCGAGACGGTTTGCGAACCGACGAGACACAGCGTCCGCGACCCTTCCGGAAACACCTTTGGCAAAACATCAAAGAGCGTGCTCAGCCGGACCGAACCGGTTCCCATGTAGACAAACACATAGCGCTTCCCGGGCTCGGGCCGGAACGCCTGCTCGGATGCGGCGCGGAAGGATTGGAAGAGGCTGCCGGTGAAGGCGTAATCCCGCGTCTGCGGGATTTCCGTTTCCAGTTCCGGGATGGACGGGATGAGCTTGAGCGTCGCGCCGTCCAGAATCATCTCCTGGGGTTCGACCGCCGACTTGCCGTAATCGCCGAGTACGCGGCCGCCGGAGGATTTCAAGGCCCGCCAGGCGAAATCTCCGATGCCTGTTTTCATCACGCTGGCATAGGTGCAGGCGATCGGCAGGGAGCGGATGCGCGAGAGAAGAAATGCGCCCGGATCCACTTCGGTAAAGAGGATATCCGGCCGGAACGTATCGGCCGCCGCGAGCTGGGCCTTCACCAGCGACTTGAGGTACCCGTAGCGGGCGATCCCGGTTATCAGCAGGACGAGCCAGATGCTGCCGAACGAATGCCCCGGCGGAATGGGTGGGGTGACGTTCTGGCTGCGGGCCGCGAACGCATCCGAGAGCGGCTTGGGCAGGCCGAACATCGTTGATTCCGGCATGCGAAACAGCCGATACCCGAGCGCATCGAGCCGGTCGGCGAGAAATCCCGCCGCGCAGAAGGCGACTTCGTGTCCGCGGGCCCTGGCCGCGCTCCCGACCGCGAGTACGCGCGTCAGGCTGCCCCAGGTGCCGGTCGGCGGGGAGAAGAGCGGGATCAGGATTTTCAATTGAGGGCTCCTTTACAAACGATAGAAAGAAGTAGACAGGGTTTACAGGATTATATTAGAAAGCACGCGTCAGCGTGGACGGGGGAGGATTTGAAATTTGAGCGAAAAGAAATGGACAGGATTTACAGGATTGACAGGATCATTTTGTAGTACGTAGGGGCGGACGGCGGTCCGCCCTTACTTCACGGGATTTGCAGCCCTTACTTCACGGGATTTGCAGGATAAAAGAAAAGGGCGACCCGATGGGTCGCCCCTACAAGGCCGCTATTGGATTGATGGGTGATGAAATGGGAAAATATATATCAAAAGGCAATGGACAGGATTTACATGATTTTTCAGGATTTTTTTATACTAGAAATCCTGTCAATCCTGTGAAATCCTGTCCAAGGTTTTAATGCTACGGAGTGGTGGAAATGGCAGGCGTCGTGGTCCCCGCCGTCGGGGTCATGGTCCGGGTGGCGGGCGGGATATAGGTCTCCCCGAGCAGGCGCGCTTTTTCTTTTTTATATTCTTCGTTCAACAGGCGCGCCTGGACGATCCCTTCGAACAGAACCGACTGGTCCGATTTGCTCATGAAGGCCAGCAGCGTGTTGATGACGATGTTCATGTGCGAAATCTGGAACGAGCGCAGGGTGTTGAGGCAGGAGGAAACCTTGAGCGCCTCCGCGCGGCGGCGGATCTCCTGCAGGTTGGGGATGATCTGCAGCATCTGATCGGCCGGGGTTTGGGCGGCGAGCGCCGAGGCGTCGTAAAACTCGAGCATGATGGCGTGCACTTTTTCGACGTCGCCGCGGATCATCGCGGTTAGGCACGAATCGGAGGTAACCACCGGCGGCTTGGTGATCGTGAGGGTGGGCCCGGCCCGGACCGGCGCGCCCGCGAATGGCAGCCGGCCGGTCGTGCCGAGCCAAACGAGGATCACGGCGAGCGCCGTGACCGCCAGGTACGGCGCCAGCGTGCGTCCTCCGCCGATGCGGGAGTACATACCGAGAATCGACTGCCTCGCAACCGTCCACCAGGCGCCGATCCGGGAGAAGGAGCGGGAGAAAGAATCGAGGAACGAATTCCTCGTTCCTCGATTCTTTTTATCGGTTGGGTCCGTCATAGCCTAGCGGGCCACCAGGACAAAGGTTCCGCCGAAGTTCACCTTCACGCAGATGCTGTCGCCCTGCTGGTATACGCCTTCCAGGATCCGCATCCCGTCCTCCGGCGTATCCGGATGGAGCGGGAACACCGGATTGGTGAATTGGTGGACCGGCAGTTCGATCCATCCGCCCAAGTTGCCGTTTGCGATCGGATCCCAGAACATGATCGCGAAGTGCTTGCCCGCGCTTTCAGCCGGGATCTTGAAGCACATCCGGATCGGGCTGGCGTCCGCGCCGGTGGTGACGACCAACCCGGCGATCAGCGTGACGGATTTCGGCAGCGGGCCGGGCAGATCCTTTTCCGCCACCGCGGCGACCGTGACCTGCGAGGTGACCGGGCAGAACAGTTTGATCTGCGACAGGTCGGGCATGATCAGGATGGCGCCGGAGTAGTTCTCGCAGTCCGGCAGAACCGGATCGTCGCCCTTGCCGGATACTTCCAGCACCTGGTACGGCTTGGACGGCGTTTCGTCGCCGCCCGGGATGCAGGTTTTCGCCAGGTCGACGAGCGAATCGCCGTTGCCGTTCCCGCCGTACACGGCCGCCAGGAGAGTCGCGGACCCGTTCGGTCCGGGATAGATAACGTTTCCGAAGCCGCCGTTGTTCTGGTACGTTCCGCCGTTGACGGTCACCGGGATGCCGTCCGGGCCGAAGCAGCCGAACACCCATCCGCTCTCGATGACCGCGCCGTCGCCGGTGTTGCCGTCGGCGGTGACGTTTGTCAGGATCACTTCCGCCGTGCCGACGATGAAGAGGCCGGTCTCGGCGTTGGCGAAAAGGCTGTCGATGACGGTGATCGTTCCGCCGCCGTAGGATTTCACCCAGGCGCCGAAGCTGCCGGGTGCGTCGCCGCTGTCGGTCTGGACTCCGTCGAGGGTGATATCGCCCGCTCCGGTGACGGCCCGCAGGCCGACCGATGTGTTGCCGGCGAAGGTGGTGCCGTCGACAAAGATGTTGCCGGCGCCGGCGGTGGTCTGCAGGTTCGCGCCGACGATGTTGCCGTCCGCATGGCCGCCCGTCACGGTGATATCGCCGGCGGAGCGGAGGTCCATCCCCGTCCAGCCGTTATCATCCGCGAAGATATTGGTCAGGGTTACCGTCGGAGCCAACCCGGTGATCGGGTCGACCGGCGGCAGACCGGTCGCCGGATCGATCGAGTTATCGACGAAGATTCCGGTGTTGTTCCCGCCGGCGACAACGTCGGTCAGGGTGACGTTCCCGTTGGCGTAGATCAGCAAGCCGTAGTTGGTGTTGTCGGAAAAATCGCCGCCGGTGACGGACACATCGCCGGCCGCGTCCAATTCCGCTCCGGAGGATCCTCCGGAGGCGTCGACGTTATCCAGCGTGATGTCGCCGCCGCCGTCGACAAACAGCCCGGGATCCGAACTGCCGGCCGGGAGCGTGACGACGATATCGACCAGCGTGACGTCCTCATCCCAGATGACTTCGACCGGAACGGTGAAGGTCGTGGTGCCGGTGTTGCCGGCATACCCGCCGGCGGGATCCAGGTCCCATCCGCCGAGCACATCGAGCGTTCCGAGCGCCGGGACCACCGTGTAATCGATGACGATGTAGGTTTCCGGCCCGGTGTAAGCGCCCGATTGGAAGTAGATCGCGCCGTCCCCGAAGTAAGTGGCGGAGTTGGCCTGCAGGTAGGCGATCAGCTCGGTGATGGTGGCGAAGGACGGAGTGCACAGCCCGCTTCCCGGGACCGCGCCGTCCGGGCACCACATCGGGTCGCTGACCGGGACGGTGAGATCGTCCTGGATCGGATCTGCGCACACCGGGAGGGTTTCCTCGGGCGCAGCGCCCTCTTCCGGGGCGACCGCTTCGTCCGCCGGGATGCAATCCGGTTCGTCCACGGTTTCCCCGGGATCCGGCGCCGCGGTTTCTTCCGGATCGGGCGTGGACGTCTCATCGGGAGCGGCCGTTTCGGTCTCCTCCGGAGTCAGCTCTTCCGTCGGATCGGCCGCCGTTTCGGTCGGCGCCAGCTCCTCGGTCGGAGTCTGTTCCCCGGTTGGAGCCGCCTCGAGCGTATCGGTTGCCTCCGCCGGCGCCGCGGGATCATCGGTCGGAGAAACGACCGGCGTCTCTTCGGGCGGCGGGCTGTCGTCGGCGAGCGCGCGCGCGGCCGTCGACAGCTGGACCAGAACTACGGACAGGAT
>JBAVFZ010000113.1:0-10073 GCA_049684495.1 Anaerolineales bacterium | reverse complement strand
GTCTGACCATCGGTTGCGGAAGGTCTTGCGATGAGAAAGGGAAATAATGAATACTCCAGCCGGGCTTGGCAATGAGATCCATCTGAACCGCGATGAAATCATTTGGCTCATGGACACATTGGGGGCGCCCACCCTGTTTGGCGTGGATATCAGAGGGACTCAAAAAACAAAACCGGATCCAAACAAGGTTGTCGCATCCCTGGAAAAGAAAGGCGTGCTCGCCCGGAAAGGGAAAACGGAAGCCGAAGTAAATCCAGAATCCCGCTCGATTCTGGATGCGTTGTTTTTCCCCGATCGAGCCCTGATTGTCTACCGCGATGTTCCGGGTTCCGGGAGGCAATTTTTTCATGTATTGCACAAAGAAAAAACCACCGTTTTGCATTCCTTTCCACAATCCGGAGAACATCTTGTCGTGCCGGTCCCGCAACCGGTTGGGATCCTGTCGCTGATCATCGGCTGGTTTCCGTTCTTCCCCCTCCCCATCGCTCCCGTCTCGTTCCGGATCGACCGCAAGCAGTTTGAACAGGTCCGCAATCTCGCCGCGGCGGGAAAGAGCGAGGACGCCCTGAAGGCCTTTTCTCCGGAAGGACTCGACCCCGAGGAAAAGAATAAATTCGTGCGCGCCATCGCCGATCAGAAAGTCAGCGGATCGATCGGTTGGTTCACGGTTCGCGAAGCGGTCGTCGAAACAGCGGATTCGATCGCCCTGGTGACGGACGGCCGGACCGGATGGATGATGTCCCAGGAAGATTTCCCCAAAGCGGAAGGAACCACATTCACCGTGGAAAGGGTCGGCGCGGACATCGCGATGGTGGTCCGCGGGATATTGGAAAACCTCACCGGGGAGAGGCTTCCCCGGCCGGAACCCGATCCATCCACAAAGTCCATCCGGTTCGCCCTCAGCCTCGACGAGCTTGCCGTATCTTTGGCGCTGATCAACTGCAAGGACCTTTCACAAAAAATGTATCTGGGATTATCCGATGACAAAACGGGGGAGTTGTATGCCGGGCGCATGAAGAAAGCTCAGCAATCCCTGGTGGATTCAAAACTCTGCGCCGTTTCGGACCGCGGGCTTCCCAACCTCGCGGAGAGCCTCGCCCAGGCGGTTTTCCCGATTGCCGAATCGGATTCCATGATTGAAATCAGCGCTTCCGAGGGCGGCCAGGCGGTGGAGACGGGCATTTACATTGTCCGGGAACGGTCCTTCACCACCTATCGGAATTACGGCGGGCGCATGCAGCTTTTGGATCACGGCAATTATGCCGACCTGTCCTATCAGATGGAATCCATGTTTCCCGGATTGGGTACCGAGACGAAAGTTCAAAAGGCCGCTTTCCCGATCGAATTTGGGAACCTGAAAAAGGCGTGGGAGAACGGGAGAAATCCGCTGGAAGCGGAGAAAATCCTCGCATCGAACGGCACTCCGGAATCGGGTAGAAAACTTCTGGCGGAGGATATATCGGATTCGGTAATGCGGGCAATGTTAATCCGCCGGGATGCGCCCGATCGAAAAAACAAAAGCGGCGGGAAGGAAAATGGGAACCGTTTGCAGACCCTGCTCGCCCTGAAATCCTCAAAACGGAGCTGGCTGTTTGAATTCCCCGAAGCCGGCGGCAAGGGTTCGGCATCCATCATAAAACGGGAAGAATTCGTTAAGGCGCTGGCCAACCTGATAAAGTAAAAATAATTATGGGGCGTTTTCCATGTTTCCAGCACCTTATAGAATCCCGGGTTGCGGCTGAGGATTCCAAAGTTCGAAAGCCGGAGAGCCGCCAATTGACCTTCGGTCTTGGAATATCCTCTCGTCTTTTCTTGGCTTGTGCCATCCCCTTCTCGGCGCAAACCGTCCGCCGGGCATTTCGACCCTGATGCTTGAGATCGTCCACCCCACGGAGTGGCGGCGTCAATCCTTTGAGGCTATACTCGAGCATTAATTAAGGGGCAGCTAAGCGGCCTATACCAATCCCTCCCTGAGGAAAACCGGATCATGCCCAATCCTTCCTCCGCTCCCAAGCTCACCAAAATCGGACGCTACGAGATCCTCCGCGAGATCGGACGCGGCGGGATGGCCACCGTCTACCTCGCCCGCGACCCGAACTTCCAGCGCGAGGTCGCGATCAAGGTCCTGCCGCATGAGGCATTGCACGATTCCACCCTCTATCAGCGCTTCCAGCGCGAGGCGCGCACAATCGCCTCGCTCGAGCATCCCGCGATCGTCCCGGTCTACGATTTCGGCGAAGAGAATGGCCAGCCGTTCCTGGTCATGCGCTACCTGAACGGCGGCTCGCTTTCCGCAAAAATAAAGGCCGGACCCCTGCCGGTCGCCGAAGCCGCCAAGGTGCTCCTGCGCATCGGCGACGCGCTGGATGCCGCGCACGCCAAGGGGATCGTCCACCGCGACCTCAAACCCGCCAACATCCTCTTCGACCAGTACGGCAACGCCTACCTGAGCGATTTCGGCATCGCCCAGCTTTCGGAGGCGACCAGCCCGCTCACCGGCTCGGCGATCCTCGGCACGCCGGCTTACATGAGCCCGGAACAGATCCGCGGCGATGGAAAAGTCGACGGACGTGCGGATATCTATGCCCTGGGCATCGTCCTGTTTGAAATGCTGACCGGGAGGACGCCCTTCAAGGCGGATACGCCGGCGCAGATGATGATGATGCACCTGGCCAATCCCACGCCCCGTTTGCCGGAAGGGAAAAGCGACCTTCCGGATACCATCAACGGCGTGTTGATCCGCGCCATGGCCAAGGATCCGGACCTGCGGTTCCAAAAGGCGTCCGAATTGGGAGGCGTGATCTCGGCGATCGCTTCCGGCCAGGCGCCGGACCTCTCCGAGACTTCCGCAACCTACGGGTACTTCAAGGAAACTTCCGCCACGCGGATCGATGCCGAGGATGGAGGTCCGCGAAAGCCGGGCAGGACGGTCCGGCACGGGGAAGCCGATGAGGCTCCGGTTAAATCCAGAAAGAAGGGGCCGGTTCTCGCCGTGGCAGCAGTGGCGGTTCTCTTCATATGCGGGATCGGCGGAGCGGCCGGCGGATATGCACTGTATCAGAATCCGGATGCGCTATCGTCGCTTTTTTCGCCGAAGGAGACGGCCGCCGTCACAGCCACCACCGCCGCTCCCACGGAAAAACTCTTTGCGGGATTGGAATCCACTCCAAAGATAACGGAATCCGTTGGCGATCAGCCTGCATCTACAGTGGATACCTCGAACCTTATCGGTGATAGGTTCGATATTGCCGTCGGCGATGGGGTCTCAAACGGTGTGCCTGGAAAGGGAGCCGGAAATATTGAATCCCCCGGGGTCTGGGATATCTATACGTTTTCCGCGCAGGCTGCGCAGACCGTCTATTTTCAAATGATAGATTTTGATTTCAATATCGAAAGTGGCAAGGTGCATTGGCAGGTAGTTGACGAGAGGGGTTTTGAAGTCTTTAGTACCTGCTTTAGTTGTGGTGATCCTGGAAATAAAACCCTGGATCACGGCGGAACTTACACGCTCACTGTTGGAGATGATAAAAATCCGGGAATGGGCACTTATTCCTTTAAAATTTGGAATGTCCCTCCGCCCGATACGTTCTCTGTTTCCATCGGGGAAGAAATATCCAATGGCGTACCGGGTGCTGGTGCCGGAAATATTGAATCCCCCGGCGCAAAGGATATTTACACATTCACTGCGAAACCCGGGCAGGTGGTGTTCTTTGAGATGATCGACTTTGATTTCAACGTCGATAGTGGTTGGGTGCATTGGCAGGTGGTTGACGAGAGGGGTTTTAAAGTCTTTGGTACCTGCTTTAGTTGTGGCGATCCTGGTAATAAAACCCTCGATAACGGCGGAACCTATACCTTGACTGTAGGCGATGATGCGCGTCCGGGTATGGGTACATACAAAATTAAATTCTGGAACGTTTCTTCAACCTCGCTATTTCATTCCAAACCATCTCAATCCAAATCCGACCTCATGAATACTCCACCGGAGAGTGGCTTGTTATCGAGAAAGGTTATTCTCTTCCTCTAAGGCGGTTGTCTGAAGGCGAACGCTTCCTCGCCAGGACGGTTCTTAAGGGCGGAGGAGTCATTTCTCCCCCACTTTCTCCCTCTCTGATATTATTCCCTTACCCATGGAAACTCACTCACCATCCGCCTCTCCTCCCGCCGCCGGTTCCCGCACCGGAACGGCGGGCGCCAGAAAGGCGCCCCTGCTCCGCCGCCGCTCGTTCCAGATCGCCGTGCTGTGCCTGGCCGCCTTCGCGGCCTCCGCCGCGGTCGCGCTCAATATATTTGAGGCGATGCCCCACCTCGAGGACGAGCACGCCAATTACTTCCAGGCGATGGTCTTCGCCCGCGGGGCGGTTGCCGCCCCGGCTCCGCCTTCCAAGGATTCCTTCTTCATCCCGTTCGTGATCGTCCGCGACGGCCTGTGGTTCGGAAAATACACCCCCGGCTACCCGCTCGTCCTTGCGCTCGGCGTGCTCGCCGGCGCGCCGTGGCTCGTCAACGCCCTGGCGTCCGCGCTCGCGCTGTTCGGCGTCTACCTCCTCGGCCGGGATCTGTTCGGCGCGGACACCGGCCTGCTCGCCGCCGCGCTCGGCGCGGTCTCGCCCGCCTTCGTCATCCTCTCCGGCAGCCTGCTCCCCCATCCGGTGACAATGGCCGCGCTTATGTTCTTCGCCTGGGCATTCGTTCGAGCCCGTCCCGGCCAAGATCACGATGGGATGACGTTGCCGGGGCGCCCCGCAGGATTTGCCGTGGTTTCCGGAGCCGCGCTCGGGCTGGCCGTCCTCTGCCGGCCGTGGACCGCGCTCGCCGTCTCGATCCCCTTTATGGGGATCGCATGCTTCGACCTGATCCGCATGCTGCGTGGGCGAAATGCCGGGCACGGGCGCATGGCCATGATTGGGCGCAATGCCTTGCGCCCCTACCTGCCGCTGGGGATGGTCTGCCTTGCGGTATGCGCCCTGCTCCCGCTCTACAATTACCTCGTCACCGGCTCGCCCTTCACCAACACCTACACGCTGTGGTGGCCCTACGATACGGTCGGATTCGGTCCGGGTGTCGGGGTCAATGGCAGCCACACGCTGCTCCTCGGCATGTTTAACGCCTTGAAGGATCTGATCGCCTTCCAGACCGCATTCACCGGCTGGCCCGTTTCATTCGGGATTCCCCTCGCCGCGTTGGTGCTGATCCTCGGGCTCATCCTCGCCCCCCGCAGCCGGGCCGACCTGCTCCTTCTGCTCCCGCCGCTTGCGCTGATCGCCGCCCATCTGGCCTACTGGGCCCGCGCCGGAGAATTCTACGGCGGCCGCTACTACTCGGAAGGGATGCCGTTCCTGTGGCTGCTGGCCGCCCGCGGCCTTCTGAAATTATGCTCCGGTAAATGGAGGCTCCTCGCGGTCCGCGCCGCGCTGCCGGTCATCCTCGCCTGGGGCATCTTTTTCCAAATCCTGCCGCGCTTCGTCCGCGGGCACGGCCTGTACGGCATCTCCCGGGAAAATATCGCCGCCTCCGGCATATCCGGATTGCATGACTCGCTGGTGTTCATCACGATCAAATCCTGGAAGGATTATGCCAACTTTTCCTGGATGAATTCCCCTTTCCTGGATAGCGACGTGGTTTTCGCGCGCGATATGGGGGAAGATCGGAATATCCGGATCATCGAGACGCTTCCCGGCCGGGAGGTCTACTATTACACGCCCGGAGGTTCGCTGACAACGGCGGACGGCCCGTAATAAGTCAATAGCCGCGATCGCGGAAAACGTCGCTCATCCTCCCGCGATCGTAAATCGCGATCGCCCCAAGGAGCCATAATCATGCCGCAACAAAATAACCGCGCCACGCCGTGGATTTGGATCGGATGCCTGGGGATCGCGCTTTGTCTGTGCGCAAGCGGCATCGCCGTCCCGCTGGGAATTCTGGCGGTGAACGGGGACGCCCGCGCCCGCGCCGGTTCGGTGCTGGGTTTTGCGCCGCCGACCGCGACGGCCACCCGCACGCCCACCCTGACATCCACCCAGACACCCACCCCAACGTCCACGCCGACCGCCACGCCCACCTTCACCCAGACCTTTACCCCGTCGCCCACCGCGCTCGGCGGGGGCGGCGGCCGGATCGCCTTTTTATTCGGCGATCGGGATTGGTACCACCTTTACACGATGGATGCCGTCGGTTCGGATCGCACTCAACTCACCGAAGGCGAGGGGAACGATGCGGATCCCGCCTGGTCTCCGGATGGCAAACGGATCGCCTTTACGGCGTATCGCGACGACAGCTCGGATATTTATTTTGTGAACGCTGACGGTTCGGAGTTAACGCGCATAACCGATCAACCGGCTCCCGACCTGGATCCGGCCTGGTCGCCGGATGGGGAGCGGATCGCCTTCACTTCATTGCGGGACGACCCGTCTTGGGCCGTGTGCATCACAACCTGCAAATTCGAAATCTATATTATGGATGCCGACGGCTCTAATGTCGGTCGGCTGACCGATACACGGGTTGGAGCATGGGATCCAACCTGGTCTCCGGACGGAAGCCGGATCGCATTTACCTCGAGGAGTAACGGGACCGCCGATATCTTCGTCATGGATTCCGACGGTTCCAACCTGATTCGCCTGACCGATACCCCGGGATGGGATTTTTTACCGGCTTGGTCGCCGGATGGGGAGCATATCGCATTCGGATCCGACCGCGGCGGGCAGGATAGTATCTATGTGATGGATTCCGACGGCTCAAATGTAAAGCGGCTGACCGACGCTCCGGGCGGCGACTGGTATCCGGCCTGGTCGCCGGATGGGACGCGGATTGCGTTCGCATCCGTGCGCGATTCGATCAATGCCGCCACCTGCAAAAGCGACTGCAACTACGAGATATACATCATGAATTCCGACGGCTCGGATGTCCGGCGTTTGACCGATACTCCGGGAAGCGAATCGTCCCCGGTCTGGCAGCCCTAGGCTGTTTTTGGAACGGGTGAGCCGGGAGGGGTTCTGGTTGCTCGATGATTTCCTTGCAGCCGCGATCGCCGATCGCGGCTGCAAGATTCGGATCTCGGCTACATTTATTCCCCCTTCTCTCCTATAATAGGCACCAGAACGACGCCCCATGGGCGGCTTCCGGGATACGACGCATGACCGAAACTCCTCCTCCCCTGCCCCAAAAAATCTCCCGCTACGAGATCCGCCGGGAAATCGGCCGCGGCGGGATGGCCACAGTCTACCTCGCCTTCGACCCGAATTTCGGGCGCGAGGTGGCGATCAAAATCCTGCCCCATGAGCTGATGCACGACCCGGCCTTCCGCACCCGCTTCCACCGCGAGGCGCGCACGATCGCGACGCTGGAACACCCGGCGATCGTCCCGGTCTACGATTTCGGCGAGGAGGACGGCCAGCCGTTCCTGGTCATGCGCTATCTCAGCGGCGGTTCCCTCGTCGCGCGCATCCGCGCCGGCCCCCTTCCCGCCGAGGAGGCGGCCCGGATCCTCGCCCGGATCGGGTCCGCGCTGGATGCCGCGCACGCCAAGGGCGTCGTCCACCGCGACCTTAAGCCCGCCAACATCCTCTTCGACCAGTACGGCGAAGCCTACCTGGGCGATTTCGGCATCGCCCAGCTTTCCGGCGGCGGCTCCACCCTCACCGGGTCGATGATCCTCGGCACCCCCGCCTATATGAGCCCCGAGCAAATCAGCGGCGAGAAGAAGGTCGACGGCCGTTCGGATATCTACGCCCTCGGGATCGTCGTATTCGAGATGCTGACCGGCCAGACTCCCTTCCAGGCGGATTCCCCGATCAAGATGATGATGATGCACGTCTCCACCCCGCCGCCGCCGATCTCGGAGACCGACGCGAAACTCCCGCCCGGATCCGCCGCGGTGCTCGAACGGGCGCTGGCCAAGGAGCCGGATGAACGCTATCAAAAAGCGGCCGAGTTCAGCCGCGCGTTCCAGGATGTCACCGCCGAGCGGAAGGCCCCTTCCGCCGCCGCGCCCACCGAAGCCGCCGGCCGGATGGCGGAAACCCGGGATTTCGCCCGGGCGGATATCCGCGCGGAAGAACAAAAAAAATCGCCTTCCGCCGTTCGCGGAAAATCCGCCCGTTGGATTTCCTGGACCGTAGCCGCCGCTGCGATTGCCCTCTGTTTATGTCTGGGAGGAGGAGGCGGGGCGGTTTTTCTGAATTCGGATTTTGGAAAATGGCTCCTGGCGGCCCCGGCGCAATCCACGCCGACCGTTGCGCCGACGGCAACGGTTGCGCAGGCCGGCCTCCCAACCGGCACGCTCACCCCGAGCGTGGAAGCCCGGACTTCCACGCCTAGCCTCGCGCCGTATGTCGCCGGCGAGCCGTTCCTGTTGACCGACGGAAAGAATGTGTCTTCCCAGCCGCGGATCGCCGCGGATTCCGAAGGCGTCGTCCACGCCTTTTGGATGGATAAATCCGACGAGATGAACGGAAAAGTTTTTCACCGCGCGCTGGCGGACGATGGAACCTGGACCGATCCGGGATGCGTCTCGTGCCTGGTCGGTAAACCGGAATATATGTACGAATATAAATTCGCCTCGCGGGAGAAAGAACGCGCGTGCATCGCTTTCCAGTGGACTCCGAACTTCCGTTACGTGGTCTCGACCGCCTGCTTCCACGGGACCGGGGTGGCGGATATCGAGGAAGTGGAAATGCCCGCGGAGGATATCGATTTCCTGATGGATATGGATCCGTCCGGCAATTTGATCACTATTTTCCGGAACACCAAAACGGTCCACGCCGGCGATCAGGCGCTTTCTGACGGATCGTTGAGCATGTTCTCCCACGCCTTCGGGATCGATACCGCGGGCGGCTACCACCTGGCCTGGATCCGGGATTCCGTACCGCCCGTCCTGGTCTACCGCTACTCGCGCGGCGGGGATGCCGCCTGGTCCGCGCCGTCGGTGCTTGCCTCGCAGGATATAAGCATCTCCTCCGAGCTGCAGTTTTTTCCCGGGCCCGGCGGCGAGATGTTCCTTCTGATCGGCGATTCGCCCGGCCGCATCCTGCGCTGGAAGGGAAGCTGGTCGGCCGTCCGCTCCCTTGCGGAAGATTACCTGCCGTACGATTTTTCCTTCATCGCCGCGAAGAACGGGAAAGTGGTTCTTCTGAGCACGGGATACTTTTCCGGGAACCGAGGGATTTGGTCTTTCGAATTCGATGAGGAAACGGGGAATTGGAAGACGCCGATCCTGCTTCGAAAACTGGAGAGCCTGATGATGCATGGCTTCTCCGCGGCGATCGGCCCCAACGGAAGACTCCTGCTGGCCTACGGTCAAAATCCGGACGACGTCCTGAACGGCGATATTTATCTCTTGGAGGTGGCTTCTCCGTAATCCGGGGATTCGCCGCAACCGCTTATCTATCCCATCGGTTTTCGAACGTAATAATAGATGCCTTCTCCCTCCCCCTTCCCGTAGTACGGGATGGGGGAGGGAGTTCCTATTTCCTCTTCCCTATCTATAACCTTACCGCGAATGGAAGAACCGAACCCGATTCATCATAACCTCTTGCTTACCTTCATCTTCCTCCACTAGCATTATGAGGGGTATTGAAAATTTATTGCTTCAATATCATGGATCCCAAGAACCAGTTTCAACTCCCCTGGCGTAACGTAATATTCATACATTACTTGGTCAGCACACATTGGATCTTTCATATCCAATGCACGAAGCCAATGACCAAATTCATGCAACATTACGGTTGCAACATTATAAGTATCGGCTGGAACAGGTATTTCTGTTGATAAAGGTTTGAGCCAGTTTAATGTCGTTGTTGCAATAAGTAATGGAAGACCATCGTCCGGCGCGGCAAATGTAAATGCAATATCATCTCCAGGTAATGCTCCAACTGATATGATGTTTGGGCTGCCTTCTTGATAATAGAAAGTAAAACTACTTGGAGTTACATTATTCCAAATTGCAGCCGCGCTATGGACAGAATCTTTAAAAGTTTCCGGAAAATTGACGTCAAAAGAATAACTGACTGAATAAGAAGTCCATGATGCCTTGGTCTGCCAACAAGTACCACTTCCAAAACCCCGCGGGCTTATAG
>JBAVFZ010000112.1:0-9792 GCA_049684495.1 Anaerolineales bacterium | reverse complement strand
GGGAGGAGGGGAACGTCCCGAGCTTAGCGAGGGACAAGGGGAGGAAGAATGGGATGGTAATAAGGGAAAGCGCCGGCCACTGGCGCTTTTTTATTTCGTATACGTCGCGCTCCAAACCATTAAAAATCCGCCGACGGCGCCGAGCAGGCCGAGAATCCCGCTTATGACCGAATCCGGGGCGGTGAGTATCTCGCCCATGCTTTTCGTCACCGAGATGACCGCCTCCACGAGGGTGGAGTTGAAATCACGCATCATGAACAGGCCGATGTAGAGCAGTTCCCCAAGAAAAATACTGGATAGGGTGGCGATGATCACGGCCGGGAGCAGGAGCAGCGCGGTCCGTTTGGAGATCGGCCGCAGCGGCATCACAATCGCGCCGGCGGCTCCCACGCCGATCATCAGGCCGAGGAGCATAAACACGCGGTCGGAGAAATAGCCGGCCAAACCCCAGAGGACGGCGCCGAGGACCAGCGTGAATGTGCCCAGGGCCAATGCAAATAGGATGCGGAGGGGTATAGGTTCCGGTTGTCTTTGCATAAAGGAATTTGTTGTCTGCCTTCCGGAAATCCTCACCCCCATCCCCTTCACCCCTTCCCCCTCTCCTGATGTATATCAGGAGAGGGGGAAGGGGCCGGGGGTTAGGGGTGAGGAAGGAATAGGTATCTTTCCCCCTAGACGGCAATATTTTATTTCGTTTCCCGGTTGATCGGAATGGCCGCCTTTACCCGGGTTCCCTTTTCTTTCGCGCTGGTAATCTCCAGCGTCCCGCCGGATAGCCGCAGGCGTTCCCGCAAACCGATCAACCCGTAATGGCCTTCACGTCCCTCGCTGCTCCCGGCGTCGAATCCGATCCCGTCGTCGGTCACTTCGACCGTGAGGATGCTCCCGCTCGCGCCGAGCGTCACGGATGCCTGGCGGGCGCGCGCGTGCCGGGCGATATTGGCCAGGCTTTCGGATACGACCCGGACGATAAGGTCCTGGACCTCGCCGGCGGCCGGTGTGGGGATTGAAATACTCAGCGGGCATGGTATGCCGGATGCGGATTGAAAATGTTCCACTTCGACCTGGAGAGCTTCTTCCACAGTACCGGGAAGTTCCTTGCGCAGGCCGTCGATCGCCCGCCGGGAATCGGCAAGCGTCCCGCGGGCGCGGGTCATCGCCTGCTGCACGATCGTCTGCGCCCGGTCCGCATGGCCCTGGCTCAGGTGCGAATCGACCGCTTCCAATTGAAGGATCAGGCCGGCCAGGCCCTGGGCCAGCGTGTCGTGCAGTTCGCGCGCCATCCGCTGCCGCTCGTTGGCCAGGGTAAGGTCTTCTATCTTGTCGGCGGATTCTGTAAGCCGCCGGTTTGCCGCTTCCAGTTCCACCAGCAGCTCCTGGGCTTTGAGTCGCGCGTCTGCCTGTCGTGAATACAACAGCACGTAAATGATCACAAAGACCGTCATCGGCAGGATCGCGATCGCCCACCACAGGATTTGCCCGTCGGGCAGAACCCGGTAAAAGTTGAGGGCCGAAAGCGCGAGCAGGCCGAAAATGGCCAATGCTTTTTTCGGCCAGGAACCGTAGAACAAACCCACCGCTTCCCCGATCAATCCAAGGTACAACCCGATCATCGCGCCCAGTTCCCCGGCGATGGAAACCAGCGTGAAGACGATTGCCGCCTGGATCCCCAGGTACAGCCAGGTGCTCCAGTTCTTCTTCAGCCACCAGATGCTGATCCAGTGAAATATCAGATGGATGTTGAACAGGATGGTAAAGACCGCCAGGATCACCGGCTCCCGGACCCGGGCGGAGGAGATGACCGTCCAGATGTAGATGAATACGAACACGAAGGTCAGAAACAGCATGAATGGCCATTCGGAATGGGGGTCCGAGATCGAAGTAATACGGGCCATTAAGGCGCGGATCTTTTTCATGCCTTCATTGTACTCCGGGTGAAACGTTCCTCCACTGTCCGTTCGGACATTGTCCGAACGGACAGTGCCGATAAACACCGATCGGACGATGCGGGGAGCGGCGCCGGAGGGTATGCTTGGGTCAAATTGCGGAGGAAAAATGTCAACTCAAATTAATGTTTCCCACATCATTTCCATTGCCCTGCGGGGTGTCGCGATGGCGATGGCGGTTGCCGCGGTCGTCATTGGCGTGTTGAAAGCCGCGCCGGCCGAGACGACGGTCGTCCTGCTGGGCATCGGCCTGTTCGCCATTGCACTCGATTCGCTCGATCAGGGCAAGGAGGATTAACGATGGAACAAGCCATTCAAGTTCAGGATCTGCGCAAAGCCTTCGGTTCCATTCCGGCGGTGGACGGGGTGAGCTTCTCGGTCGGGCGCGGCGAAATCTTCAGCTTGCTCGGACCCAACGGCGCCGGAAAGACGACCACCATTTCGATGCTCTCGGGGCTGCTGCGGCCGGATTCCGGCGAGGCGTACCTGCTCGGGAATTCGATCCAGCGCCAGGCGGCGCAGGCCCGCGCGGTGCTCGGCGTCGTTCCGCAGGACATCGCGCTGTATATGGATCTTTCCGCCCGTGAAAACCTGACCTTCTGGGGGAAGATGTACAACCTGCGCGGCAAGAGCCTCGGCCGCCGGGTCGATGAAGTGCTGGAAGTCATCGGGCTGACGGACCGCCAGAAGGAGAGGGTCGCAACCTTTTCCGGCGGGATGAAGCGCCGCGTCAACATCGGCGTGGCGCTGCTCCATAAACCTCCGATCGTGATCATGGACGAACCGACGGTCGGGATCGATCCGCAAAGCCGCCGGCATATTCTCGACGCGGTGAAGGAGCTTCGCGGCCGGGGGATGACCGTGCTCTACACCACCCACTATATGGAAGAGGCTGAGGAACTCTCCGACCGGGTCGCGGTGATGGACAAGGGCAAGATCATCGCCGCCGGCACCAATGCGGAACTGGTGCGGCTCGTCGGCCAGGATACGCGGATCGAGCTGGCCTTGAACATGGAATCCGCGCGTGTGCTCGATCTGTGGCGCGCGATCGAGGGCATCCGCGGCGTGACGGCCGAAGACGGGCATATCACCGTGCTCGCCGCCGACAGCAACGCGGTTCTCCCGCGGCTGTTCGAGAGCGCCGCGACCCGCGGGACGCGCATCACCTCGCTGGAAATCCGCGAGCCGAATCTGGAGGCGGTCTTCCTGCACCTGACGGGAAGAGCGCTGCGCGATTGAAAGGCGGAAGCATGATAACAATCGGAAATGTTGCCTGGAAAGATCTGGTTCGGTCGGCGCGGTCCGTATTCATCCTGGTGTTCGCGCTCGTCCTTCCGCTTCTGACTACCGGCGTATTCTTCGCCGCTTTCGGCGGATTCTCCACCGGCGGGGAGGCCAATTCGACGGCCTCCATTCCGCGGGTGATGGTCGTCAACCTGGATCCGTCCGGAGCGGCCGCCAAGGCGCTCGAGGACGTTCTGGCGGGGGATAACCTCTCAGGGGTCCTGGAGGCGGTCCGGGAATCCGATCCGGCGTCCGCGCGTTCGACGGTCGATGCGGGCGAGGCGGCGGCCGCGGTGATCATCCCGGAAGGATTTAGCGCTTCCTTAGCCTCGGGGGATGCCGGCGAGGCGGCCGCGGTGGAGGTATACCAGGATCCCACGCTCACCGTCGGGCCGGTGATCGTCCGCACGATCGTCGGGCAGGTGCTGGATGGATTCGCCGGGGGATGGGTCGCTGTAAAAGCTTCGGGTGACGCCCTGGCTTCCCGATCCGTAGTGATGGACGCCGGAACGGCAGCCCGAATCGGCGCGCTGTACACCGAGTGGGCGCGGGCGCAGCTGACCGCCGGTCCCGGCGGCACCGGTTTGGAATTGCATTCCGTCGCCGATGCAAAGCAGGAATCCGTGAATTTCATCGCCCGGATAATCTCGGGGATCATGGCAATGATGCTGGTCTTCTATTGCTTCTTCACCGGGACCGCCGCGGCGCAGTCGATCCTGCAGGAGCAGGAAGAGGGCACGCTCCCGCGCCTGTTCACCACGCCGGTTCGAAGATCGCAAATCCTGGGCGGGAAAATGCTATCGGTGTTCCTGACACTGGCTATTCAACTAATCGTTCTGACGACCGTTTCCGCCCTGGCATTCGGGATTCACTGGGGGGATATGCTTTCAGTGGTTCTGGCGGTGATCGGAACGGGAACGCTGAGCGCGAGTTTCGCCATCTTTGTTACGTCGTTCCTGAAGAACACCAAACAGGCCGGGATGGTGTACGGGGTGGTGGTCAACCTGGTCGGCTGGGTCGGGATCAGCCGGTTGTTCGCGCAGATCATCCCCGGGTTGGCGAAATACTCGGCATACACGGATATCGTCTCGCTCGTCAGCCCGCAGGGCTGGGCCGCGCGCATCTGGCAGGAATCCATGGCCGGGAGCCCGGTATGGTTCACGCTGGCCGGGATGCTCCTCCTCAGTCTGGTGCTGTTCGGGATCGGAGTCTTCAAATTCAACCGGCGGTTTTCGAACTGAGCCGGTAGGAGAAAACACGATGCGCACGATGGATGTGGCCTGGAAGGACATTTCACAGCTTCTACGGGATTGGCGGTCGGCGGCGTTTCTGGTGGGGGCGCCGATCCTCTTCACCATCCTTATGGGCGTGATGATGGGCGGGTTGGGGGGATCCTCGGACGAGGATCCGCGCCTGGCGGTGGGCGTGCTGGACCGCGACGGTGGAGCGGCGGCGGGCGGACTGACCGCGCTTCTGGAAAAATCCGAGACCGTCCGGCCGGTACGGGTGGAAGAGAAGGACGCCGGTGACCTGGAGAAGCAGGTGAGTGGCGGCAAGTTGGCGGCGGTGATCGTCGTTCCCGCCGGGTACAGCGCCGGATTGTTCGACGGGAAGGACGTCCGCCTGGAGTTTATCGTCGATGAAAATTCGGACGCGGGTTCGAACGCCGGCCGCGCGGTTCGGAGCATCCTGTTCCGTCTGCGGAATACGTTTGAAACGGCGCGCTTAAGCGCCGATATCGTCGCGGAGCAAAAAGGGTTCGCCGGTCCGTCCGACCGGCAGGCATTTCTCGATCAGGCCGTGCAGACCGCGTTGAGGGCATGGGACGCCGCTCCGGCGACGCTCCAGCTTCGCTCGGCCGCCTCGAAGGAATCCGAAGCGCAGCCCTTCCCGAGCGGGTTCGCGCAGTCCTCGCCCGGCAATATGGTGACTTTCGCGCTCGCGGGGTTGATTGGTGCGGCGGAAATCATCGTCTGGGAAAGGAAGTCGGGCACCTTGCAAAGGCTGCTCACCACGTCGATCTCCCGGATGGAGATCCTGATCGGGCATTTTCTTGCGATGTTCCTGCTGGTGTTCATCCAGGTGATCCTGCTCGGGACGTTCGGCCAGCTGCTGTTCGGCCTGACCTACTGGGAGGTTCCCGCCGCGTTCCTGATCATGGCAACGGCCGTCACGCTCTGGATCGCCTCGATGGGATTGCTCATCGGCGTAATCGCGCGGACCACCGAACAGATCGCCATGTTCTCGATTGTTCCGATGCTTGCCCTGGCCGGGCTGGGCGGCGCCTGGATGCCGCTCGAGGTGACGGGAGCGACCTTTCAGGCGGTGGGGCATCTGACGCCCACCTACTGGGCGATGAACGGAATGCAAAACCTGATCCTGCGCGGCCAGGGGCTGGGGGGCATTATCCTGCCGGCCGCTGTCTTGTGCGGGTTTGCCTTGGTGTTTTTCGGGATTGCGGTGTGGAAGTTTCAGAGGGAGTAGACCCCTCCCATCCCTCCCCCGTTTGCTTTTCGGGAAAAGATCTCCTTATTGATTAATTCGATCAAGCAAACGGGGGAGGACAGAGGAGGGGAAAAATCCTGACCATTTCTTTGAAAAGGGAGAATCGTGGGGAAGGGGGATGGGATGGCTTGCGGTCAGAGGCAAAGCGACGGAGAAGATTTTTCTTTAATACGAAAGCGTGAGTATAAATGTAATTGGCTTAACAAAAAGTTGTATAAACTCATGGAGTATCTGCTCAGGCCGGGAAAAGCGTACACGGATTACACGGAGAAGAACCGATTACACGGATTATTAAAAAAATAAATAATTCGGTGTTTTTGGCTCTTTTCGGTGTTTCGGTGTACAAGGGAGAGAAATCAGGCTGAGTAAATACCTCATGGATTTTAAAAATATATGAAGAAATCCTGTCAATCCTGAAAAATCCTGTCAATCCTGTCCGTTTTTTCCCATCTATCTTAGGAACACCAAGTACGCCAATCCGACCAGCCCGAGTTTATTCCACCAACCGAATTTCTTCACCGCGGCGTAAAGCCAAAGGCAAAGGAGTAATCCGCACGCCAGGCGGAGGATCCCCAGCGGTTCACGGAAGGTTGAAAACGGCGCGAAGGCGATCATCGCTGCGTTGGCCAGGAGCAGCAGGCCTTCCGGATTGGTCCGCTGCCGGATGAGATCCGCAACCGGGGCGGCTAAACCGTAAATGGCCGGGAACAGCAATCCCGGCAGGTACACGGTCAGGAGCGCGGCAAACGCCGGCAGGCTGGCTCCGGCGATCCGAATTAACCCAGCGAAGGGGATCCATTCGAAAGGTGTCGAGCCCGCGCCTCCGCTGCCTATCCCCGGCGAGCCGAATACCGCCCATAGCCAGATTTGCATTCCGATATACGGCAACAGCGCCGAAAGGATCAGCAAAGCGCCGCCGATCCGGCGCCGTAAAAGCAGCCAGGCAATCCAACCTCCGATAAACGGAATCATCGTTTCCTTGGCGAGCATCGCCAGGGAGAGCAGGAGAGCGCAGAATATCAGTTTCCGGTCCAGGCCCGGGCCTGCGATCCAGAGTGCAAAGATCACCAGCAGGAGCGCCAGCGGTTCGGAGAGATCCAACCGCACGGCGCCGATCAGCCCGGCCCACAATCCAAATATCAACGCGCCCCAGCGGCTGCCCCCTCGTTGGACGATAAGCTCGCCGGTGAGGAATGTGACCGCAAACAGACAGGCCAGGTTGATCCCGATCAGCGTCCAGGGGATCGCATCCGTCTGCCCGAGCGCGAGGGCTCGAGCCAGCAGCGGATACAGGATGTGCTGATAGCGGTAGGCGGGGGAATCGAGGAAGGGTTCGACGCGCCCGGGATCGGGATTGCGCGCGATGTAGTAATTAAATTGACCGTCGTACCCTTCTGTGCCGGAGGGGTCGCCCTGGCCGAAGCGCGTGCCGGGGTAGGCAAAGGCCAGCGGGCCGGACCCGTTCTGGAATAAAACCCATGCCAGGTATGCCGATGCGAGGAAGAGGACGCACAGCGCCGGCCCCCACCCACGGCGAAAACCACCGCCGAGGGCAGGCTCGCGAATGCTTCGCATCGGCGGAGCACCGGCGTTCATCGCTCCCTCGCTTCGCAATCATCCCTGCTTAAAGAACAAAACCGAGCAGGAATGCTCCGCGAGGGCAGACGGGGGGCGGGCGCGAACCGTTCGACCTTGCGCATCGGCTACGGTTTCGTCTTTACCTGCGCCATCAGTTCCAGCAGCTCCCGCCATTCCTCGCGGAAGAAGTGAAGCGTGACCGTTCCCAATTCGACGTTCCAGGTTGTTTCACCATCGGGTTCTTCGGCGGAATAGATCAGATAGTTTTCGGTTTCGGCAACGGTTTCGGTTTTAATTTCCGGGGGGTTGGGCATCTAAAGCCTCCGCTGGTTGAAGAGATTGAATTACAGAGTATCCGTACGCTCGAAGAGCCACAGCCGGCCATCCCACGCCGAGGTAAATCCGGCGCGGCGGGCGGTCTGCGTTAGGCGGGGGGTGTCGGGCATCACCCACGCCGCGCGGCCGGCCTTTTTGGAATGGGCCAGCACCCGCAGCTGGCGCAGCATCGGCGCCAGCTTGTCCGCCGGTGATAGGACGGTGGCGACTTCCAGACTCGGTTCATTATCATGATCGGAATCGTACGTCAGCAGGATGGCGGTGCGGTCCCGCCACCACCAGGCGCCGCCCCGGCGGACGAATTCGGACAGCCGCGCTTCGGTAAACCGGCTCCATCGCCAGCCGTCGGCGATGAGATCCGGCGTTTTCCCGGCGGCGGCATTTTGTTTCCAAAAGGCGATGGCCTCCTGCATTTCCGCTTCCGCCACCGGCCGGTACTCGCACGCGCCGCGGGCGACGGGTTTCGCCGCCATCACCCGGCAGATTCCCACGCGCCGGAAGCCCAGCCGGCCGCACAAGCGCTGCACCTGCACGCGCTCCGACGAGGTCGCCAGGCGGAGCACGCCGCCTCCGCGTTTCCGCCATTCTCCCACCAGATGTTCGGTCAGCTGGGAACCGATTTTTAATCCCTGGTACCCGGGGTGGACCCGCAAGCCTTCCAACCACCATTCCCCCGGGGCAACGCGGGATAATTTTCCAAATCCCACCATCCGCTTTTCCATCTCGGCCGCGGCCAGAAGCCCCTTGCGGTCGGCCAGCCACGTAGACCAAACCTGGGGCGTGTAATCGTGGCCTTCCCAAATCCGATCGGTCAATGCGAGCATGTCCTTTTTATCGGATTCGCGCGCCGGACGGATCCGCACGGAGGACGGTTTGACGACGGATGGATGCTCTTTTTCCCAATCGGGCCAGGGCGGAAGATCGAACAGCTTGGCATGTATGTACTTCCCAAACAGGCGCCCGGTGGCGATGATCGGTCCGGAGAGCAGCAGCCCCGGGAGCCCGAGCAGGCTGAAGCCGACCAGGGCGCCGATGATCATGACCGCCGGGTGCAGCTTAAGCTGGCCTCCCATCACCCGCGGGATGAGGAAATTACCTTCGAGCTGCTGGAGTAATCCCCCGGTGCCCAGGACCACGATGGCATAGGTGAGCGGGGGGAGTCCGAGCCAGTTGGCCGGCTGGAACCAGGCGATCAGGACCGCCGTGGCGCCGACCACATTGGCGCCGATGATGGGTATGAATTCCGCCACGGCGGCCATCAGCCCGAGGACCATCGCGTAACGCACTCCCAGCAGGCTCATGGCGCCGCCGATGACCAGACCCATGATCAGGCTGAGCAGCATTTGTCCGCGTAGAAAGGCGTTCCAGATCGGGCCGAGTTCATGCAGCAGCCGCCCGATATCCTTTTTATGGTTCTCCGGGACGATCCCCAACAGGCTTTTTTGCAGTAATTCCATATCGTGCAGCAGATAGAAAGCCACCAGGAATGCGAACGCGGTCCACCCGAAAAAGGCTGCCAGGTCGCTGGCGGCGCCGGTTATCAATATCGTGAGTTGTCCGATCCCATCCCGCGCGGTGGACAGCAGTGTGTCCTGAAGCAAGGTAACGTCGGCGGTGGAAAGATCGAAGGTGAACGGCCCGATCGACACCGGCTTGGCCGAAAGGGTGTCGATCCAAACCGGGATGCTGTCGATGAAAACCCGCACCGTTGCCAGCACGCCGGAAAGCTGCTGCTGCAGCAGGAAGCCCACCCCGCCGGCCAGGCCGACCAGCAAAAGGATCAGGATCCCATACAGGATCAGGACGGCAATGGTGCGGGATCCCCGCAGAAATTTCATAAAGAAGAGGATGATGGGGTTCAGCAGGTAGGCCATGATGAGGGCCATGATCAATGGAATGATCAAAACCTGGAACCGGACCAGGAAGAATCCGGCCACGACCAGAACGGCCAGCATGACGATCAGTTTCGTGTTCGTAGACCAGCGCGGAGAATTATCCATGGTTGAACTTCCGTCGCGATTGCCCGTCACCGGGAGGGAATTGAAATCCCGCCGGCCATTGTGGCCGGCGGGATGAACATTACCGTCTGCTTCCGCCGCCGGGCCGCCGGTCGCCGGGGCCTCCGCGGCTTCCGCCGCCGGGC
>JBAVFZ010000111.1:0-1846 GCA_049684495.1 Anaerolineales bacterium | reverse complement strand
TCCCCTCCTCCCTGCCCGTCTTACGGGAAGGGAGGAGGGGAATGTCCTGAGCGGAGCGAAGGACAAAGGGAGGTAGGATGGGATGGATCACATAATACCTACTCCACCGGTGGAACCTTTTCATGCTACTCACTGCCAAAGGCAGCGGTTTTGAAACCCAATAAAAAGGCGGTGATCGCCGATCACCGCCTTCCGATGCCGCAATTAAAACCCGCCTTGGGCAATTGAACCTTCGGTTATTCCTGCATTAAATCCCCCGGAAGCATCCGGCGCCCCGGTCAGACGACCGGCTGCCAATCCGGCCCCCGGCCGTGTTCCGCGACCAGGATCGGTTCGATCGTTCCAGCCAGGGCCTGGGCACCGTTGATGATGTAGATATTCCCGTTCTCCCAACCCTGTCCGCTGACCGCCGTCGCGTATACGATCCATTTGCCGTCCGAAGACCAGCCGGGTTTCCAATTCGGGGAGGCGGGGATGAGATGGTCGTCCGGACCCAATCGTGCGAGATCGGGCGAGTAATCGGTCAGCTCGGCCAGGGTGATCGGGGCGTCGCTTCCGATGGCAAAGAGCTGGAGGGTGGCCTTCCCGGGTTCCGTGAGGAAATAGACCACACTCCCGCCGTCCGGAGAAAGGGCGAGATCGCCCGCCATGGGAACGATCATTTTGATATCCCGATCCATGACGCCCGTATACAGCGTCTCCTCCCCGGGCTCGACGTCCGATATCCAGCCTTCCCAATCGATCCTCCGGATGGAATATTCGGTTTCGGAAAAGTCCAGGTACACGACAGACGTGCCGTCCGCCGAAACGTCGAAGATCCGATACCCGTCGTCCGCGGATGCGATGGGTTTCACCGTTCGCGCCTCTCCGGTCTCGATCGAGGCGATCACCAACTGCCCGCCCGGTTCGAGGAAAGCCAGCCGCTTGCTGTCCGGGAGCCACTCCACATGCGCGTCGACATTTGTGGTATCTCCGATCTTTTTCAGCGTGCCGGACCCGTCGGTTTTTAGGATCCATACGGCGTAATCGGAGTACATATAATTGGGATCCATCCTGGAACGGACCACGGCAATCCAGCGGCCGTCGGGCGACCAGGTATACTCCCACAACCGGTCCCCTTCCTCCATCCGGGTCAGCTTTTTGAAGCCGCCGCCATCGCGGTTGATCACGGCGATATCATCCACCCAGTAGGAAGTGGTCTCCGTAACCTTTCTCCACCGGTACAATCTCAACGCAATCCGTTTCCCGTCCGGCGACCACTCGGGATTGGAGACCTGCCCATATAGAAAATCCAGTATTCCACGTCCGTTGATCTTCGGTGTGACCAGATATACGCCGTCTTCATTGCAGCAGGTTCCCTTTTCGAAGGCGATGTCGCCTTGCGGTGCATCCGCCGGATCCAGCGTGACGGGAGTGGCGGGCGTCCTGCTGTTGGTGAATGTTGGGGCGGGAGTCTCCGTGGGCGCGGCGATGGTGGGCGGAGCCGTCCGAGAGAAAGTGCCAATGGGAGCCGGGAGCTTTTCTGTTTGCATCGGTGCGACCCGCGTGTTCGGCACCAGGGAGAAGGAAAGCGTGCACGCCATCGATACCGCGCCAAGGGCGAGCCCCATAATCCGAGCAAGCTGTTTTTTCATCGGGTCCTTTCCACATTATCAAAAATTTTTAGCACAGGCATAGTAAATTACCACCGCCAAAGGCGGTGGCTTTAGAATGCCGCCCCTGGAAGGTGCGCTCCTGCCGGTTCTTATCGAGCCACCGCATTACGCGCCCGCAAGATCCCCTTTTCCGCCTTTTTCATATATGTGATCCGGTACCATTCATGCTCCGCTCCATCCCCCTTCCATGC
>JBAVFZ010000110.1:0-10149 GCA_049684495.1 Anaerolineales bacterium | reverse complement strand
AGGTCATCGGCTCTCTGTTGACGGAATATAATGAGGGCTGCTATGTAAAACACCAATTCGACCAAAAGGACTCGCTGGTTTTACGGTGATTCCCGAAATTTGCTTAACTCATGCAACAGGCTCTTTTCGGGGGTTTTTAGATCTTGGTGGTTATTCACTCCCCCGTGCTCATCGGCATATCCATTATACTAATTTGTAGATAAGAGGATTAATCAATTTCGAAATAATTGTTACCATTCTGTAACAACCTTTTCCATCAATGTTTTTTCTTAGGATACTTTTATGATCTATTTTCTCTATTTGGAGATTCGCCCACAAATCAAATACGTTTTTTATCAAAGCTCGAAAAAGTCAGTTTCCTTGTAGAAAAATTGACAATCTCCCGCGAAGCTAATCGGTCAACATGTTATTTTCAAGTGCAATGTGCTGGGATTTCTTTCCACTCTCAAATAACTTTAGGCGGGTGATCCCGTTTTCCAAATGCGAACGTCGAAACAGTATTCCTTTTTCGCTTATCCCGCTCCGTATCCGGATTCTTTGCCTCAACTTCGAAATTGCGGATAACGGGATGGGGATCTTTACCAACGGCGTTAAAGCAATCAGACTGGATTCTTTCCTCCAGTCTGATTTATCTTGGAGCGGGTGACGGGATTCGGACCCGCGAATGCTTGCTTGGGAAGCAAGTGCCTTACCACTTGGCTACACCCGCAACGGAAAGCCGCGTTCGGCTGGGTGATTATAGCCACCCGGAGGATGAGCGTCAACCTTTCCGCAGCGGCCGGAGGATTGCGCCGCCCGGCGTGTCCATCACGGTCCACCCCAGGCGTTCGATTTCCATCCGCAGCCGGTCGGCCTTCGCGTAATCCCCGCTCTTGCGGACCCGTTCACGGTCCTGCAGCAGGCTCACCACTTCGGGCGGCGGGATGGGATCCGCTTCGCTTTCCGCGCGCCGGGCCCGGACTTCCTCCCAAACTTTTTTCCCCACTCCGAATGGCTCGGGCGGGAAACGGTATTCTCCCATTTCCCCAAGGGGGAATTCCGAATCCGCGGGATGTATTTGTTCGCGTCCGTCCCGCAGAATGGTGATTGTGCCTTTCCCTTCCACCCTGCCCGTCCCCGATGTCCAATCCAGGACGACCGCCGTGTGCTCATCCAATCCGAGAACCGTTGTCCCGGGCGGCAAAGCGCGGGCGAGCGCGTCGAATCGCTCGAGGCCGATGAAACACCGGCGGGTATCCAGATCCTCCCCGCCTTCGGCGTTGTTCCAATGGGAAACCACCGCCAGCTTCCAGCCAATGGGGCCGAACAGATCCAGCCCCGGTTTCCATTCCGGATCTTCGCCTGCTTTGAAGATTTCATATACCGGCAGGGTGAACAAACCGACCGCGACGGCGGCGGCGCTGGCCAGGACCAGCTCGGCGCCCTGCTGCCAGCCGGCCAGCACCTGCTGCCAGGCCAGGCTGCCCCGCAGTTGCCGGACCGCGTAGGTCGGGCTCCCGGCGCCCATGTACACCAAATCGGCAACGCTAAGCGGGCGAAGAATATCTGGAGAATCCGGGCTGAAGGGCGTTCCTTTCCGCCGCGCCGGGATCACCTCGATCCGCGGAGCATACTCCGTCGTGCGCAGGGCCCACGCTTCGGCGACGCGCCCGGCGACTTTCGCGGAGTTGAGTTCAAAGCCGGCGGGCGTCTCTAAAATGGCGACCCGGTATCCGCGCGGCAGGGATGCCGACAGTTTGCGGAAAATCATACCGCCGGTTGGCGACGTTTCGCCCGAACTGATGAAGGTGACCTTTCCCGGATTCATATTCGCCACTCCCCGGCGAGTGTACCATCAGAGGATGGTCTTATAATAGAGGAAGACCCCGGTACGATAAAGGAGAAATTCCCTTTTGAACTTCTCACGGATATCGCTTGGGACGACCGGCCTGAAAATTCCACCGCTGGGTATCGGCGCCTGGTCCTGGGGCGATACGATGTTCTGGGGTTACGGCCGGGGCTACAACGAAGCGGATATCCGCGAGGCGTTCGATTATTGCATGCAGTCGGGGATCAACTTTTTCGATACCGCCGAGGTATACGGACTCGGCCAGTCGGAGAAAATGATCGGCCGTTTTCTTAAAGCCGACGGCCGACCGGTCCTACTGGCCACAAAATTCTTCCCCTTCCCCTTCCGCCTGACAAAGGGCAGCCTGCAGCGCGCCTTGCGCGGCAGCCTGCGGCGGCTGCAGGTGGAAACGGTGGATCTGTATCAAATCCACCAGCCCGTCTCCATGATCCCGGATAATGCGCTGATGCAGGCCCTGGCCGACGCCGTCCGCGCCGGAAAGATCCGCGCCGCGGGTGTATCCAATTACAACGCGGAACGGACCCGGCAGTGCGCCGGTTTTCTGAAAGCGGCGGGCCTGACGCTCGCCTCCAATCAAATTTCATACAGCCTGTTGAACCGGGATCCGGAAAAGACCGGCCTGATCGCGTTGTGCCGTGAACTCGGCGTGTCCGTCATCGCCTACAGCCCGCTGGCCATGGGCGTGCTTTCCGGCCGCTACACGCCGGAATCCCCGCCCAAGGATTTCCGCGGGAACCGGTACTCGCGGGAGTTCCTCTCCCGCCTGCCTCCGCTTCTCGATTGCATGCGGGAAATCGCCCGGGCCCACGGCGGGCGCTCCCTGGTCCAGGTGGCATTGAATTGGGTGATCGGGAAAGGCGCCATTCCGATCCCGGGAGTGAAGAATAAACGCCAGGCGGAAGACGTGATCGCCGCGCTGGAGTGGCGGCTCACCGGCGAGGAGATGGCGCGCTTGGATGCCGCCAGCGACGCGGTGGGACGGCGATGATCGGCTTCCATTATCCCATCTCCTTTGGATCGGCTGCGGCCGGAGGGCATTCCGCTGTAGACCGGCAGGGCGGCCCGCCCGGGACGGTGTATGACCTTCTCTGACGACTCTCCGATGGCCGAGGAGGAATCCCCGCGGATTCTTGTGACCGGCGTAACCGGCTACATCGGCGGCCGGCTTGCTCCGCGCCTGCTGGAAGCCGGGTACCGGGTGCGGGTGCTCGTCCGCGATAAGGAGCGCCTCGCCGGACGGCCGTGGATTGACGCCGTCGAGGTCGCCGACGGCGATGCGTTGAAATCCGGCCCGTTGGAGGAAGCCATGCGGGACGTGGAGACCGCCTTCTTCCTCCTCCATTCCCAACGCGGCGGGCCGGCCTTTCTCGAACGGAACCTCATTGCGGCGGAGCATTTCACGGCGGCGGCCCGGTCGGCCGGGCTGCATCAAATTATTTTTCTCGGCGGATTGGGCGAGGAGAAATTCGACCGGTCCGGCCTGCTGGCCTCCCAGCGCCGCTGCGCCGAAATCCTCCGCCGGTCCGGCATTCCGGTCACGGAATTTCGATCCGGCGCGGTGGTCGGCAGCGGCAGCGTATTGTTTGAAATCGTCCGCTGTCTCGCCGAACGGACGCCCGTATTCTTCTGCCCCAAATGGCTGACCACCCCCATTCAGCCGATCGCCATCCGCGACCTTCTGGGTTATCTCATCCTGGCGGTATGCACCCCCACCGCGCGCGGAAAGACCATCGAGATCGGCGGCCCGGAAGTGACCAGCGTCATCCAGATGATGCGCGCTTACGCCCAGGAACGCGGGTCGCGGCGGTTGATGATCCCCCTGCCCTGGTACCTGCCGTGGCTTTCCTCGCAGTGGGTGCATTGGGTGACGCCGATCCCGGATGACCTTGCCCGGACCCGCATCGACAGCCTTTTTCAGCCGGCGGTGGTGAACTCCCACACCGCGGAGGGAATCTTCGGTCCGGTGCCGCTGATCCACTACCGGGAATTCCTCCGCCGCGCGATCGACCGGATGGAACAGGGAGAGGTGGAAACCACCTGGGCGGATTCCCTGGCCAGCAGCCAGGGGGACCGGATGCCGAGCGGTTTGGAATTCCAGGATGGCTTGATCCTGGAGCACCGCCAGCGCCTGGCCGCCGCCACCCCGATGGATGTTTTCCACGTGTTTACATCCCTGGGCGGCGAAAAGGGCTGGTTCTACATGGATTGGCTCTGGAGATTTCGCGCCTGGCTCGACCGGCTGGCCGGGGGGGTGGGCATGAAGCGCGGGCGAAGGCATCCGCAGGACGTGCGGCCGGGGGATGTGGTGGATTTTTGGCGCGTGGAAAAAGTCGAAGCCGGAAGGCTTCTGCGTTTGCGCGCGGAGATGCGAATGTTCGGCCTGGGCTGGCTGGAATTCCTCGCCGTGCCGCTCGGCGTCGGGAAGACCCGTCTGCTGCTGACCGCTTATTATCTTCCCAAGGGTTTCCTGGGAATTCTTTATTGGATTTTCCTGAAACCTTTTCACGCGACGATCTTTTCCGGATTGATCCGCGCCATCTGCCGCCGCGCGGAGAGTGCCGCGAAAAGCGCCGCTTGACCGTATTGGGAAAAACAATAAAAACACACCGCGCAAGCAACCGCGCGGTGTGTTTTTATTTTCAATAGCTGCATCCCGGATGCTACCGCAACAGACTCGAGAGTTCTACGTCCACGCCGCCGGGCAGATGGATCCGGTAGGCGGAAGTGCTCTTGCTGACCACGAAGGTCCACTCCACGGACGTGATCGAATTCGTATCCCCGTGCGACTGCATGAATACCCAGGAGATATCCTGGTTCAGGGAAACGGCCCAATCCGCCACTTCCTGGTGGGTGGTGCCGCTGGTGAGGACGTCGGCTACCGCGACGATGAACGTGTCCGAGGAGGATTTGGGCGTATAGCGTTCGGTACCGAAGAGGATTTCCGATTCTTCGTGCAGATCGGTGAATTTTATCTGCACGCCGCTGACCGTCACCGGCAGGGTGATCCCCGGAATACCGGTTGGCGTGGGCGTTTGGGTCGGGGTCGGCGTGGTGGTCGGTGTGGGCGTCGGGTGCGCCAAGAACGGCACGGACTGGCATGCCAGCGAGAAGAACACCAGCATCAATCCGAAAACCAGCAATGGGTGACGTTTCATGATGATGGCTCCTTGACGAGAAAAGGTTGGTCGTTTCCAGTGGAATTGTACACGAAAAAATCAAATCCATAGGACGGCGGAGAAAGTCCGGCTCCCCCGGCCACGCACAGATTGTTTTGGGAATCCGGCCGCTGGGATCATCGTAAGAGAAATATGCGGATGGTTTCCGTAAAAAGCGGTTAAATTTTCTTCGGTTCCAAGAAACGAACGATCATGGAACGAGAGAATCCAGGGGGATTTCCGTTTCATCCGGAAGCGCTGGAAGAAACCCGTCCGCAGTAATCTCCACATCGAACGCATTACCGAGTTCGGTGAGGGCCAAGGTATCCTTGTCCCTCGCGATGCACGACCGGAAAAAACCCAAACTTGCGCCGGCGATTCCCGCGCCGCTGAAATGAACCGCCCATGGATCGATCGCGTTCACCCGGAGCCACTTCTCCAATTGAGCCGAAGCGGATCTCGGCCCGCCCTCCACTGCCACTGGAAGAACCAAGAAGGTATTTCGCTCGGGGTAATCGGCCGCCTCGCTTGCCGCTCCGCACCGGAAGGTATCCCGCCGGAGGGCTTTGGAAATGAACAATTTGGCGTCATCCACATCCACCGCCACTTCGATTCCGGGGATGAGCGTCGGGGAGGCGGTGCGGGTCGGGAGGGGAGTTGCGGTCGGCGCCGGCGTAACGGTCGGGCTCGGGATTTCCGTTGGGCTGGACGTTAAACTGGGGATTGGAGATCGAGACAGGAAGGTGATTCCATTGCATGCCACAAAGGCAGCCTGGCACATTGTCCAAAAGGCCAAAATCCGCTTTTCGGCGCAACTATTTCCTCCCCCAGACGAACGAATCCGGATCGGAGAAATTAATTTGACGGCGGATACGCACCGGGATTCCCCCTGAGGTCATAACAAAATAAAACCATGTCCATTTGGTCATTTTTTTCTCAACCGTTGCATAAATCGGCATCTGCCCCCGGGTTGACGAAACACAATCCGCCAATAACATTTATAATCAAAACAGTCGTAGCTTTCCGGGAGGCTCTTTTCGTGTCGGATCCATTCCCCCGCGCGCCGGATTTTCAACTTGTGGATTCTCATGGTTATCCGGTTACGCTCTCCACGTTTCGCGGCCATACCAACGTCCTGCTGGTGCTGAATCGCGGCATTGCCTGCCCCTTTTGCCGCCGCCATCTCGCCCAGCTGCGCCGGGATATCGAAGCCTTTGAAGCGCGGCATGCCGTAATCCTCATCATCGACCCCGACCGTCCGGAGCAAATCCGCGAGCATTGGGAACGCGAAGGGTTGCCGTTCCCGGGATTTGCCGACTCCGATAATTACGTCGCTTCTCTTTTCCATCAGAAGGTGGATGTGTACCGAAAAGGACGGCTCCCCACCAACATCCTGCTCGACTGGGAAGGCCGGATCCGATACCGTTACGACGGTGCATCAGCCCCGGATATCCCCACCGACGAAACGCTCCTGGCCGAATTGGATCGGATCAACCAGGATCCTTCGCGTTGAGAACGGCTCGCGCGCTGGCCCTGCTTCTGCTGGGAGCGGGGATCTTTTCCGGATGCGGGGACTCCGTCCGGAAGCTGCGGCTTGTCACCCTGACGGATCTGACCGGGCCTTATGCGGCATTCGGCGACGGGATTCGGAAGGCGGCCGATCTGGCGCTCGAGGAACACCGGCTGGCCCTGGAAAAAGCCGGCTGGTATGTTGAGCTGACAGCCTACGATGCCCGCGGCTCGGTGCAGGATTTTGCCGCCTCCGTCTCCCGGATTGCATCCCAGCCGGATGTCTTCTGCGGGATTTTTCACACCGACACCTCCAAGATTTTCTCGGCCATCCCGCTCCTCCGCATGGCGGGAATTCCCGCCGTCTTCCCGGCCGATACCACCCCGGTCCCGGAGGATGATCGGCCCTCCGGAATTCTTTGGCTTTCCCCCGACGATACCATTCACGGCGCAGCAGACGCCGAGTGGGCGGCGGCCGACGGATTCACGGAAGTGTTTATGCTCGCGGAATCCGGCGGGCATTCCCAAGCCATCGCCGACGGTTTCCTGCAACGCGCCGAAACTCTCGCCCTTCCCGTGACGGTTTTTCCACTGTCCCCGCAGCAGTACTCCTCCGCCTGGATCCTTTCCTTTAATAACGCGGCGCCGCGGCTGGTCTATTATTCCGGTTCCGCCGATGCGCTTCCCGCACTGCTTGCGGATCTGGAGCGATTGGGGTTCCAGGGTTCCTTTTTCTACGCCGAAGGCGAGGCGGAGGACCGGCTTCCCACGTCGGCAGAATCGGATACCATCCGCTTCATCTTTTCTCCGGCGGCATACCATTCCGAAGATTTCATCCGTGATGAACCGTTCGCGGAAAAATACCGGGGCGCGTACGAGGCGGATCCGCCGCCGCTTTCCGAATTGGGTTTTGACGCCGCCGCGCTTTGCCTCCAGCCGCTGCTGCACGCCGGCGCCGGGGATCCGGATCCGTCCGTGCCCCGGGAGGCGATCCGCTCCGCCTGGCGGTCCGGCGGTACATGGGAGGGATTCGGCGGCCTCTATTTCCTTAACGGCCGCAGGTCTTGCCGGACCTGGATCTATACCATTCCGCACGGTTCCCTTTCCGATGGCGTGCCCGTCCTCGAGCCGTACTTGCCGGCGGCAAAGCCTGCGGCGTGTTGAGTCCAAGACGTCGAATCCGGTCGTAACCGGATCCGGTCTTCCCGGGGTTCCGTTTTCCGGGCGAGGATGCTATCATCGCCCTGGAGGCGCGGATATGCAGTTGCGGGAGAACAGCCGGGTGTGCATCATCGGCGGCGGACCGGCGGGTTGTTTCGCCGCCATCCACCTTTTGGATCGCGCCCGGGAAGCGTCCGTCCGGATCGACGTTCGGATCTTCGATCCACGGTACAGTAACGAAGCGCGCGGCGTCATCGGCTGCAAAGGCTGCGCGGGGATTGTCTCCGCGAATGCCTTGCAGGCGATCGAATCCATCGGCATCCGCATTCCCCCCTCCGTCATCCAGGAAACGATCGAGGAATACCGGGTTCACATTCTGGGCCAGGTTATCCGCCTCACCCAGCCCCGGCCGGGACGCACCATTCTCAGCGTGTACCGCGGATGCGGTCCGCGGACGCACAGCGGAGAGCGGATCGAAAGCTTTGACGCGTTCCTGCTCGCCGAAGCCCGTGCGCGCGGCGCCGTGTATATTCCGGAGCGGGTGCGCTCGGTGGAATGGCAGGGTCAGCCGCAGGTGCGGACGGATTCCGGAACCTACGCCGCCGATTTTCTCGTCCTGGCGGCCGGCGTGAACAGTCCGCCGGTGATGGATCCGTTCTTCGATTACACCCCTCCCGCCGCGGAAGTCATGGCGCAGGATGAAATCCGGAAACCGGCCGGATGGCCGCCCCACACCGTCGCGGCCTTCTTCGGGGATCCCAAGGGCCTGGTGTTCGGAGTCCTGGTCCCTAAAAAACAATATTTGAATGTTTCCCTGCTGGGCCACGGCATGGGCCCGGACCCCGTCCGGGAATTCTTTCAGGCGCAACAGGAGCCGATTTCGCATTATCTTCCGTCGCCGCCGGAATCCTGCTGCGGTTGCGGGCCGAGGGTTCCGCTGCACGCCGCCCGCCGCCTGTTCGGCGACCGGTGGGTGGCGGTGGGCGACGCCGCCGTGGCCCGGCTCTACAAGGACGGAATTTTTTCCGCGTTCACCACTTCCCAAAGCGCCATGGAGACGGCCTTCCAGACCGGGATCAGCGCGGCCTCGTTCGAATCCGAATATGCGCCCGTCGCCCGCCGGATCGCCGACGATAACCGCTATGGGGAAATCCTCTTTGGCATCAGCAACGCCATCATCAAGAATGCGCGCCTGGCCAACGCCTTCCTATACAGCCTGCGCGTGGATGAACGCCGCCCGCCCGAGAAAAAGATTCTGGCCCGGACGATCTGGGGCATGCTGACCGGCGACGAGTCCTACCGGGAACTGTTCCGCATGTCGTTTCGGCCGCAGGATCTGGCGAGTCTTGGCCGCGAGGCGCTCCGCCGTCAGTGGAGAATGTCGCGGAGAGGTTGAACCGCGCTCGAAAAGGAATCCGCCGCATGCGTTCGCGTCTGCCCATCATCGCGATATCGCTAATCATCGCACTGCTTACCTTGATCCCTTACGCCTTGGCGTATGCCGGCGCGGGCGAGTATCGCTTCACCGGTTTTCTTTTCAATCCATACGACGCCGCTTCGTATCTGGCGAAGATGCGGCAAGGTTATAACGGGCAAATCCTCTATTCGCTGGCCTTCACCGAGGATCCGGGGCCGGGGGCTCTGCTCTTTCCGTATTATCTGATCCTCGGGCATTTGGCCCGGTTGTTAAAGCTGCCCTTGATCGCGATCTGGCACACCGCGCGCATCCTGGGCGGGGCATTCTTTCTGACCGTTGCCTGGGAATTCTTCGGCCGGATCGGCCTCTCCGACCGCGGCCGCCGCATCGCCTGGATCATCCTCATCCTCGGTTCCGGGTTCGGTTTTCTGGCGGTTCCATTCGGCGCATTCACCGCAGATCTCTGGGTGGCCGAATATATTCCCTTCCTCGGACTGCTGACCAGCGCGCATTTCCCGCTCGGGAGCGGGTTGATCCTGCTGCTGGCCATCCGGATCGCCCTGCCCGCATCCCGGCCGACAGCCTTCTCCCTTGCGACGGCATTCATCCTTGGAACCGCGCTGGCCGTCCTCCAACCGTTCGGCTTTTTGCCCCTCGGATTAGCGCTGGCGGTCTGGATGGTCTGGATGCGGATCTTCCAGGGCCGTTTTCCGGAGGGGGCTCTTCTTCACCTGGCAGCCGCCGGCCTTGGTTTCCTGCCCTGGGCCGTGTATGATTTTTGGATCACTCAATCTCTGCCCAAATTCGCCATGTGGTTTTCTCAAAATCAAACCCCCACGCCGCCGCTCTGGGATATTGCGCTTTCCCTGGGCCTGCCCGGGCTCATCCTCGCCGTATCATTCGTCCGCTGGATTCTCTTCCGGGCTCCCGCGCGGCAGAAGCTCGGAACCGTCCGCAGTGAAGTTCTCCTGCCGGCGTTATGGCTCGCCCTCAACCTGGTTTTATTGTATGCGCCATTTTCGCTGCAGCGGCGATTAATGCTTGGGATGTGGATCCCG
>JBAVFZ010000109.1:0-7666 GCA_049684495.1 Anaerolineales bacterium | reverse complement strand
TAGGGGCGCACGGCCGTGCGCCCCTACAGGGGTGGGGGATGGGGGTGAGGAAGGATGGCATGCCCGAACTGCCCGAAGTGGAAACGATCGCGCGCAGACTCCGCACCGGATGCGGCGGCGAACCTGCGCTTATTGGCCGGGAAATTCTCTCGGTTGAGATCCGCCACCCCAAACCGGTCGCCGTGCCCGGACCGGAGGAAGCGGGCGAGCGGATGCGTGGCCAGCGGTTTATCGACATTTCCCGCCGCGGGAAATTCCTGGTCTGCCGGCTCACGCGGGACCATCTGCTTGTCCACTTAAGGATGAGCGGGGATTTACAGCTGTTTCCCGGCGGAGAACCGCTGCGCAAGCACGATCATGTCGTTTGGCATTTGGACAGCGGATGGGATCTGCGCTATCACGATCCGCGCCGGTTCGGCCGGATCTGGGTGGTGGAATCGCCACGGGAGGTATTCGGTGCGCTCGGGCCGGAGCCGCTTGAGGCGGGATTCACCTCCGCCCGCCTGGAAGGCATGCTGCGCGCGAAGAAGCGCCTGCTCAAGCCCCTGCTGCTGGATCAGACGTTTATCGCCGGGATCGGCAACATCTACGCCGACGAGTCGTTGCACCGTGCGCGCCTGCATCCCCTGCGCCGCAGCGACACCCTGCGTCCGGGGGAAGTGGTGCGCCTCTGGCGCGGGATCCGCGCCGCGCTGCGGGTGGGGATCGCGCAGGACGGGGCGAGCATAGACTGGGTTTACCGCGGCGGGGAGTTCCAGAACCACTTTCGCGCGTACGGCCGCGCAGGGGAACCGTGCCCGAAATGCGGGGCGAAGATCCGTCGCATCGTCGTCGGGCAGCGGTCGACATACTACTGCCCGCGGTGCCAGCGGAAAAATTAAACACTGCCAGGGATAATGGAAGGACGCAACAAGCGGAGTGTGGAAGAGGCCGATCCGACGTAATCCCATAACTCCCCTTTTGTTTTCGATTGACGGTGCACGCACGACGGTCTCCGACGCCGGGGATGCCACACTCCGGACAAGCCTCGGCACTAATTCGAATGCGATGATGATTTGTTTGATAAATAGGAAATGGTGTATATTGAAGCGGGGTAGGATGAAGAAGGTGGTATGGGCAAGGTTATCACGCTGGACGATATTGCGCGAGCAAGCAAAGTCTCTGCTTCCACGGTTTCGCTTGTCCTGAGGGACAAGCCCGGGATCCCCGCGGGTACAAGAAAGCGCGTGCTGTCCGCGGCCAAGTCCTTGGGATATCAAAAAAAAGTCCATTCGCCGGGAAAAAAACAAGGCCATACCGCCCACGGGGGGAGAATATTAAATATCGGCATAGTCATTAAATCCGAATCGGGTTTTACGCCTGAGATGAACCCATTTTATTCGCAGGTGTTGATCGGCATCGAGGAAGCGTGCCGTAAGCGGAATATGAATCTCCTGTTTGCCACGATTTCCGTGAACGCAGACAACATCCCTCTGGAAATCCCCCATATTCTATCGGAGCACCGAACGGACGGCTTCCTGCTGGTGGGAGCCTTCCTGGATGAAACACTTGCGCATGTTCTCGGCGAAAAGCCGCCTCCGTTCGTCCTTGTGGATGCGTATACAAAATTCGACCGTTATGATGCGGTGCTTTCCGATAACTTCCACGGTGCTTATTCGGCGGTTGAGCATCTGATCCGGCACGGTCATCAGAAAATCGGGATTATTGGAAGCAATCCCAATGCATACCCCAGCTTCCTGGAGCGTCGATCCGGGTATTTGGCCGCCTTGCGGGACAATAAAATCACCAAGGCCTTTCTGGGGGATTGCCATTACGATAACGATCAAATCTCGCATACCACAGAGGCGCTATTGCGGAAGAATCCCGAGATAACCGCCCTTTTTGGCGTAAACGACCATGCGACGATTTTGGCCTTGCGCATAGCACAAACCATGGGTAAAAAGGTTCCGGAAGATATCTCGCTGATCGGTTTTGATGATATCGATTTTGCCAAACATGTCATACCTTCACTGACAACCATGCATGTGGATAAGCTTGGAATGGGACGCATGGCCGTGCAAATGCTTACCAATCGAATTGAATTTCCGGATTCCGAACAGATTATCACTGTGCTTAAACCAAGTCTTGTGGTCCGGGAATCCACAAAAATGCTTGGTGCATAAACCTTGGCGTCTGTCGCAGATTACCACGAAACCTGGTTGTTATTCACCATTACTGCGTAATCCTTGCGTTTATTCCTCTGGGATGGGCCATTGCGCCGTTTCCAATTTAATTAGCATAAAAAAATGAGGCCCTCTTGTACTTCCCCAATAATGGAAGCCAATCTTCCAACGCATTCTTGTATTCAGATAGAATATCTCCCAATTGTCTCCCTGAATCGATATTGACTTTATTAAAAATTTAGTATAATTTATTAAAATAGATAGTAATTTCTTGTTGTTTTTTGGGGTAAGGTGGGGGAAGAGCCTCTCCAATAATTTCGACGATCACATAGGGAAAATCCCCCGAATGGTTTTTATCGGATGGTCCGATCAGCACAGGGAAGCCGGGTCTTCTGGGGAATTCGGCGCGGGATGCCGTTTTAAAAAACCCACCCTTCAAGGAGACGCCGTTCTTCGAGCCGGACATTTTGTGCCTGCGGGTGTGCTTTTCCAGAAATGCCGAACGCGTGTTTTCCCTATGTTGATCGGCGGCGGCCATTGATCATCCGTAATGGGTTCAACCGAACAATCTCCTGGTTGAAACAAGGATGGCGGACCGAATGGAGCGGATTAAGCCGGTAGGAATCCCGTTTCCGATCGGGATATCGGGATCCTGACGGGATGAATCCCCAAACGGAAGGAGGAAAGCCGGGAAGATAAAGAAAAAAAAAGGACCTCCGGCGCCTATTCGGCGGGCATCGGGCAAACGGTTCACTGCATATGGAATGCCGAAAACCCCAGCACCCTAATGAGGAGGAAGAAAGATGAAACGGCACACAAGCAAATTCGTAATTCTTGGACTAATGGTATTGGCCATGGTCCTCTCCGCCTGCGGCACCGCGGTCACGGAGACGGCGACCACCGAGGCGGCCACCGCAAAACCGGCTGAAACGGCCGCCGTTCCGGCGACTCTGGAACCCACTGTCAAGCCGATCTCCGGATCGATCACGATTCTCACCAACCGGACCGATCTGGTGAACGACGGCACAATGGATAAATACGCCAAAGCGTTCAATGAGGTATATCCGGATGTCGTGGTAACCTTCGAAGGCATTACCGATTACGAAGGCGAAGTCCAGACCCGCATGCAGACCACCGAATACGGTGACGTGCTGCTGATCCCGGCCAACACCCCCCTCAAGGATCTGCCGAATTTCTTCGTTTCACTGGGCGCCGTCGCCGACCTTAAAGACAAATACAATTTCGTAGAATCGGAAATGCAGCTCGACGGGCAGGTTTACGGCATTGCCGTTACCGGGAACGCCCAGGGTGTGCTCTACAATAAGGCCGTATGGTCCGCAGCCGGCATCACCAAGCTTCCGACCACTTCGGAGGAATTCCTGGCCGACCTGGCCCTCATCAAGACCAAGGGGGACGCCACTCCGCTCTACACCAACTACAAAGCCGGTTGGCCTCTCACGCAGTGGGAAAGCCAAATTCCCTCGATAACCTGCGATCCGGACTACAACGGCACCAAGATGCTCGACATCCGAGAGCCGTTCGCCTCGGGAACTCCGCACAATCAGTTGTACAAGTTGATGTACGACGCCGTTAAGGGCGGCTACACCGAAGCGGATCCGACAACCACCGATTGGGAAACCTCCAAGACACTCATCGGAACCGGCAAGGTCGGCGCCATGGTCCTCGGTTCTTGGTCCATCGTGCAGATGCAGGCGGCCGCCACGGCCGCCGGGGCTGATCCGGCGAACATCGGGTACATGCCCTTCCCGTCGAACGTCAACGGGCAGCAATGCGCGGCAGCCGGCGGCGATTACCATCTCGCCATCAACAAGAACACCAAGAATATGGATGCGGCGCAGGCTTGGCTCTCCTGGTTCCTCGATAAATCCAACTTTGCGTTCGACCAGGGCGGCATTCCCCCGCTCAAGGGTGCGACACTGCCTGCGACCCTCGCGGATCTCTCCAGCGCCAAGTTGATCGCCAACAATCCTTCCCCCGCCGGAAAGGAAAGCTTCGTTTCCACCGTCGATAATAAGTCCGGGATCGGACTTTGGACCGACGCTTGGAAGCAGAGAATCGTCGATGCCGCTCGCGGAGCGACGGCCGAGACGTTCGACGCCATCATGGCGGACCTCAATGCAAAATGGTCCAAAGCTTTTGACGAAGTAACCAGCGGCGGCTAAGTTAGCAGATTCTGAAAGGAGCAGGGAGGGGAAGTATAATTCCCTCCCTGCTGTTTATTTCGCCAGGAGCGCACAATCATGAAGACTCCCCAAAAATCCCTTGTGACCTATAAATTGCAGAAGAACATTATTACAGTGCTATTCCTATTCGCGCCCATCACTTTGCTGGTTGTGTTTACTTTTATCCCTGTGCTCAACATGGTCCGATTCAGCTTTACCGATTGGAACGGATACGAAAAGGTAAAACAATTTATCGGATTCGAAAATTACATCGAATTATTCTCCACGCCGGAGTATTTCCAGGTATTTATCGTAAGCCTTTATTATATTGTCGGCGCGTTCGTCCAATTGGCACTCTCCCTTTATTTCGCCACCATTCTGAGTTTTAAGATCCGCGGAAAGAACTTTTTTAAAGGCACGCTTTTTTTCCCTTATTTGCTCAACGGCGTGGCCATAGGATTCATTTTTCTGTATTTCTTTCAACCGGAAGGCGTTCTCGACCAGCTTCTAACCACCATGGGCCTCAGCTCGCTCATCACGCAATGGACGGGCAACCGTCAAATGATTAACATTTCGCTTGCCGCCGTTTCCGTTTGGAGGTACATGGGATTAAATTTTGTGATGTTCATGGGCGCGATCCAATCCATCCCGTCGGAAATCTACGAAGTCAGCGAAATCGACGGCGCGGGCCGATGGCAGCAATTCTGGTACATCATTATTCCGGGGATCATGCCGATCATCAGCCTAAGCCTAATCCTCGCCATCCGCGGGGCTATCAGCGTTTTCGAAATCCCTTACGTCATGACGGGCGGAGCCAACGGGAGCAACACGTTCATCATACAAACCGTAAACGAGGCCTTTAAATTGCAGCGAGTCGGTCTGGCCGCGGCGATGGGTGTTGTGCTCATGATTATCGTCCTCGTCATCGCCGGAATTCAACATTGGCTTCTGGAACGGGAACCTGAAAAGGGATGATCATGAATATCAAACGGATTGCGACAGTTACCTTTCAATACCTAACGCTCCTTGCGGGGGTCATCATCGCGGTGCTCCCTATTTTGGTGGTGTTTATCGGTTCCTTGAAAACACACAAGGAGTTCTATAGCAGCAGCCCGTTGTCGCTGCCCGCCAATTGGCTTAACTTTCAAAATTATTACGTCGCCTTCACCAAAGGCAAAATGTTGGACGGGTTGTGGAATACGATAATCATCCTCGTGATTTCGGTGGGCGGCTCCATCCTTTTTGGCACCATGGCGGCTTACGTAGTGAACCGAATTGCGTTTCGGGGAAGAGGTCTCGTGACGGCATTATTCCTGGTGGCGGCATTGCTGCCGGGTATCATAAACAATATAACCACTTTCCCAATCGTCGTTTCCCTGGGACTCTACAATTCCATATGGTCGATGATCATCCTTTCGGTCGGGACGGATATCCTTGCGATTTACATATTCCTCCAATATCTGGACAGCAGCATTCCGCGCGAGTTGGACGAATCGGCAACCATCGACGGCGCTTCGCATTTTACGATCTACACCAAGATCATTATGCCGTTGCTCAAGCCCGCGATCGCCACGGTAATCATCATTAAAGGCGTGGCAGTCTATAACGATTTCTACACCCCCTTCTTGTATATGCCGTCCAGCAAATTGGGCGTAATTTCCACATCGCTGTTCCGGTTCAAAGGCCCTTACAGCGCCCAATGGGAGGTCATCTGTGCGGGTATTATTCTGGCTATCATTCCCACACTGGTGGTATTCCTGTTGCTGCAAAAATACATCTATAACGGGTTGGTGCAGGGCGCCATCAAGTAGGGCCACCGGGCCGGCGGGGCGCTCCCCCCGCGTGTATTCCACAGGTGATGTCAGGCGGCTCCGATTCGCCCATGGGCCTCTCATGCGGTGAGATGCCGAACAACGTCATGATAGAAAACTTCTATAGGCGGATTCGCGATGCCTTATTACGGATTTAATTTTCAATGGATGTTGTCCTTCCGGGAGGGGGAACGTCCCGGAATGCCGGACGAAAGGGCATTGGATTTCCTTGCACTCCAGGGATTCAATTTCGTACGGGTGCCGATGGATTACCGGTTTTGGGTAACGCAATTCGAATACTTCCATCCGGATGAGGATGTTTTTCGGTTCACGGATCGTTATCTGGAAGCTTGCCGAAGCCGCCATCTTCACTTGAGCCTGAATCTTCATCGGGCGCCCGGATATTGCATCAACCGCAATGACCTGGAACGGCATAATCTATGGAAGGATGAGATCGCCCAGGACGCTTTTGTGCATCAATGGGAGGTTTTAACAAAGCGATACCGGGGCGTGCCGTCTTCGCAACTGAGCTTTGACTTGATCAACGAGCCGCCGGAAATCGGCGAGTACGGATTTACGAGAGAAACGCACGAGGCGGTCATCCGGCGCACCGTCCAGGCCATTCGATCCCTGGATCCGCAACGGGAGATCGTCATCGACGGCCTGGGAGGCGGCAATTGGGCCATGCCGGAGCTCGCCGATTTGTCCGTCATCCATAGCGGACGCGGGTATCAGCCCATGCCGGTCACCCATTACGGGGCATTCTGGTGGAAGGAAAGCGCCGGTTTGCCGCACCCGATCTATCCGGGAACCCCCTGGCGCGGAAAGCTTTGGAACCGTGAGACGCTGCGGGATTTTTATCAGCCGTGGCGGGAAGTGGAAGCCGCGGGAGCCCGCGTCCATATAGGGGAATGCGGTTGTTTTAATCGGACGCCCGGCGACGTGGCGCTTCGGTGGTTTGGCGATCTGTTCGGATTGTTCCACGAATTTGGATGGGGATATGCGTTGTGGAACTTCGAAGGACCGTTCGGCGTGGTTTCCCACGGGAGGCCGGGCGCGCGTTACATTCCCATTTCGGGATACGAGGTGGACCAACCATTGCTCGAAATACTGCTAACAAGCCGTGTCCTTGATCCGGGTATTGCATAAGGATTCTTGGGGAAAGAAAGGGCGTACGGAAAGAAAGCCCATTAAATGAGGCAACCGATACCGGTGCAATTATTTATGATAATTCCGGGTCTCTACTCAGTCCGACTTCCTTCTTTGTACACGGATTACACCGAAAAGAGCCGAATACACCGAAAAGCGTTTGTTTTTCCTTATTACTATCAACTGCCATATCATGCCTAAAAAATCGGTGTATTCAGATTTTCTCGGTGTTTCGGTGTACATTTATTAGGTTTTAAAACCACTGCCTCTGGCAGTGAGTGGCATGAAAAGGTTCCACCGGTGGAGTAGGTATTATGTGATCCATCCCATCCTACCTCCCCTTGTCCTTCGCTCCGCTCAG
>JBAVFZ010000108.1:0-4789 GCA_049684495.1 Anaerolineales bacterium | reverse complement strand
CCCCCTCTCCTGGAGTAATTCCAGGAGAGGGGTCGGGGGTGAGGAAGGGAGGGGCTGGGGGTAGGGGTTGAGGTCACCTCGGCAGCACGTACAGCCAGAGTTCCTTCATCTTAAGTTCTTCCTTGGTCAGCTTCTTCCACACCTGCGCCGCCTCCAGGTTGAAGGTGATCCCGCAGTTGAGCGTGGAAAGCTGGTAAGTTTCGACCCGGCGGGAAAGCGGCACCAGCGGGTGCAGGTTTTTCCCGAAGCGGCTCAGCCGCGAGCGCGACCACGGCCAGCGCCCGGCCACCGGGATGCGGCGGATGGCATCCGGCGTGTAGGCCGAGAGCAGGAAGCGACGCCCCTCGGCATCCTCGCCCACCAGCACCTTCGGCTCGCCGTAGGCCGATTCAATCGGGAAGCGCGCAATCCCCGGCTCGGCGCCCATCGTCCGCGCGGCGCAGGTATTGAGCCAGGCGACCGCATCCGGGACGTTGATCTGCGGCGCGAGTTTGACCCGCTTGACTTCCAGGTCCTCCTCCGCCCAGGATTCGATCTGGTGGCGGATCTCGCTCAGTTCGTGCCGCTGGCGCTCCAAGCCGACCGTGATCAGCGCCGCCAGCAGCGCCACCAGGATCACCGTCGCGACAAACATCACCTCGATGACATATACCGCGGACGTGTCAATCATCTTCTCCCTCCTGTGGGAAATTGGTTTTTTTCTGATCCAGATACCGATTCACCACCTGCCGGATCCCGCGCAGTTCGCTCCAGCGCCGGTCGCGCGCGATGGCGATGCTGCTCCCCGACAACCATACCCCCACCGCCCCGATCGGCAGGATGAGCGACCAGAAAGGCAGCGCAGTGGGCAGTTCCTGCTTCGGGCTGTCGATTATTACATCGGGCGCTTTCGTCGGCGCCTGGGTCGGCGCGACGATCACCGGCAGCGCTTCGGTCGGCTGTGGTTCCGGCGGCGGCGGGAGCAGGTGGATGACGCCGTATCGCACGCTGTAGTTTCCGGCCCTGTCCCAAACCTCGAGCATGACGTCGTAATCCCCGTAGCCGGCCTGCACGCCGTTGCCGTCCCGCCCGTTCCAATCGATCGAACCCGGCACGCTCCCGTAATCCTGCGCCCACGGGGCGATCCCGTTCCCGGAAATGGTTACGCGCGCCCGGGCGACCCCGGAAGTAAGGTCCGATCCGCCCGCGTCGCCCGCGGACGGTGCCGTCCATTCCGAAGACAAATCCACTTCGGGATTGGTGTTGTCGACGCCGATCACCAGGTATGCGGTGTGCTCCTCGTTGCCGGCCAAATCGACCGCGCGCGCCTCGAGCATATACAGCTGGTCCGCATATTGGGTCGTATCCCAGGTGTAAGACCAGTCCGGATCCGAACCGACGCGGATCCAGGTCTTGCCGTCGAAGGATATGTACACCGCGGCGACTCCCGAACCGGCGTCATCGCTTTTCCCCGTCAGCGTCACCGTCCCGCGGACCCAATCGGGGCTGGCGTTCCAAGCCGTCGAAGGGGCGGTCGTATCCACGCCTACGATCCTTCTCGTTCTCGTGATGTTTCCGGCCGTATCCTCGGCGTAGCCTTCAATAACGTAATACCCGTCCCCAAGCGTAGTGTCCGTCAACAGCGGCCCGCCGTCGACAGTGAAGCCGTAGGAATAGACCCCGGATGTGGCATCGGATGCGGTCGCCGTGATATGGACCAGCCCGCTAGACCACCCGCTGGGATCGGGGTTCCCGTTGTATAGAATCTGCAGATTCGGCGCGACGGAATCGATGTACACGTCGACATTGGACGCTCCGGATGTGTTGCCGGCCACGTCGGTCGCGGTGCAGGAAAGTGTCGTCGCCCCCTGTGCGGTCGCGGTCTGGTTGATGTAAGTCACTCCGGCCACTCCGGAGGTAGCGTCGCTGGCCGCGCAGGTTAAGGTCACCATTCCACCCTGATACCAGCCCCGCATTACCGGCGCGGTGCCCGAAAGCGAGGTGACGACCGCCGGCGGAGTCGTATCCACCCTGACGATGGCGGCGCCGGTCGTGGTGACGTTACCGGCATTGTCCTCGGCCCGGCCGACAATCGTGTAGACCCCTTCGTTGAGGGTTACGTCCGTCTGCAGCGGACCTCCGTCGACGGTAAACCCGTATTCATAGATCCCGGATGTGGCGTCGGATGCGGTCGCGGTGATGTGGACCGGCGTTCTGGACCATGCGGATGGAACGGGGTTACCGTCATAAAGGACTTGAAGCATGGGTGCGACGCTGTCGATCTGTACCACCCAATAGATCGTGACGGTGTTCCCGGCGAAGTCGGTGGCTCGGCCCTCCAGGTTGTAGGTGCCATCTGGAAGCAAGGCGGAGGGCACCCATGTTGCGCCGCCGTCATAGGTGAACACGGCCGAACCGGGAACAATCCCGCTGGTAGTGTCGGTGGCGCTGAGCGAAACCGCAACCGCGCCCGTATACCAATTGCCGCCGCACGTGGATCCGTTACAGTGGAAAACGCCAGCGGGGGCCGTTGTATCGACGTTGACGGTGCCCGATACCGTGTTGCTGACATTGCCTGCGGGGTCAAATGCCCTGGCTATGACCGAGTAGGTTCCATCGCCGGGCGTCGCCGAGGGGCTCCATGTGGAGCCGCCGTCAAGGCTTACCTCCGAAGAAGCAATACCATTCGCGTCGGTGCCGCCCGCCGAAAAGGTGACTGCGCTCGTATACCATCCAGCGCCGCAAGGGCTTCCATTGCACAACAGGGATGCCGTCGGCCGGATGCTGTCTATCCACACAGGATGTGTTGCGCCGGTTGCCGTGTTCCCCGCCCTATCATGCGCCGTGCAGGATAGATTATAGATGCCATCTCCGGTTACCGTCGGTCCGGCGGAATACGTTATGGGTGTCACTGGATCCATTCCACTGGTTACGTCGGTCGCATCGCAGGAAAGCGTAACCGGACCTGCGCTATACCATCCCGGAGTGATTGCCGGCGTTCCACCACTAAGACCATAATCGGACAACAACGGCACTGCTGTATCCACTTTTATCTCGGCCGAGGCTTTAGCGCTAGAATCTCCATGCGAGGAATTTGCCCAATATTCAAACAAGTAATATCCGTCGGTAAATGTTCGATCACACGTAGCAGGAGTCGCGCCCAACCCGCCGCATAGAATTCCTAGAGGTGAATCTGCTTCAAACGAATTGATCACATACGGGCTGATATCCGATGCAGTGAGGTGTAAAGTTTCGGTGGCCCTACACCAACCATCATTACCCCAAAGGCCGCAGTTATACCCTGGCCCGCTCACGGATGCTGCAGTGTATCCCGATCCGCCGCATGAACAACCCGGACTTGGACTGCCTCCACAACCCGCCGGACCGCCGACTGAACAACTATCCATGCCACTGCAGTTATGAGGCCATGAACACTGTGAGGCAGTGAAATAACCGGATACATCACCGTATGGGCAACCTCCCCCTACTAATGGAAGATTAAGAGTACAGTAATAGTCGTTTCCGCCATGTGTTCCATGAGCGGTCCAGAAACATGATGATTGCCAACAGGAATAGGAGCCGCCACCCCGTCCCGGGTCGGGCGGATTCCATACAAAATCAACCGCGCCCAATCCAGTGATAAGAATCAGCAATGAAAGGAAAAACGCGATCAGGTTGCTTTGCGCTGTCCGGATTTGTGGGTTTCCGCCCGCGGGTTTATCTGTCATCGTTATCCCCTCGTGGAAAGATGATTCGCTTATGATTCCGTTTACAGGATTGAGTTTTTCGGATTCCATCCCTGACATAGTGCCTCCTTGCTGAACTCTCCCGGCCTCCCGTCGCCTTGCTCCGGGTCAGGTTCGGCCACCCTCCCCCATTTGGGGAGGGCTGGGGAGGGGTCCTAAAACGCCCCGCCCACCGACGTCATCACCGGCAGCATGATCGCCGCCGTGAACGGCAGGAAGAAAAAGATCGACGACGGGATGACGAGGTTGCCCTCGAGGCTTTCCGCCGCGCTCATCACGTGCTCGAAATACTCGCGCGAGATCGCGCGCGAAATGTCCGCCATCATTTCCGCGCCGGAAACGCCCTTCGAAGCCACCAGGTCCAGCTGGGCGCCGAAGGCGGTTAGCTGGGTCAGCCCCGAGGCGAGCAGCAGATCCACCAGCGTCCCGCGGATCGGCTTGCGGGTGAAGAGCGGCCGGCCGCTCGAACGCGAATCCGCCAGCGCCCGCCCCAGGAGTTTCCCGAACGGGCCCGGCATCTGCGCCGCGCGTTCGATCGCCACGTCCGGCGCGTTCCCGGCCGCCAGTTCGGCCGCGACGAGGGCCGCGATTTCCGGCACCTCGCGCGCCACCTGCTTCTTCACGTCGCTCGCGCGCCCGTTCACCTGCAGGACCGGGAAATATCCGGCCAGCGCGCCGGCGCCGACCACAAACAGAAGGTTGCCCGGCATGAGGACGAACATCACGGCCGCCGCCGCCACGCCGTATATCGCGCAGCGCCCGATCAGCGTATCCAATCCCCAGCCCTCGAAATGCCCGCCGAGCTTGGCCCAATCGAGATTCCCCAGCATCTTGGCCGTATCCCGCTTGTAAAGCCGGAGCACCGTACTGCCGATCTCTTCGGTCAGCCCGGTCGGGACCGTCCCCGCGAACTTGCCGAGCCGGCGCGAGGTGGATTGCTCGAAGCTCATCGACGAGGTGATCAGGTAAACGATCAGCGCGCCCACCGCGCCCGCGACGAGTGCGATGATGATCTGAACGGTGTTGGAATGCAGGAATGTGTTGACGGCGGAAAGGTCCATAAG
>JBAVFZ010000107.1:0-2974 GCA_049684495.1 Anaerolineales bacterium | reverse complement strand
TGCGAAGACACCTCAAAATAGTGACACCCGGCCAATAAAACGCGCCGGTAAACTGGCGCGCGGGAAATACGAAACTGAAGAGTGGACGAACCGTGTGTGGGGAGGATGTTGTTTCTCCAGCGATTACCGTTGTAGGGAAGCCTAATGGATTTTTTTTACCACATAGAACACAAAAAGCACAAAGAAAGTGATTGAGAATTCTTCTGTGCCCTTTGTGCTCTTTGTGGCGATTTTGACTTTCTCTCTGTGGACGAGCCGTGCAAAATAATCTGCGGATTACTTCACCATCAACTCCACCGAATCCATCGCCAGGAGCGAACCGTCGGCCGCGCTGAGATCCGAGATCTCCAGCCGCGCCACCGTTCCGAGCGGGATTCCCGCAAGGTCGATTGCCACGTTGAACGTTCCGGGAGTGCCCATGCCCCCGGAGGTCACGAGGAAGGATCCCGCTTTGAGCTCGTTGCCGGCGGGATCGTAGATTTTATACGCCAGGTTGTTTTCGAACGGGGAAATGGTGACCGTACCGCTGAGCTGGAAAGAACCGGATGCCGAATCCCCGTCCGCCGGGCCGGTGATGGTGATCGACCGCTCGTCCCCGCCCGGAGTCTCGGAAACGAACCGCCTCAGGATCAACCGGTCGCCCCGCAGCTGCAGCGTCTGCACCACCGGGAAATTCGGGCAGCACATCGGATCCTCGAAGCCGTGGATCACCGCGTCGACGGCGATCCGGCCGCCGGTGATGACCAGGCCGTTGAGCTGCGCCCGGTCGTCGAGGAAGCGCGATGGACCTTGAAGCGGCGCCCCGCCGCTATTGAGTATCGCCACGACCGACATGAAGAAACCCGTCCCGCCCATGTTTTCGGAAAGCACAATCGCCGCGTCCTCGGCGCCGTCGCCGTTGAGGTCGCCGAAGGCGATCGGATCCCGCAGTTCGACGTGCAGGATATTCTCCATCGATTCGGCGCGGTCGTATTTGCCGTCCACGAGCGTCACGGTCTCTTTGGATTCAGGGAGAACGTACGTCCCGTTGCGCAGCATTTCCGCCGTCAGCGGCGGGACCGCGATGGCGGGTTCAATGGAGGGCGTCTGCGTGGCGTCCGGCGGGGTTTCACCGGCAGGCGATCCGACGGTCCGCGTAACAGGGCCGGGCAAGTTGCAGGCGAAGGAAGCCAGCAGCAGGACGATGAAAAGGGAAAGAACACGTGAAGGTTTCACAAGCCTCCTTTTCCTCATCCCTCTCCCCTTGCCCCTCCCCCTTCTCCTGACATAAGTCAGGAGAAGGGGGAGGGGTTGGGGTGGGAGATGAGGCGGGATAATTTATTTCAGGGAGTGGCCGTGACCGCCGTCGGGACCGGCGGAGAGGTGGAATCCGCCGGAACCGGCGTGGCGTCGATGAAGACCACCTCCTTCAATCCAAGCGACATCAGGAACCTTTGCAGGTACGCTTTTCCATTGGTCAGCGCCGTCGGCAGGATCCCGTCCTCCAACGCCGCCTTTAATATTTCTTCCTCGGCAGCCTTGCGGGCGGCGGATTCCAAATCCTTCGTCCCGGGCGCCAGAAGCCCGGTTTCACGGTGATAGACGTAGGATTTTTCGTTGTCCAAAGTGGCCATGAACACTTCGGCGGCCGGGATGACCATATACACCATCCCTTGCGCATCGATGCGGACGTCCCCCGGTTCGAGCCGGCCCAGGTCGACCCCGGCCACGACCGTGCCGTGCGCCACCAGCAGCAGCTTGTCGCCGAAGAGGAACCCGAACGGGCCCTGGTTCGTTTCGGCGGTGATAACCTTCTCGACCGTGTATTGCACCGTCTCCAGCCGCGAAAGCGAGCGAATCTCCCGGATCACGGTGACCGGATCCGGATAGATGGTCGGGGTCGGATTGGTGATATCCCCGATCTTCCTGAAGATCTGATCCGGCAAGCCGGCGGCGGTGTCGAACGGCGCGCGGATGGCGGTCACGATCATCCCCACCGCGACGGCGGCGATGAGCAGTATCCCGATGATGAGTACCCAGACTTGTGCCTTTGTCATGCCGTCATTATACTTCCATGAGGGAAGAGCATGCCGGAAAAGATACTCGTTGTCGAAGATGAAACCGCACTGCGGGAAACCCTCGCGTATACTCTGGAACGCGAGGGGTTCGAAGTGCAGGCCGTAGAGGACGGCGCGAAGGCGCTCGCCGCGGCATTGGACCATGTCCCCGATATTATCCTGCTCGACATCATGCTGCCCGGCATGGACGGATTTGAAGTCTGCCGGCGATTACGGGCCAAGATGAACGTTCCTATCCTGATGCTTACGGCGCGCGAAAGCGAGATCGACCGGGTCGTGGGCCTGGAAATGGGCGCGGACGATTACATCATCAAACCCTTCCACATGCGGGAACTGGTCGCGCGCATCAAAGCGCATCTGCGCCGGGTCCGGCTGATGCGGGAGGAAAAAAAACCGCCGGCGGCGGACGAAGAACCCCCGCAGGAACCCATTGTTTACGGTGACCTTTCCATTAATATCGCCCGGGGCGAAGCGCTTCGCAACGGGGATCCCTTGCCGCTCAAACCAAAAGAATATGAATTATTGCTTTACTTTGCTCGGCACCGCGGGCAGGCCCTTTCCCGCGAGCAAATCCTGCAACGGGTGTGGGGCTGGGAATACACCGGCGACAGCCGGACGGTAGACGTCCATGTGCGCTGGCTGCGGGAGAAGATCGAATCCGATCCCGCGCACCCCGTGCGCCTGGTGACCGTGCGCGGCGCCGGATACCGTTTTGAGGGGTAGATGAGACTCCCGAACCTGCAAAGCATCCGCTGGAAAATCGCAATCCCGCAACTCGGGCTCTTCCTTGTGATCCTGCTGGGATTGCTGCTTTACCTATCCGGTTTCCTGCGCGGCGCATACATCGATACGCTGGAAACCCGGCTCAAGGCGGAGTGCGGGCTGCTCGCCGCCGAAACGTACTCGCTCCGTCAGAC
>JBAVFZ010000106.1:0-2029 GCA_049684495.1 Anaerolineales bacterium | reverse complement strand
TCCCCCCTGCCTTAAAAATGTCGGCAGTACACTCATTGCAGATCGCGATGTCGGGGGGGATCATGCCGGTATGGGAACCGGTACCGCTCGTGAGTATGAAGAAACCGTCAGGGATTTCCCGGATAGTGCCGGTCACTTCCACGGAATCGATCCGGGAGAGCGGAGGGCCTCGCGAGACCGCGCCGACGAATTCCTCGAACCGCTCTCCCCGGGCATAGATCTCCACTTCGCTGCCGAGGTTTTTCACCGAACCTGAGATACCAAGATCGCAGGCCTGTGCATAGACGAACGGGCGGAACCCGACACCCTGAACAATTCCGCGAACCGTGATTCTGCCCGTTTTCTGCATGATTTGTGTCGCAAAATTTTATTGATGCGGGGGACGATATAAGTATAGGGTTTTTACAGTGCCGGGCCATATTCGAATCGTAAACGATCCCGTAGAGCTTGTTCCTCTCCTGATGACGTTCAACGACCCCGATTTCAAGAAGGTCTACGAACTTTTGAACAAATCATGGCTGACAGAAGAGGAGATACGGGCGCAGGTCGGGGATGACAGCGTAACGCTGTGCCTCCAGATACTCAAGAAGGGAAACCTCGTGGAGGAGCAGTGGCGGATGCCCAAACCAGGTGCCAAGCCGCAAAAGGAGTTCCGGGCAACCTACAACAAGTTCCGGGCCAACTTCCAGTGCAACCTCTCCGACCTCTCCGATATCCTCTACATCGCGCTCTCCAACGATGAGAACCTCCGCGAGGTCGTGGAACAGATCGAACGGGAGTTATCACAGGGCAACAGCTCTATCAACGATCTTTCCCGGAAGTTCAATGTCAGCCCTATCTTTGTCAAGGGACTTGCCAAACGGATACCCCATCTGGATGTGAAGGGACAGGGACTGGTGCTGCTTGACACCGGGCGCTAAGGATCCCCTGTATTCTATTTTACGCAGCAAGCGCGAGGTCTCGCGCCTGCAGATCCTTGTGGAGATCGCCGAACACCAGCCGGCAGTCCGGCAGCAGGAGATTGCCGAGAAGATGGGCGTGACCCCGCAGGCAATCTCTGAGTATATCCGCGAACTGGTCGACGAAGGGATGGTCTCAGCAAGCGGCCGGGGGAACTATGCGGTGACGAAGGCAGGGATCGAGTGGGTGCTTGCCAATGCCGAGTCGCTCGAATCGTATGCCCGGCATATCCGGCGCGATATCATCCAGCAGGTCATGGTCTGGACCGCGATCGCGGAAGAAGACCTGAAGGCAGGCGAAGAGGTCGGGGTTTCTATGAAAGACGGGTTCCTCTATGCAGGGAAAACCCCGCTTTCTGCAACCGGGTCCGTAGTAGCGGACGCAAAGAAGGATCAGGACGTGGGTGTCGCCCACTTAAACGGTATCATCGAGCACCACGAGGGAAAGGTCCATGTCTGCAAGGTCCCCCGCATCCTGCATGGGGGTTCCCGCAAGGTCAGGAAGGACAAGCTGCTCGAGATCACAGGCAGTGCCGGCATGGTGGCTGCGGTGGGGCTCGAGGCGTGGATCGCCCTGAAATCTGCTGGCAGGACTCCGGATATGTTCTTCGGGGCCCGGGAAGGTGTGATCGAGGCGGCATTTCATGGGATTGACTGTGCGATCGTGATCGTGGACGAGGAGTTCACGGACTTTTTGAAACGGCTGGAGAGCGTGGAACTCGCCTACGTGATCCATGACCTGATCGCACCATGAAGATCCTCGTCCAGCCGCAGAAAGGCGGAACATACAAGCTGCTCTTTTATGATGGCCGGAATACGCGGGGGGCTGCATTCGTCGAGCTGACCGAGACTCCCCGGGGCCCCCGCCCGACCCGTTACCGCGTGAAGTGGGGCTCAACAAAGGCCTACCACCACACGCCGTCAAAGGAGCTCATTGCCCAGCTCCGCGATACGGATGTCCGGATGGTGAAACCTGACCCGGCGTTCGAGACCTTCCTTGCCGATTTCCAGGTCCGCACCGGGACGGTGGATGCCTGCCGCATGTGCCTGCTCGATGAGCGGTACACACA
>JBAVFZ010000105.1:0-2093 GCA_049684495.1 Anaerolineales bacterium | reverse complement strand
TCGGTGTACAAGAAAGAGAAATCAGGCTGAGTAAATACAAAATAATCACAATCATCAGGTGAAGCGGGCTTTTACGGCGGATCCTCCATCGAAATTAATATGACCGGGCTTCGATGGGGTATTTTTCAGATCAATCCCTCCATCAGACGCGCCACGATCCGCTTCTCTTCCAGCCGCACCTCGCGGATCACCTGCGGGATGGCGGGTAGGAGGATTTCGCCTTTATCCCCCTGCACCACATAGACGTCGTTGGCGCCGGTTTTAAGGATTTCCATCACCCGCCCCAGCCGTTCCCCCTGCTCGGTCACAACTTCCAGCCCTTCGATCTGGTGCAGGTAATACACTCCGGCCGGCAGCGGCGGCAGATCGTCGACCCGGATGGAAAATACTTCGCCGCGCATCTTTTCCGCGGCATCGCAGTCGCGGACGGACTTCAATTGAAGCACCATGTCCGTGCCATGCCGCCGGATGGTCTCCACCTCACACGGGACCCGTGCGTCACCGGCGTATAACAGTTCATTTTGGGCAAGCCGGGCGGGAAAATCGGTGAGGATTTCCAGGAGCAATTCGCCCCTCACGCCAAACGGCCGGCGTACCCGGGCGACAGCCAAATAGTCCGGCCGGGTAGCTGGTTTTGAGGGGAGCCAATTCTCCGATTTGCTTTTCCTAACTCGATTTGTCGATGTAGGCATCGGCTTTGGTTTATTTTATTTCATCGATGCGATGGTTATGTAGAGATCCGGGGGAAACGCAATTCTTCACCGCAAAGGCGCAAAGAACGCAAAGGAGCGCTGAAAAAACTTGGCGCTCTTCGCGTCTTTGCGGTGGGAGGATTTGTAAATTACACGATGTCGAATGTGACCCGGTGGCCTTCCTGCGCGGCCGCGACCCACAGCAGCGAACGGATCGCGTTGGCGATCCGGCCGTTCTGGCCGATGACCCGTCCCCGGTCGTCGGACGCAACCATCAGCTCAAGATGTACGTTCGCGCCGGTGACCACCTCGGAGATGTGCACCTGGTCCGGTTCCTCGACCAGTGCCTTGGCAATGTACTCGACCAGTTCCTTCATCGCCATGCGCTCGACTCCCTCAGGCTACGCCTTTTCTTCCTTCTTCTTTTTTGGTTTCTTGCTGGGGCCTGTCTTATCAACCCGGGTCTTGACCACGACCGGGCGGGCTTTCGCGGCCTCTCCGGCTTCCGCCAGAAGCGCTTCCGCTTTTTCGCCCTTGGCCAGCCGGTCGAAGCGCTGCTTCAGACCGACTTGGTTGAAAAGCCGAGCAACCGATTCCGAAGGCTGCGCGCCTTTGCCCAGCCAGTAGTAGATCCGTTCTTCCTCCACCAGGATAGTGGACGGTTCCGTCCGGGGATTGTAGGTGCCCACAACCTCAAGGAAGCGCCCGTCGCGCGGGCTTTCGCGGTCCGCCACGACGATCCGGTAGTACGGCTGGTGGCGCAAGCCCATCTTGCGTAAACGAATACGAACCATAGAAGCAACTCCTTGCTTAAGATGAATGGATGTCGGCGCTCGCTGCAGCGTAGAGGACGTGGGACAGGCACGTTTCCGCCGCCGAACTCCTGGAACCCTTATTTTACCCGAAAATCCCCCGGATGCCCCTACCCCCGTTTTTCCCAAGCATCTTCATCATTTTCCGCGCTTGGCGGTACTGCTGGACAAGGCGGTTGATTTCCTGGACCTCGGTCCCCGAGCCGTGGGCGATCCGCCGCCTTCGGCTGGCGTCAAGGATCTCCGGCTGGCGCCGCTCCCGGGGGGTCATCGAAGAGAGAATGGCCTCCTTGCGCTTCATATCCCGCTCGGCGTCGCGCTGCTGCTCGGGGGTGATTTTTCCCGCACCCGCCCCGGGGAGCATATCCAGGATCTGGCTCAGAGGCCCGAGCTTTCGCATCTGGCGGATTTGCTCGAGCATATCCTCCAAAGTGAACTCGCCGCCGAGGATCTGCCCGGCCTGCTTCTGGGTTTCTTCCGCGGAGAAGGTTTCCTCCGCGCGGCGGATCAATCCGATCATATCGCCCTGGCCGAGAATTCGCCCGGCGATCCGGTCGGGATCGAATTCCTCGAGCGCGTCGAGCCCCTC
>JBAVFZ010000104.1:0-6576 GCA_049684495.1 Anaerolineales bacterium | reverse complement strand
CCCTCACCCTGATACAAATTCGGAAGAACACCGAATTTGTATCTTCCCCCCGGAAGATCACCGGGGCATGCTCTCCTGGCGTAAGCCAGGAGAGGGAAGGCGCTGATCCGGTGATTTTCCGGATCGGCGGCAGGGTGAGGAGGTGATGAAGCGCACTGGATCCCCGATAAGAGCACTCGGGGATGACGCGCAGAGATCGTCATTCCCGCGCGTACTTAGCGGGAATCCAGGAATCAGTTTCTCTCCCTCACCCTCTGATCCCTCTCCTGGCATTAGCCGGGAGAGGGAAGACGCAGATCCGGAGATTTTCCGGATCGGCGGCAGGGTGAGGAGGAATAGAGCTAATGGATCTCATTCACGTCGAACCGGAAGAACTGCGAAGCGCGGGGCGGGCATGCGAATATGCCCATCTCGACTTCGAGGATTCGCTGCGCGGGATCCGCTCGGCGGCGATCCGGCTGGAAGCCAACTGGCAGGGCGGCGCGGCCGAATCGTTCGAGTATGAGCTCGCGCAGTGGCTGCGGGCGATGGCGGAGCGGATCGAGCAGGCCGGCTGGTTTGCGCGCGTGCTCGCGCGCCAGGCCGAGGGCTGGGAAGAGAGCGATCAACGCTGGACGGGCGCCTACCGCGACGCGCGGGCGCCCGTTCCCGGACAGGCGGTGCGCGCATGACCCACGTGGCCGTAACGCTGGAATACGACCGGCAGAAGATCGACCTGGCGCTGCCGCTGGCAACGCCCGCGCGCGAGATCGTCGAGGGCGTGCTGGCGATCTGCAAGATCGAACCGGCGGAAAATCAGAACTACACGCTCAGCCTCCAGACCGAGAGTGGCGGGATCAAGCGCATTCCGCCGAGCGCGCACCTCGAGGATGTGGGCGTGCTGCACGGGGCGCTGCTGAAGCTTTCCGGCGAGGGACCGGCTGGTCCGCGCGCGGCGCCCGCCCAGGGCGCCTTCCTGCGGCTCGATACCGGCGAGGTGTTCGCCGTCACCGGTATGACCGTGATCGGCCGGCGCGACCTGAAGCAGGGAGTCTCGGTCGACATCGACCTCAGCCGCCACGACAATGGCCGGACCGTCTCGCGCCGGCACGCGACGGTCGAGCACCGCCAGGGGTATGTGGTCATGGACCTGGCGAGCATCAACGGGACTTTCCTCAACGGGAAACGGCTCGCGCCGCGCATGCCGGCGCCGCTTGCCAATGGCGACGAGATCGTCATCGGCCGCAACGGCGTGCGATTGAAATTCATCGAGGGCGAGCGGCCGGGCGAGTAGGGGCGCCAAACGAGACCCTTTGGATCGTCGAGATTTTCCCCGCCGGATAAAGCAATCCGCATGTAGCCAAGACAACTGACGGTTCAAGTTACTTCTAATCGACCGCATGAACCCTGCGGTGGGTGAACGGTACCCTAAGGGTAGGATAATCCACCCTAAGGGTGTGTGCTTGGTACCCTAAGGGTGTGTGAACGGTACCCTAAGGGTGGAAAACCGAACCCTAAGGGTGGAGTAACGATACCCCTTGGGTCCTTCCTTGCCGCTTAGCAACCTGTAAATGGATAATATTTCTCTAATTAGTATCAATATTCCTCCTCGAACGGCTCCTGGCAAGAAAAGGTGACAGACTGCACCCCCAAAAAAGGTCCCCAAAAGACCGAGGGATTCGGCGGAAATCGGGTGGAATAGTCGGAAAATACTTCCACAGAATATTACATGTGTCACTTATTGAAGCTTCATTTTTTGGTATACTAATCGTGCAAAGGGGAATTTTTTTTTAACCAGGGGGACTTTCTTTATGCGGAAAAACCCAAATGCGTACCGGGGGATTATGTGTGATTGGATTTTCCGAATACCCAAAGCGTTCAACAAGGGGGCCTTCGTTCGATCCACGTTAATCCCCGCAAACCCAACCTGCACGATTGGAGTCGCTCTCCAGATTCCCAGACAACTTACGCTGCTCACAGGAGGCGAGGAATGAAGAAATACATCCCGTTGCTGGTGGCCGCCGTCGTATTCATCCTGGCGATTCTCTTGCTCCAGCCGGAATCGAAGGTCCCGGTGGTTGTGCTCACCAATGACCTCCCGGCCGGTCACGTGGTCGAGGCTATCGATCTGGCGGTGCGCGAGCTGCCCCAATCCTTCCGCCCGGTGGATGCCGTTGAGGCTCCCTCGCAAGCGGTCGGGCAGACGCTAAAGACCGACCGTTCCAAGGGCGATATCCTCCGCCTCCGCCACCTGGGCGAGCCGATGACGCTCCAGCCCGGCGAACGGGCGGTCGCGATCCGCGTGGATGACGCCTCCGGCCTGGGCGGGTTGATCGCCCCGGGCGACATCGTCGGATTGACCGCGGTGATCGCCAGCCGCGACGTGATCTACTCCAAGGCGACCGTCGAAGGCTTCCGCGTGCTGTATGTTTCCCCGGAATTCCGCGCCGGGTACACCCAGATGCAATCCTCCGGATCGGGCGACAGTTCCTCCGCCATCGCCCAATCGCGGGCCAGCGAGGGGATCGTTCTCCTGGCCGTCCCGATTGCGCTCATTGACGTGACATACGACTACACCTTCATGGGCGGCACCAAGGAAGTGCGCAAGGTCAACGCCGTCGAACTGATCGCCGCGCTGACCTCCTCCGGCAGCGCCACGATCATTCTGTACAAGGTGCCGCTCAATCCGGAAGATATGCAGAGCCCCGGCCTCGATCTGAACGACCTGATCTTCATCCCGTCGCCCACGCCCGGACCCACACCGACAGGAACATTGCCGGAAGCGCCGGTTCTGGCGCCCTAAGGAGACGCACAAACCATGTTCCCCCAAGCAACTCCTGATTCATCGGTCGTAGTCGTCCTGCTTGGCGGTCCGCCGGAGCGGGTGACGACCTGGTACAGCGCGTTCATGGCCGACAGCCGCTTCCGCGTGGCGTCGCTCGCCACCGACGCGGATTCCTTCCTGATGCAGCTGGCCGGCAACCCGGAAGTGGTGCTGGTCGACGCGGCGCTCTTTTCCGGACCGCCGCCGCTGATCGAGGCGTTGACCAAGGTATCCGGCACGGCCTATGTCGTCCTGCCGACGATGGACGAATCCCAGCGGCAGACGGTTGCCTCGATTCCATCGGTCAAGGGGGTGTACCCGGCGGAGACCTTCAACCTGGCGACGGCGATCTCGCAGATCCACGCCAACGCGCTCGCCCGGCGGCAGATGGCGCCAACGGTTGGGGATTGGGGGACGCAGAAACGCGAAGCCGCAACCGCCACCACCGGCCTGCGGATCATCACCGTCTGGAACCAGACCGGCGGATCGGGCAAGACGACGATCGCGACCAACCTGGCGTATGAATCCGCGCGGCGCGGAATCCGCACGCTCCTGATCGGCCTCGGCGCGCCGGATATCGCGCCGCTATACCTCGGATTGAACGCGACGCCGAATCTCACGGTCTGGCGCGCCAATCCGATCCCGCAGGTGCTCAAGCAATCGATCCAAAAGACCGGCGACCTCGACGTGCTGGCCGGGTTCCCCGACGTGCTGGCCGAAAGCCAGATTCTCAACTCCTCGCCGGACGCGGAAAACTCGCTGACCAAGCTGGTGATGATGGCAGCTTACGAAGGCTACGCCTGCATCGTCCTCGACGCGCCGCACTCGCAGGTGGCCGCGCTCGCGCTGGCCGCCTCTAACACGCTGATCCTCGTCGCGCGGCCGACCCTGGCGGACGCCTGGTGCACGGTCGAAGCCTGGCGCACGCTGCAGGAACGGATGGCCGGCAAGCACCGGATCGCGGCCCAGAACGTGATCGTCGTGCTCAACCGCGTCCGCTCGGGCTCGATGACCGCTTCCGAGTGGCACGGGGACGCCTCGCGCGTCTGGCAGCGGCCGTTCCCGGCGGTGGGCGCGGTCTTCCCCGAGGATCCCGAGATCGAACGCGCGCAGGAACAGGGCAAGCTGCCGCTGCTGCAGGTGGACTCATTCGCCAAGCCGCTGATTGCGATCGCCAATTCGCTATTCGGCGGGAAGGCGACCTACACCGACACGAGCGGATCGCGGAAGTCGATCGGCGGATTGTTCACGGTAAGGGTGAAGAAGTAACGGGGGCCGATCGTCACCCCCGCGTGTAGTGATCGTCACCCCGGCGTGTACCTGGCCGGGGTCCAGGACAAATGACCTGTGATTGAAACCTCTGGATGCCCGCTAGGATCACCCCCACTCGCGAGAGCTTCGCATTGGTAGATCACCAATGCTCATCGCTCGGGGGGCAGGCGCGGGCATGACGGGCACAAACAAGCGCGGGCATGACAAGTACACGATCCGACGTACTATCTTCTCCCTCTCCTAGCATCAGCTAGGAGAGGGAAGGCTCAAATCCGGCGCTCTCCCGGATTTGAGACAGGGTGAGGAAGGTTCATTCCTATGTGGACCCGGATGTCGGCGGGAATCTCGGACGAGCAAAAGAAGCAGCTGGTGGAGGATGCGGCCAAGGCGCTGCAACACCTGCCGCTGGATGAATTGCGCGACCGCGATAAGCTCGCGCTGAAAGCCCAGCAGCAGCTCTCCATGCTGATCTCGGGACTCGGCGTGGTCGTTCCGGCCGAGGAGATGAACGCGCTCGTCCAGCAGGTGGTCGCGCGGCTGGGCGGCCTGGGCTTCTTCCACGATCTGCTTCCGCCCCAGCGGATGGACCTGAACGAGATCGCCGTCACCCCCAACGGGAAAGTCTGGGTTCTTAAAAAGGGGGCGCCGCGCTTCGAATTCCTGAACATCCAACCCGCCCGCGAAGAGGTCTGGCGCGGGGTGGAGGCGCTGCTGGCGCCGCTCGGCCGCTCGGTCAACGAGGCCACGCCCTCGGTGGACGCCAAGCTCCCGCGAACCGAGAATTTTTCCGGCGCGCGGATCAAGGTCCTCCACCCGTGCATCGTCCCCGGCGAAGGCTACCCCTCGATCAACATCCGCCTTTACGAAGCCCGGCCGGTCACGCCCGAGCAGCTGATCCAGTGGGGCATGGCGCCCGAGGCGGTGATCCGCGGGCTGGTCGATATCATCGGCCGCACCGCGCGCGTGTTGATTATCGGCGGGACGGCGACCGGCAAAACGACCTTCCTTTCCGGAATCTCGGCCGGGATCCCGCGCGAGGAGCGGGTGGTGAAAATCGAAGACCCGGAGGAGATCTGGCTCGATCATCCGCACGTGGTGACGATCGAAGCCCGCCCGGCGCCGCCCGGCTCCTCGATCCCTCCGTACACGGTGAAGAACGGGGTGGATGACGCGATGCGGATGAGCCCGCGCTGGCTGATCGTCGGCGAGGTGCGCACGGGTGACGCGGCGATGTCACTCTTCCGGGCGCAGATGTCGGATCACCCCGGCCTCTCGACCTTTCACGCCGAAGGCCCCGAAGAAACGGTCTTCCGGCTTTCGGTGATCATGTTCGCGGATTTGCAGGTGCAGATGCAGGCGGCGCGCTCGATCTTCGCCCAGGCGGTGGACGTGGTGATGCAGGTGGGCTGGGCCGAGGGCAAGCGCGCGCTGATCGGGGTTTGGGAAGTCTCGCGGGAGCTCCAGCAGGGGGAAGTCGTCTTCCGGAAACTGTATTCCCGCGGCGACGCGATGCTGCAACCCTTTACCAGGAGGTAGGCCGAGGTGGATCTGGAAACGCTGAAACCCTACATTGCCGGCGCGGCGCTTGCCTTCGGGACGTATTTTCTCGTCCGGATTCTCACCGGGATCAAGCGGCCGGGCGGACGGCTGGCCCAGTTCGGCGGACCGGCGGCGGAAAAGGCCGGGGTGGCGACGGGCTCGCGGAATCACAAGATCCGCCTCGTCTTCTCCTCCTTCGGGCTGGACGTCTCCGGGAACGAAACCACCGCGCTGCTGCTGGCCTGGCTGGCCGCCGGAACGGTCCTCGGATTGATTCTGCTGATCGTCGGCGCGCCGCTGATCATGATCCCCGCCGGCTACGTCGCCGCCTGGTTCATGATCAATTCACAGCTCAATTCCGTGTGGGTGAAATTGCAGCACGGGATCGAACGCGAGATCCCGGTCTTCCTGACGCGGCTGGCTTCGACCGTGCAGATCGAATCCAACGTGCTCGAGGCGATCAACGAGGTCGCGGAGACGCTCGAGCCGAAGGGCCAGCTCAAGGAGTGGATGCAACGCTTCATCGGCCGCTGCCAGGCCGGAGGGATCCAGGCTATGGACGAGATGCTGCTCGAGGCACAGGCCATCTCGACCAGCCTCGGGATCTCGGTGTTCGAGATTGGCCGGCTGTGGGAGACGGGCGGGCCGGGATACGTGAAGGCCTTCAATATGGCGGCGGAAAACATCGGCGACGCGCTCAAAGCCCGGGCCCTGGCGCATGCCAAGGGCGACGGCGCCAAGAGCTCGATCCGCATGATCGTCATCGCGCTGATCGCGGTGGTGATCTTCATGTTCTCCACGCCGCAATTCTCCGTCGCCATGGATGATCCGACGATCCAGATGATGTATGCCTTCATCCTGGGCTGGATGTTCTTCGGCTGGTCGATGATGGATTCGATCATCGAGGGAGCGATATAACGCCTCACCCCTTGCCCCTCTCCTGGCTTATGCCAGGAGAGGGG
>JBAVFZ010000103.1:0-3775 GCA_049684495.1 Anaerolineales bacterium | reverse complement strand
GTGGTGTAGTGGCTTAACATGCGGCCCTGTCAAGGCCGAGACCGCGGGTTCGAATCCCGTCGCTCCCGCCAGAAACCGACCGAGAACCCTTCGGCCGGTTTTGCTTTACCCATCCGGAGCCGCTGCCGCCGGACTATCGGATCCCCCGATGGGAAATTCCCCTTTCCGGCAATTGCCCGTATAATCTTGCGGACGCGCATTCCCCATACTATTCCTGGAGGTCTCATGCGAATTCGATCCGGGGTATTACCCATCCTGATTCTCGCCTTGCTGGCAGCCTGTAATTTTCCCACGCCGGTATTACCCGCATCGTCCATTTCCGCGCCCTCCCCATCCCCAACCGAAGATTCCGGAACGGCGCTTGCTCCGAGCATTACGGCCACCCTCAAGTCTCCCGAATCCACATCCACGTCGACTTCCGCCCCGACCCCGACCGCAACGCCCAAATCCGGCCCGATTCCCCATCTGGCGGCCGGTACGGCGCTGGGGATTTCTTACATCGATATGATCGACGCGGAAAATGGATGGTCGATCGGCGGAGCCGCCGATACGCAGCTGCAGGAGCATGTGTTCCGAACGATCGGCGGCGGATCCGCCTGGATGGATGTTACGCCTCCGGAGAACCAGGCGGCCCAACCGGATGTCTCACAGATCGCGGTCGGCGGCTTCTGGGATGCCGACAACGCCCTGGTAACCTTCTATTCGACCGACCTCCAGCCGCCGTCGGCCGCGCCGGTGGTGTGGAAAACCGCCGACGGCGGGACCTCGTGGACACCCAGCGCACCGCTCGACCTTTCCGGATGGGCGGGGGAATACCGCGTCTCGGATGTTTTCTTCGTCAACATCAACACCGCCTGGGTGCTGGTCCACAAGGGCGACGATCCCGCGTCCGATCGGATCGCGCTTTTCCAGACGCTCAACGGCGGCAACACCTGGCAGCGGGTGGTGGATCCGGCCGTGGATTCACCGATCCAGGAATGCGAAAAAACCGGGATCCTGTTCACGGGTCCGTGGAACGGCTGGTTGACGGGCGACTGCCGCGGCAACCGTCCGGGCGTTTTCCTCTTCCAGACATTCGACGGCGGTAAAAGCTGGATCGAAGCCAAGCTTCCGAGCCCCGCGACGCCGCCCGGATTGTTCACCACGGAAGATTTCTCATGCCGGATCAGGCCGCCGGTGTTCTTCGCGCAGAAAACCAATCTGGTGCTGTGTGTGGAATGCACCTCCAAGACAACGCCAACCACCGCCGCCTACATGTTTTCGTCTAACCTGGATGGATCGAACTGGCATATCATGTACTATCCGGGAGGCCAAATGGCGGTTCGCAGTCCCGGCGACGGGCGGGTCTTCCGCGGTGACGTCGTGAGCGGGTTGGCCGTGGGTAAGGACATTTACGTGTACAACGGCGTAACCGAAATCTGGGATAAGATCGGCTCCATCGATTGGACGGGCCAGTTTGATTTCATCGATTGGAACACGGGCTGGGCCGCCGCCCGAAAGGGAGAGACTCCGCTGTTGATGCTCACCACCGACGGCGGACGAACCTGGAAAGCCCTGACACCGCAAGCCGTGGCGGCAAGTGATTGAAGCAAACTAGTGACCGTCATCCCGGCGTGGTCTCAGCCGAGATCCAAGAGTAACTCAACCATTACCTTTTCGATTCCGAATCCAAACCTCTGGATGCCGGCCAAAAACACGCCGGCATGACGACCATCGGATGGATGCGCTCACCCCTGCTGCGCAACGCACAGGTTCCAATTTCAACCCGAACCTGCATGCTCCGCAGGGGCAGGCGCGGGCATGACGAACGCTTGTGCAGCAACTTCGCACATTCATAAGGGTTAATCCCTGTGCAACTCCCGGGCGGGCATGATAACAGCCCATTCCGTGAATTTAGCTGTAAATAATAGACGGATGCAGGGGATTTGTGAAAAAATCGAATTCATGGAGTGTCTGACTTTCTCCGGGGAAACCGTTTTGCCTTTCTGCGGAAGGCTGTGTTATTATCCCGCCCTATCTTCGTCTACTGGAGCAATCTTCTCCCATGATCCGATATAAAATCATTGTCAATCCCACCTCCGGCCGAGGGGAAGGAGGCGCCGATATTCCGCGGGCAAAGGAACTCCTCAGCGAACTCGGCATCACCTTCGATCTGGTCCGGACCGAACGGCCGCTGCACGCGATGGAACTGGCCCGCCAGGCGGCGCAGGAAAATTACGACGTGGTGGTCTCGATGGGCGGTGACGGAACCGCCAACGAGGTATTGAACGGGTTGATGCAGGCCAAACTGGCCGGCGAAGGCGAAGCCGCGATGGGGGTCATCACCGTCGGCCGTGGAAACGATTTCGGCCACGGGATCAACGTGCCTCACGGGCTCGAACCGTCCTGCCGCGTCCTGGCCGCGGGAAAGCGTCAGCGGATGGACGTCGGCAAATTAACCGGGGGGATGTTCCCGCAGGGCCGTTTTTTCGGGAACGGGATCGGGATCGGGTTCGACACCATCGTCGGATTTGAAGCCGCGAAGCTCACCTGGCTGACGGGTTTTCCTTCCTACCTGGTCGCCGCCCTGAAAACCATCTTCCTATATTTCAACGCTCCGCTCCTGCGAATCGTCTATGACGGCGGAACGCTCGAACAGCCCGCATTGATGGTTTCGGTGATGAACGGCCGCCGGATGGGAGGCTCGTTCTTCATGGCTCCTCAATCGAAAAACGACGACGGAAAATTCACGGTCTGCATCGCCGGACAGCTCAGCCGGCTGGGGATCCTCCTTCTGATCCCGCGCTTCATCCAGGGCACGCAGGCCGGGCATCCGGCCATCCGGTACATCGAGACCGCCAAACTGAGCGTCAAAGCGCTGACCGGAACGATTGCGGCGCATGCCGACGGGGAGACCATTTCAACCGATGCCGCGACCATGACGGCGGAAATCCTCCCCCGGGCGATCGATGTAATCGTCGGTCCGTTGGGATAACCGCATGAACCTGGCGCAGACGGTCGTCTATTCCCCCCTTCGGGCGCTCGGCCGGACTCTGTGCCGCGTACACGACGAAGAACTGATCCGGATCCCGGACCGGGGTCCGCTCCTGATCGTCGCCAATCACGTTAATTTCCTGGATGTGCCGATTTTCTACACCCACCTGATCCCCCGTGTGGTCACCGGCTTTGCGAAACTGGAAACGTGGAAAAACCCGGCGCTGGGGATTCTCTTCAGCCTGGGCGGCGCGATCCCCATCCGGCGCGGGGAAGTGGACCGGACCGCGATCGGCCGCGCGCGGGAAGTCCTGCGTTCGGGAAAGATCCTGGCCATCGCGCCGGAAGGCACCCGCAGCGGCGACGGCCGCCTGCAGAAAGCGCACACCGGCGTATCCATCCTGGCGCTCGACAGCGGCGCGCCGGTCCTCCCGGTGGCGTACTACGGCGGGGAGAAGTTCCGGTCCAATATCTCGCGCTTGATCCGGACCAACTTCTACTTTCGGGTCGGCGCCCCCTTCCGCGTCCGGATGGAGGGCGGGAAGCTGACGCGCGAAGTGCGCGAACAGATCACGACCGAGATTATGTACCGGCTCGCCGCGCTCCTGCCCCCGGAATACCGCGGCTATTATTCGGATCTCTCCAAAGCGACCAACGGTTATCTGGTTGATGGGATCCGGTTATTACCATAACCCTCTGAATTAGTAAATTACCACCGCCAAAGGCGGTGGCTTTAGAATGCCGCACCTGGAAGGTGCGCTCCTGCCGGTTCTTATCGAGCCACCGCATTACGCGCCCGCAA
>JBAVFZ010000102.1:0-14531 GCA_049684495.1 Anaerolineales bacterium | reverse complement strand
GCGGAGGCCTCTCCGCGGAGGGCGGCTTGAACCGGCTCGGCGTTCGATTCTTCCCCGGTCAGCAGGAGCAAATCGCCGGGCATGCCGATTTCCGGACTGCGTGCGATCCAGGCGATGAGCGTCGAATGGGCGGTCTCTTCCCCGGAGATCCACTCGAATGAATCCGGAGGGATTAGGTCAAGCAATCTCAAGAGTGGAATGGGCGAACTGAAGGGCATGGTTTTTTCCCAATAACTGGACTAAAATTATCTTATATTATGCTTGTTTTTATATCTTTTGTGCATATTGTACAACGAAATTGGGTAATTATTATGAATCATGCTTATAGACAGCGGTTTTCTATTGGGATAGAATTATCCCAAGAAAGAATTTTTGATGACATCAAATATTCTCCTGGTTGTCGTTATTGCGATCGTGGTTCTCGCACTTGGCGGGAGCCATACTTACGCACGGACAGCCCTTGGAGCGGAACAGTAATCCGGCAGGAAGCGAAAAAGAAAAAGAAGAGAACCAGGGCTGCCAAGCAAGGCGGCCCTTTTTTGTGGCCCTCCAGGAGGAAGGAGAAGCTATGCGATCCGATATGATGAAAAAGGGATATGAGAAAGCCCCGCATCGCGCATTGCTGCGTGCCGTGGGGGTCGCGGAGGGTGACTTTAACAAACCCTTCATCGCGGTCGTGAATTCCTACACCGATATCGTCCCCGGGCACGTGCATCTGCAATCGTTCGGCCGGCGGGTGAAGGATGCCATCCGCGCGGCGGGCGGCGTGCCCTTCGAATTCAATACCATTGCGGTTGACGACGGAATTGCGATGGGCCACGCCGGGATGAAATACAGCCTGGCCTCGCGCGAGCTGATCGCCGACTGCGTCGAGACGATGATCATGGCCCATCCCTTCGACGGGATGGTCTGCATTCCCAACTGCGACAAGATCGTCCCGGGGATGGTGATGGCCGCCCTGCGGGTGAACATCCCGGCGATTTTCGTCTCCGGCGGGCCGATGCGCGCCGGAAAAACACCCCAAGGCGAGGTGGTGGATCTGGTCTCGGTCTTTGAGGGCGTCGGATCCTACAAAGCCGGAAAGATCACGGACAAGCGGCTCAAGGTTCTCGAACAATCCGCATGCCCGTCGTGCGGTTCCTGCGCCGGATTGTTCACGGCCAATTCGATGAACTGTCTGCTGGAAGTGTTCGGGCTGGCGCTCCCGTATAACGGGACAGCGTTGGCGAAATCCGCCGAACGCAACGCTCTGGCCGACAGAGCCGGAGCGCGGATCATGAAACTGGTAAAACAAAACGTCTGCCCGCGCGACCTGCTGACGCGTGAAGCGGTGGAAGACGCGTTCGCGTTGGATATGGCGATGGGCGGAAGTTCGAATACCGTCCTGCATACGCTGGCGTTCTGCGACGAGGCGGGGATCGACTACCCGATCGCGCGGATTAACCAGATCGCGGATAAAGTCCCGCACCTGACCAAGATCAGCCCTTCCGGTCCATGGCATATCGAAGATCTTCATAAGGCGGGCGGTGTGCCGGCGCTCCTGCATGAGGTGGCTCGCAAGGATGACTCCCTCCTGCATTTGGACCGTCCGACCGTCACCGGAAAAACACTGCGGCAGAACATTCGGGAAGCGCGCGTCAAAAATCCTGATGTGATCCGCCCGGTGGAAAATCCGCATTCCCAAACCGGGGGACTCGCGATCCTGTTCGGCAACCTGGCGCCGGAAGGATCCGTGATCAAAGCCGCGGGCGTGTCGGAATCGATGCGCAAGCACGCCGGCCCGGCCCGGATTTATGACAGCCAGGAGGAGGCGTTAACCGGCATTCTCGCCGGGGAGGTTAAGGCCGGCGACGTGGTGGTCATCCGCTACGAAGGTCCGCGCGGCGGCCCCGGCATGGTGGAGATGCTCTCGCCCACCTCGGCCATCGTGGGCATGGGCCTGGGTGACAGCGTCGCTCTGATTACGGACGGGCGGTTCTCCGGTGGTACGCGGGGCGCCTGCATCGGGCATGTGGCTCCGGAAGCGGCCGCCCGCGGCCCCATCGCCGCGCTGCAAAAGGGCGATGTGATTGAAATCGACATCGCCAAACGGACGATCAATGTCCGTCTGGGCGATGAGGAGATCCGCGCCCGGATCGCCGCGCTGCCTCCATTCCAATCCAACGCCAAAAGCCGCTGGCTGCGCCGCTATGCTCATTTCGTAGCCAGCGCCAGCCAGGGCGCAGTTCTGAAAGAGTAAGGAGAAGAGATGAAAAAGACAGGTGCCGAAGTTCTGTGGGAATCCCTCATCCGGGAAGGCGTGGACGTGCTGTTCGGCCTTCCGGGCGGAGCGGTCATCCCGGCGTTTGACGCCATGCTCAATTATCCCAAACTGCATTTTGTTCTCGTCCGCCACGAACAGGGCGCGGCCATGATGGCCGACGGGTACGCGCGCGCCTCCGGCAAGGTCGGGGTGGCGATCGCCACCTCGGGCCCGGGCGCGACCAACCTGGTCACCGGGATTCACATCGCCTCGATGGATTCCTCGCCGGTCGTATTCATCACCGGCCAGGTGGCCAGCAACCTGCTCGGGTCCGACGCCTTCCAGGAAGTCGACATGACCGGCATCTGCCTGCCGATCACCAAGCACACCTTCCTGATCACCTCGCCGGACGAAGTGGCGCAGACGGTGCACGAGGCGTTTTACATCGCCCGCAGCGGGCGCCCGGGGCCGGTTCTGATCGATTTCTGCAAGGATGCCCAAATCGCGAAAACCGAGAAAATCGATCCGCCGGAAGTCCGCCTGCTGGGTTACCATCCGCCGCTGCATGCTGCGTCCGAGAAGTTGGAGCGCGCGGCGGAACTCATCCGCGCCGCGAAGAAGCCGGTGATCTTCGCCGGACACGGCGTGGAGATTTCCGGCGCGGCCCGGGAGGTCCAAAAGTTCGCCGAACGGACCAACACACCGGTGGCGATGACGCTCCTCAGCCTCGGCGCGATCCCTTCTTCGCATCCCCTCTCGCTGGGGATGATGGGTATGCACGGCGAAGCTTTCTGCAATTTGGCAATCCAGCAATCCGATCTGATCATCGCGCTGGGGATGCGCTTCGACGACCGGGTGACCGGAAATCTGCGAAACTACGCACCCAATGCGGCGAAAATCCACGTCGATATCGACCCGACCGAGATCAACAAAATCGTCATCGCGGATGTCGCGCTGGTGGGCGATGTTAAAACCGTGCTGGCGGATCTCGACCCGCAGGTTCCCAATGCCCGTCACGATGACTGGCTGAACCAGATCACCGAATGGCGCAAGGAAACCGACCAGCGCGACATCCTGGGGCAGCCGGATCACAACGGCAAGCTGCATGTGCCGCAGATTGTCAGCGACATCTGGAATGTCACCAAGGGCGAAGCGCTGATGGTGACCGACGTCGGCCAGCACCAGATGTGGACGGCGCAGTACTATCAGCCGGAAAAACCGTACAGCTTCATCACTTCCGGCGGCGCCGGCAGCATGGGCTTCGGCCTGCCGGCCGCCATCGGCGCCAAGTTCGCCAAGCCCGACCGCGAGGTGTGGGCGATCGTCGGCGACGGCGGTTTCCAGATGACCCAGGCGGAACTCTCCACCGCGGTCCAGGAAAACATCGAGATCAAGATCGCAATCATGAACAACCACTTCCTGGGAATGGTCCGCCAGTGGCAGGAGTTCTTCTTCGAGAAGCGTTACTCGGCGGTGCATCTGAAGAATCCGGATTTCGGCAAGATCGCCGAAGCCCACGGCATTCCGACCCGCAAGGTCATGCTTTCCAGCGAGATCCATGCCGCGGTCGAATTCGCGCGCAAGACGCCCGGGCCGGTATTGCTCGACTTCCATGTCGAGCAGGAGGAAGCCGTGTATCCGATGGTTCCGACCGGCGCGGATCTGCACCAGATGATCCGCCGGCCGTCCCCGGAAGAAAAGGAATAGGGAGGCTACGATGCAGCATACACTGATCGCACTTGTGGAAAACCGGCCCGGCGTGTTGAACCGGGTGGCGTCGCTCTTCCGCCGCCGGAACTTCAACATCGAGAGCCTGGCCGTCGGCCGAACCGACGATCCGGAAATCTCCAGTATGACGATCGTCATCGAGGGCGAGCCGGTCGAGACCGCCCGGATCGAGGCCAACCTGGTCAAACTGATCAACATCATCGACGTCCAGGACGTCACCGGCCAGCCGGCCATCGCCCGCGATTTGGCGCTGGTCAAGGTCAAAGCCCAGCCCAGCCAGCGGGCGGAAATCACGGCGTTGGCTGAGATCTTCCGGGCCCGGGTGGTCGATGTGGCGCCCGAATCGTTGATCATCGAAATAACCGGCACCGAGGATAAGATCGAAAGCCTGAACGAACTGCTGCGCCCGTTCGGCATCCTCGAAATGGTGCGCGCCGGACAGGTCGCCATGCTGCGCGGCGGCGCGACCGGAATCCGGCATACGCCCGGTTTGGAAGCCAAGCCGGCCTAGCGGCCGTCAGACTCATAATCCATTCCCCGCATAAGCGGGGATCACAATCATCGAAAAGGAGAGGTCATCATGGCAAAGATCAATTTCGGCGGAGTCGTCGAGCAGGTCGTAATGCGCGACGAGTTCCCGCTCAGCAAGGCCAAGCAGGTGCTGCGCAACGAGACCGTCGCGGTCCTGGGATACGGCGTACAGGGGCCGGCCCAGGCGTTGAATATGAAGGATAACGGGATCAACGTCATCATCGGCCAGGCCAAGGAAGACAAGTTCTATTGGGATAAGGCGGTCAAGGACGGCTGGATCCCCGGCCAGACGCTCTTCACGATCGAGGAGGCCGTCCAGCGCGGGACGATCATCCAATACCTGGTTTCCGATGCGGCGCAAAAGATTCTCTGGTCAAAGGTGAAAGCGAATCTCAAAAAAGGCGATGCACTCTATTTCTCGCACGGCTTTTCGATCGTCTACAAGGACCAGACCGGCGTCATCCCTCCGGAATACGTCGATGTGATCCTGGTCGCGCCGAAGGGCTCCGGGGCAAGCGTCCGCACCAATTTCCTGGCCGGGTCGGGGATCAACAGCTCGTTCGCGGTCTTTCAGGATGCGACCGGGCGCGCGCAGGAGCGGACTGTCGCGCTCGGGATCGCGATCGGCTCCGGCTACCTGTTCCCGACCACGTTCGAGAAGGAAGTTCATTCCGACCTGACCGGCGAACGCGGCGTGCTGATGGGGGCGCTGGCCGGGATCATGGAAGCGCAATACAACCTGCTGCGCAAGCACGGGCATTCGCCCTCGGAGGCGTTCAACGAAACGGTCGAAGAACTGACCCAGAGCCTGATCCGCCTGGTCGACAAGAACGGCATGGATTGGATGTACTCCAACTGCTCGACCACCGCCCAGCGCGGCGCGCTGGATTGGCGCCACCAGTTCCGCAAGGCGGTTGAACCCGTCTTCGATTGGTTGTACGAGAGCGTCGTCTCGGGCGAACAAACCCGGATCGTGATCGAGGCCAACAGCGCCAAGGATTACCGTCAGAACCTGGAAAAAGAACTCAAGGAAATGCGTGAGTCCGAGATGTGGCGGGCCGGCGCGGCGGTGCGTTCCCTGCGTCCGGAAAACTGGAAGAAAAAATAAAGCGGTCATTGCGAGGAATCCCGGAGCATGTGATTTTTCATGCTCCGGGATTACGAAGCAATCTCCTGCTTCATCGGAGAGGGAGATTGCTTCGCTCGCGGAGCCTGCCCTGAGCGGAGCAAAGGGGTCGCTCGCCATGACTCACACAACCTGGGCGATTGACCGAAGCAGAGGAGGAAACCATGGATAACTATGTTCGGATTTTTGATACGACGCTGCGCGACGGCGAGCAATCGCCCGGCGCGAGCCTATCCTCCGGCGAGAAGGTGGAAATCGCCCGGGCGCTTACCCGGATGGGAATCGACATCATCGAGGCCGGCTTTCCGGCGGCTTCGCCGGACGACCTCGAAGCCGTCCGCCGGATCGCGATCGAGGTCGGCAACAGCCCGCAGGCGCGGTCCGAGGATTCGAATGCCGAGCCAACCGCCACGCAGCGGCAGCCGCCGATCATCTGCGGCCTGGCGCGCACGACCAAATCCGATATCGATGCGGCCTGGGAGGCGGTGCGCCACGCGGCGCGTCCACGGATCCACACGTTCATCGCCACCTCGCCGATCCACATGCAATACAAACTGAAGATGTCGCCCGAGGAAGTTGTCCAGCGTGTCCGCGAGATGGTCACGTATGCCCGGTCGCTGTGCGAGGATGTGGAATTCTCGCCCGAGGACGCAGGCCGCAGCGAGCCGGAGTTCCTCTACCAGGTCCTCGCGCTGGCGATCGAATGCGGCGCCACCACGTTGAACATCCCCGATACGGTTGGATACACCACTCCGGAGGAATGGGGCCGGCTGATCGAGGGGATCATTAAAAACACCAAGGGGATCGAGAAGGTGATTGTCTCGATGCATTGCCACAACGACCTGGGCATGGCCACCGCCAACACGCTGGCCGGGTTGAAAGCCGGGGCGCGCCAGGTGGAAGGAACCATCAACGGCATCGGGGAGCGGGCCGGAAACGCCTCGATCGAGGAAGTGGTCATGGCGCTGCACACCCGCCGCAACCTGTACAACCTGACGACCGGGATCGACACCACCCAGATCGCGCGCGTCAGCCACATGGTCTCCACGTATACCGGCATACCGGTCCAGCCCAATAAGGCGATTGTCGGGGCGAATGCGTTCGCGCACGAAGCGGGCATCCACCAGGACGGGATGCTCAAGCATCACACCACCTACGAGATCATGCAGCCGGAGATGATCGGCTTGACGCAATCCAGCCTGGTGCTGGGGAAGCACTCCGGGCGGCACGCACTGCGCGTGCGTTTGAGCGAACTGGGGCACGAGCTCTCCACCGAGGAACTCGATCGGGCGTTCGAGCGCTTCAAGGAGCTGGCCGACAAAAAAAAGACCATCGCCAACGCCGATCTGGAAGCGCTGGTGGCGGACCAGATCTACCAGCCGCGGGAGATTTACGCTCTGGACGGCCTGCAGGTGGCGTGCGGGACGATGGGGATGCCGACCGCAACCGTGCGCCTGCGCGGCCCGGACGGGGCGCTCCAGGTGCAAGCTTCTACCGGTACGGGTCCGGTGGATGCGGCCTACAAGGCGATCGACGGGATCATCCAGGCGCCCAACTCGCTCGAGGAATTTTCCATCCGCGCCATCACCGAAGGAATCGACGCGATCGGAGAGGTGACCGTGCGGTTGGAATCCAAGGATGAAACGTTCGCGCAGCGGGAGACGGCCCAGAATGGGCGAAAAAAAACCCGCTCTTTCGGAGGGCACGGCGCCGACACCGACATTATCGTCGCCAGCGCCAAGGCCTATCTCAGCGCGCTCAACAAGCTGCTGGTCGCATCCGGGAAGGTTCCGGCGGCTGCGGCGGAAGGTACGGCCAAACCATCATGAACCTGCAACGCGTGGAAGAACACTTCAACGAGGACGCGTCGGACTACGACAACCATATCGTCAAATTCGTCCCGTATTACCTGGAACAAAACGAGATGATGATGGAACTGCTTCCCTTCGAGGGAACGGCCCGTGTCCGCGGATTGGATCTCGGCGCGGGAACCGGCGTGCTGGCGGAGGGCGTCCTGCGCCGCTATCCGCTGGCCGAGGTGACCGTCTTCGACCTTTCGGAAAACATGCTCGCCGCCGCCCGGGAGCGGTTGATAAAATTCGAAAACCGGATCACCTTGCAGAAAGGCGATTTTTCCAAGGACGATTTCGGGATCGGCTACGACCTGATCCTCTCCGGGCTATCGATTCATCATCTCTCGAATCCACGCAAGCAGGAGCTGTTCCGGCGGATCTACCTGGCGCTCAATCCGGGCGGCGTATTCCTCAACCGCGACGTCATTAAAGGGGCGACCGACCGGTTGGATGAAATCTACATTCGCCTGTGGCGCCAGTACATCCGCTCGATGGGCGAGGATGACGCGGCCTGCATGGAACGGTATTACGCGGAAGACGTCCCGGCCTGCGTCGAGGATCAGCTGGAATGGATGCGCCAGGCCGGTTTCGTGGACGTGGGCTGCCACTGGCAGCGGACCAATTATGCAATCTATGGCGGCCATAAATATTCGGCGGAAAACGAGAGATGAGCGAACCTACGACCCTGTTCGATAAGATCTGGAACAACCATCTGGTCCGGCAGCAAGCCGGCCATCCGTCCGTCCTCTATATCGACCTGCAGTTGGTCCACGAGGTCACTTCGCCGCAGGCGTTCGCGGATTTGCGGGCCCGCGGTTGGAAGGTTCACCGGCCGGACCGGACCCTGGCGACAATGGATCACTCGATCCCGACCACGAGTCTGACGCTGGCGGGCGCGGACGCCGCCGCCGTCAACCAGCTGCATCAACTGGAATCCAACTGCCGCGAGTTCGGGATCCGCTGCATGAAGATGGACGATCCGGGGCGCGGCATCGTCCACATCATCGGGCCGGAAATGGGAGCAACCCAGCCCGGCATGACGATCGTTTGCGGCGACAGCCACACGGCGACCCACGGCGCGTTCGGGGCGCTGGCCTTCGGGATCGGGACGAGCGAGGTGGAACAGGTGCTCGCGACCCAATGCCTTCTGCAGAACCGCCCGGAACGGACCCTGGTGACATTCCGTGGAAAGCTTGCGCCGGGCGTGACGGCGAAGGATATGATCCTCGGATTGATCGCGCAGATCGGGGTGGGGGGCGGAACCGGACAGGTTTTTGAATACGCCGGTCCGGCCGTTACCGGGCTCGATATGGAAGCGCGCATGACGCTGTGCAATATGTCGATCGAGGGCGGCGCCCGCGCGGGATTGGTCGCTCCGGACGAAACCACCTTCGCATTCCTTTCCGGCAAAGAGCTGGCGCCGAAGGACGCTGCCTGGGACGCGGCGCTCGCCCGCTGGCGGACGCTCGTTTCCGATCCGGGTGCGGCGTTTGACCGGCGGGTCGACCTCGACGCGTCGGCCCTTCAGCCGATGATCACCTTTGGAACGAATCCCGCGATGGGGATCCCCGTCACGGGCAGGATCCCGAATCCCGCTTCCGAGACGGATTCGCTCAAGCGGTCGGCACTGGAAAAAGCGCTGGGGTATATGCAGTTTGCTCCCGGCGAGGCGATGCTCGGCAAGAAGGTGAACGTGGTGTTCATCGGCTCATGCACCAATGGCCGGATCTCGGACCTGCGGGCGGCGGCGGATATATTCCGCGGCCGGAAAGTCGCGCCGGGTGTCCGGGTGCTGGTCGTACCGGGTTCCGAAATGGTTCGCCGGAATGCGGAGGCGGAGGGGCTGGACCGGATATTCCGCGAAGCCGGCGCCGAGTGGCGATTCTCCGGATGCAGCATGTGCATCGCCATGAACGGCGATCAACTGCAGCCCGGGGAGTACGCGGTCTCAACCAGCAATCGCAACTTCGAAGGCCGCCAGGGAAAAGGCGGACGGACAATGCTCGCCAGCCCCATCACGGCGGCGGCCGCCGCGGTCACGGGGATGGTCGCCGATCCGCGGACGCTCCTCCAGGAAGGTGTTTAGTGGAACCGATTCGGACGATTACATCGAAGATCATCCCGCTCCTGGTCAATAATGTGGACACCGACCAGATCATCCCGGCCCGCTACCTCAAGGTGACGGACAAGGCCGGGTTGGCCGAAGGATTGTTTTCCAACTGGCGCTACCTGCCGGATGGGAAACCGAATCCGGAATTCGCGATGAACAAACCGGAATACCGCGGGGCGAGCATCCTCCTGGCGGGGGATAATTTCGGCTGCGGGTCCTCGCGCGAGCACGCCCCCTGGGCGCTTCGCGCGGGCGGCATCCGGGCCGTTATCAGCACCTCGTTTGCGGATATCTTCTGCAGCAACGCGCTCAAGAATGGGATTCTGCCGGTGGTCGTGGAAGAATCGATCCACAAGAGCCTGGTCGATCTGGTCGAAGAGGCGCCGGACGCACCGATCACCATCGACCTTGAGAATCAGAAGGTCCTCCTGCCGGGCGGAGTGGAAGCGGCGTTTACGGTGGATTCGTTTTCCAAAACATGCCTGGTAAAGGGGATGGATGAATTGGAATACCTGGCGGGATTTCTACCGCAAATCCAGGCTTACGAAGTGCGCCACGACATCGAATTCGCCGCGGCGGGAAAGGCGGCCTGATGGTCGAGATTTACGATACCACCCTGCGCGACGGAGCTCAGCGGGAAGGAATGTCCCTCACCTGCGACGACAAGCTTAAGATCGCCCGTAAGCTCGATGAGCTGGGTGTGGCGTACATCGAAGGCGGCTGGCCGGGTTCGAACGCCAAGGACCTTGAATTCTTCCGGAAAGCCAAAACCGTCCATTGGCACACGGCCAGGATCGCGGCCTTCGGCTCGACCTGCCGGGTGGGCAGCCGGCCGGAGCAGGACGAAAACATACAGTCCATGCTCAAGGCGGAGACTCCGGTGTGCACCGTGGTCGGTAAGTCCTCGGCCCTGCATGTTTCCGACGTGTTGCGGACCTCGAAGGAAAACAACCTGCGGATCATCGAGGAAAGCGTCGCTTACTTAAAATCCAAGGGCCGGCAGGTATTCTTCGACGCCGAGCACTTTTTCGACGGCTACAAGGCCGATCCGGATTACGCACTGGCGACGCTGCGGGCCGCCGAACGCGGCGGTGCGGAGATCCTTGTGTTGTGCGAAACCAACGGCGGCGCGATGCCCTGGGAGGTGGAAACCATCTTTCGCGCCGCGCGCGGCGCGGTCGATGCCCGGCTGGGGATCCACACCCACAACGACAGCGAATGCGGCGTGGCCAACACGCTGATGGCGGTCCGGGAAGGCGCGGTGCACGTGCAGGGAACGGTCAACGGATACGGCGAGCGATGCGGAAACGCCAACCTGTGCTCCATCATCCCGGATATCGAATTAAAAATGGACAAGCGCTGCCTGCCCAAGGGGCGGCTCAAGCACCTATTTGAAACGGCCCATTACGTGGCGGAGATCGCAAACCTGTCCCCCGACGAGCACATCCCGTTCGTTGGAAAGTCGGCCTTCGCCCACAAGGGCGGGATCCACGTGGCGGCCATGCGCCGCAGCGCGGTCTCCTACCAGCACGTCGACCCGGCGCTGGTGGGTAATGAAATGCGCGTGGTCGTCAGCGAACTTTCCGGCAAGGGCAACTTGCAGAACAAAGTCGAGCAGTTCGGCCTCCAGGCGGATGAAAAAGCCGTCGGCAAGGTTCTGAACGAGATAAAGGAACTGGAAGCGAGGGGTTTCTCCTTCGAGACCGCCGAGGCCTCGGTGGCGATGATGCTCAAGCGCCACCATCCGCGTTACAAGGCGCCGTTCGAACTGATCGACTTCTTCTGCGTCGTGGAGCACCGCCAGGGCAGGGGTCTGCTTTCGGAGGCGAATGTCAAGATCCGGGTCGGCGACCAGATCATGCACACCGCCGCCGAGGGAGACGGTCCGGTGAACGCGTTGGACGTCGCGCTTCGAAAAGCGCTGCAGCCGCGCTACCCCCAGATCAAGCTCTTCGAACTGGTGGACTACAAAGTGCGCATCCTGGATTCCAACAGCGGCACGGCCGCGATCGTCCGGGTGCTGATCGACACCCAGTGCGACGGCCGGCGGTGGAGCACGGTTGGCGCGAGCGAAAACATCATCGAAGCTTCCTGGCGCGCCCTGACGGACGCGATCGAGTACGGATTGACGACGAAATAAAGACAGACCTAACCTCCTAACCCCGTCTCGACACCTCGTTATACTCGGTATCGAGACACCCCTTCCCCCCTTCCCTGAAGGGAAGGGGGGAAGGGGACGGGGGATGGGGGGTTGGGTCAGAGGACGACAACCATATTTGGAGGAGAGCTATGGCAGGCAAATCGTATCGCATCGGCGTGATCGGCGGAGACGGCACGGGACCGGAGGTCATCCGTGAAGGCAAAAAAGTACTCGAGGCCGCCTCGAAAAAATTCGGTTTCGGGATCGAGTGGGTCGAATACGACCTGGGCGGCGAACGCTACAAGCGCACCGGAGAAATCCTTCCCGACAGCGTGATCGCGGAACTCCGCCAGCTGGACGTGATCTACCTGGGCGCGATCGGCCATCCGGAAGTCAAGCCCGGAATTCTGGAAAAAGGGCTGCTGCTGCGCCTGCGCTTCGAACTGGACCAATACATCAACCTGCGCCCGGTCAAACTCTACCCGAACGTGGATACGCCGCTGAAGGATAAGACCCCCGCCGACATCGATTTCCTGGTCATCCGGGAAAATACGGAAGGATTGTATACCGGCGCGGGCGGCGTCCTGCGCAAGGGCACGCCGCACGAGGTGGCGGTCCAGGAATCGATCAACACCCGGATGGGCGTCGAGCGCTGCATCCGCTACGCCTTCGAAGCCTGCCGGAAACGGGCCAAACGCAACAAGTTGACGCTGTGCGGAAAGACCAACGTCCTGACATTTGCCTTCGACCTGTGGGAGAGAACCTTCTACGAAGTGGCCAAGGAGTATCCCGGGATCCAGACCGATTACGCGCACGTGGATGCGACGACGATGTGGATGGTCAAGAATCCGGATTGGTTCGACGTGATCGTGACCGACAACATGTTCGGCGACATCATCACCGACCTGGGGGCGATGATCCAGGGCGGGATGGGCATCGCCGCCGGCGGGAACATCAATCCGCAGGGCGTCTCGATGTTCGAGCCGATCGGAGGATCGGCGCCGAAGTACACCGGCAAGAATGTCATCAACCCGATGGCGGCGATCTGCGCCGGCGGAATGCTGCTGGATACGATCGGCGAGAGCGTCGCCGCGAACGCGGTCGAACAGGCCGTCATCAAAGCGCTTTCCAGCGGCAGGATCAAGAGCCTCGCGGCGGGAAAAATGGGACTATCGACGACGGAAACCGGCGACCTGATTGCCGGGCTGGTGTAATCGGATGACCCACGCCAATATCATTCTCCTGCCCGGGGACGGAATCGGCCCCGAGGTGATCGCCGAAAGCGTGCGCGTGCTCGAAAAGGCCGCGGCCCGCGGCGGGCATACGCTCGGATTTCAGGAACGGCTGATGGGCGGCTGTTCGATCGACCGGAATGGGGTTGCGCTGACGGACGAAGTGCTCGCCGACTGCCGGGCGGCGGATGCGGTTCTGATGGGCGCGGTGGGCGGCCCGAAATGGGACGATCCACGCGCCACGGTCCGTCCGGAGCAGGGATTGCTCGCGTTGCGCCTGGGGCTGAGTGTGTTTGCCAACCTGCGGCCGGTCAGGGTCCGTTTCGCTCTGCAGGATGTTTCTCCGATCAAGCCGGACCGCATCGCGGGGGTGGATTTCATGGTGGTGCGGGAGCTTACCGGCGGATTGTACTTTGGGCTGCCCAAGGAACGCGGGAGGACCGCCGACGGCCATGAGCGCGCCGTGGATACGCTGGAATACAACGATTACGAAGTCCGGCGGGTGGTGGAATTCGCCTTCCGCCTGGCGGCCGGCCGACGCCGCAAAGTCACTTCGGTGGATAAGGCGAATGTCCTGGAATCCTCCCGTCTGTGGCGGCAGGTGACAACCGAAGTGGGCGCGCAAAACCCCGGGATCGCGCTGGATCATATCCTGGTGGATACGGCCGCGATGCGCATCATAGCGTCTCCGCGCGATTTCGACGTGATCGTCACCGATAATATGTTCGGAGACATCCTCACCGACGAGGCGTCCGTCCTGGCGGGCTCGATGGGAATGCTGCCATCGGCATCGCTGGGTTCGGACGGACCGGGGCTCTATGAGCCCATCCACGGCTCGGCGCCGGATATCGCCGGCAAGGGGATCGCCAACCCGATCGCGGCGATCCTGAGCGGCGCGATGCTGTTCCGGTATTCGTTGAGCTGGGGGAAGGAAGCCGACGCGATCGAACGGGCGGTGGACGAGGTGCTGGAAGCCGGCAACCGGACCGCGGACCTTTATCCGTCGGGCAAACCGCTGAGTACGAAGGCGATGACGGATTGCGTGTTGAGGGAACTGGAATAGGTTCGTCATGCCGACGCCTGCCCGCGTGAAGCATCCCGGCTCGCTTCTGGTTCATGAGCCGGGATGAATGGGAAGCGGGGGGTGTACTTGGCCGACATCCATTCACATAGCCAATAAAAAAATGGATCCCGGCCAAAAACTCGCCGGGATGACGATCTTGAAATCTCACCGTAAAGCCCGCCCTTGGGGGTCGGGGGGCGCAATGCACGCAAAGGAATTCATAGTAAATTACCACCGCCAAAGGCGGTGGCTTTAGAATGCCGCACCTGGAAGGTGCGCTCCTGCCGGTACTTATCGAACCACCGCATTACGCGCCTGCAAGATCCCCTTTTCCGCCTTTTTCATATATGTGATCCGGTACTATTCATGCTCCGCTCCATCCCCCTTCCATGCCGGTCGAACCTTTTCTTGCCACCCACCCGTTACCTCTGCTTCTTCCCATTCCTCTCCGGTACGGATGCGTTCCGTTTACCATCCCATCCCACCTCCCCTGACCCCTCCTCCCG
>JBAVFZ010000101.1:0-2036 GCA_049684495.1 Anaerolineales bacterium | reverse complement strand
CTTCCCCCTCCTTGGTCCTCCCCCTCCCATCCCTCCCCCGTTAGCGTTTTCGGCCGAGGAGTAATTCATCGGGGAAAAAGCCTTTTCTCGAAAACGCTAACGGGGGAGGACAGAGGAGGGGGTCAATCAATTACCGCCTGAAGCGAAGGATCGTCCCGGTGGGCGAATGCCACCCGGATATTGCGGATCGACGTTCGCGCGCTGGAAAGACCCGGAATTTCGTCTAGCCCGAAGAATCGCGCGTCGCTGGTTTCATTGCTCGGGCGCGGCTCACCACCCAGATCCTCGCATAGAAACACCAGCTTGTAGGCGTGCATGACTTCCAACTCCGCGCCTTCGCGGTTGGCGTCGAAGACGCCGATGATCCGCGCCGCACGGACCCGCAATCCGCTCTCTTCGAGAACTTCGCGTTCGACCATCGCCGACGGGGCGTCGCCGACATCCGCCCAGCCGCCGGGCATGCTCCACCCGCCATCGGCCCGCTCGCGCACCAAAAGCAGCTTGCCGTCGCGGAAAACGGCGCCGCGCACGTCGACCTTCGGCGTGGCATATCCCCGCGCGGCAAGGAAAACACGCACCAATCCGTCCGCCGGCAACCCGGAATGCTCCGCGACGATCTCGGCCGCGATATCGAGCAGCCGGCGGTACCGGTCGCGATGGTAATCATCCGGCGCATAATGCAACCCGGTCTGGGCTAGGGCTTGGATCTCCCGCGCCCATTCCAGCCAGCGCGGAATATTGGTTTTGGCGAATTCTCCCATAAGCCCGATTCTAACCCAAAATATTTTATTGGGCTTCTACCCTTTCAGACCAAAGAGAATTCCCGATTCGTTCGAGGGGCCTTCTCCTCAATTTTTAATATTGACCCAAAAGGCCGCGCCGGTATGAGCATCATGACACGCCATGCCAACTATTATTGGTGGAGTGTCGATAAGAATCTACGTTCTCGGTAAATTAGTCTAAAAAACAAAGGATAAGTATTTATGTCTATTTTTTTTTCTCTAAATATCGCTTATAGACATGCTTCCAGACTTCAGTCGGGGTTTCGGGGCGGGATTTTTTATGGGATTCTTTACTCAAGGAGAAAGCAAGATCCTCCAAGAAACCCGCAACCGGCTCATCCGGTTTTGAAGAGATCAACGGCAATCCGTAATTGATTGCTTCGACAAAAGCATCGGCTGTATAGGGGATTGTCATCATGACCGGGATGCCCAGGGCGCTCTCGATCTTATCCTTCGGCAAGCCGTGTTTCGGAAAGGTGGCATTCAGAATCAGCTTGATCTTCTCAGGGGGATAATTTAATTTTTTATAGGTGTCCATGGCCGCCGCAACGGCCCGGACGGAAGCTACATCCGGCGTGGCAAGCATCAAGATCACATCCGCAGCATCCAATGTGTGAACCACAATATCGTTGAAATCATGCGGTAAATCGGCCACCATATACGCGTACTGATTTTTTAATAACCGCAAGGATACGTCCAGAACATCGGCGCTGATGGTTTCCGCATCCGTAGGATACGTCGGTGCGGCGATGAAAGCCACCCCGCTTTCATGCTTTGCGATGATGGATTGCAGCATTTCGAATTCCAGTTCGGCGGGATTAAATTTGGCGATATCCGCCCAGGTTCGCCGGAGTGTGGCGTTTAGCATTAATGCCACCTGACCGGCCACCATCGTCAGGTCAAGCAAGATCGCAGGTTCCTTCCACAACGACACGAGCCCCACTCCCAAGTTGACCGTCAGGCTGGAACAACCCGTCCCGCCCCGCAGGCTGTGAACCGCGATCAGACGCGCCGGGTCGCGGGTCGGCGTGGTTGGCAAAGGCGCTTGCGAGATTTCCGAACGCCGCAACAGGGCGGCCAGGCGCGCGACCAATTCCGCCGGTTCGAACGGTTTCGTCAGGTGATCGTCCGCTCCGGCCTCGAAGGAATTGAGTTTATTCTGCAAACCGGTCTGAGAAGTCAAAACCATGATCGGGGTATGGGCAAATTGCGGTTCACGGCGCAGGAGCTTGGTTAATTCATACCCATTAATAT
>JBAVFZ010000100.1:0-6051 GCA_049684495.1 Anaerolineales bacterium | reverse complement strand
AAAGACGATCGAGGGATTGTCCGATCTACCTTGTTCCTTAATATACATCGATTTTCCCCAATTCGTTTTTTTGCTCAAGAACCACCCAACCGGCGGCGCGCAAGCCGCTTGGACGACCGTTCTTGACCGGGTTCATTTTACACGTAACAGATTCGAAGTACGATCTTTCGAAGACTCAAAGCCGAGGGCCAAGTCGGCTTAATGGGCTTGTTGAGGGCCCGATGCAAAGAATTCGAGAGCGAAGGCTGCTTGGCCGGCCCCGCTCCGTAACCGCACACGTTCCAAGATCAACCCGAACTTGTGCACTCCCGCGGGGCAAGCTTGTTACTTCGCCATCCAACAGGCCACTTGATGGCCCGGGCGGAGTTCCAGGAGGGGCGGCGCCTCCAGTGAGCATTTATCGATGGCCAGGGGGCAGCGCGGGTGAAAACGGCAGCCGCCCGGGGGGTTGATGGCGCTGGGAATCTCGCCGGCGGGCATGGGTTCGCTGCGGCGGCGCAGCGGATCGGGGACGGGAACGGCCTTTAAGAGCGCCTGCGTATAGGGATGGAGCACGTGATCATAGACATCGTGGATGGGCCCAAGCTCGCATAGCTTGCCCAGGTACAGGATGGCAATCCGGTCGCAGACGTATTTGGCGGTGGCCAGATCGTGCGTGATGAACAGGTAGGTCAGGTCGAATTCCTTTTTCAGGTTCATCATCAGATCGAGCAGCAAGGCGCGCACGGAAACGTCCGCCATGGCGATCGGTTCGTCGGCCACGATGAGTTCCGGATTGGTCACGAGGGCCCGCGCCAGCACGATCCGCTGGCGCTGCCCGCCGGAGATCTGGTGCGGGAACAGGTCATAGAAGCATTCGGGCGGGTTCATGCCTACCGCCGTCAGAATGTTAAGCACCCGCCGGCGCTGTTCGGCACGGGGCAGGTTCCCCAAATGGATGGTGACCGGATGAAGGATGGCCTGGCCGATGGTCATGCGCGGGTTGAGGGACGCCAGCGGATCCTGGAAGACCAGCTGCATGCGCGAGCGCATGCGCCGCATCTCCTCGGTTTTCAGCCCGACCAGGTCGATGTCGTCGAAGAAGACGCGGCCGGAGGTGGGTTCGAGCAGGCGCAGGACGAGCCTCCCCACGGTCGATTTTCCCGAGCCGCTTTCGCCGGCCAGGCCGAATACTTCGCCCTTGTGGATGTTGAAGGAGATGTCGTCCACGGCGCGCACGGCCGGGATATGGCCGCGGTTGAGCAGCATCGCCAGGAATCCGCTCTGCACCGGAAAATGCTTGGTGACGTGCTCCAGCCGGACCAGTTCCGTGGAGGTGGAAATCAGGGCGGACGGAGTCATGCTCCCCCCTTTTTGGAATACAGCCAGCAGGCGGCCTGCTGGTCCTCATCCACTTCTTCCATCGGCGGATTTTCCCGCTTGCAGATCTCCATCACGGACGGGCAGCGCGGGTGAAAACGGCAGCCCGCGGGCGGATGCAGGAGGCTCGGCGGAGCGCCTTGCATCTTATACAGCTCGGCGCCGTCGAGAGCGATGTTGGGGACGGAACGCAGCAAACCGCGCGTGTAGGGATGCTTCGGGTCGGCAAATATTTTTCGCACGTCGCCGATCTCCACCAGCCGCGCGGCGTACATGACCGCCACCCTATCCGATACTTCCGCCACCACGCCGATGTTGTGGGTGATGAGCAGGATGGTCAGGCCGAACTCCCGGCGCAGGTCGCGCAGGAGGTCGAGGAACTTTGCCTCCACGATCACATCCAGCGAAGTGGTGGGCTCGTCGGCGATGACGAGCTTGGCGCGCAGCGCCAGGGCCAGCGAGATCATCACCCGCTGGCGCATGCCGCCGGACATCTGATGCGGGTACTCCGGCAACCGCTCGGCCCGGATGCCGAGCTTTTCCGCAAGTTCCCCCGCGCGCTTGCGCGCCTGTTCTTCGGTGGTTGCGGGTTCGTGGGTATGGATGGTTTCGGTCAGGTGCTCGATGATCCGCTGGACCGGGTCGAGGGAGGTCATCGGGTCCTGGAAGACCATGCCGATCTCGCCGCCGCGCACCTTTCGCATTTGCTCTTCGGAGAGGGTCATCAGGTCGCGTCCGTCAAAGAGCAGCTGCCCGCCGGTGATGCGGGCGGGGACGCGGTGCAGGCGCATCAGGCCCTTGCCGAGCGTGGATTTGCCGCAGGCGGATTCGCCCACCAGCCCCAGGATCTCCCCGCGGCGGATGTCCAGGTCGACCGAATCGACGGCGCGCACGTCGCCGCCGCGGGTGTGATACTCGACGCTGAAATTGCGGACGGAAAACAGCGGCTCGGCGGGCATCAACGCTCCCTCAGCTTGGGGTTGAGGATCTCCATCAGCCCCTCCCCCATCATCGTGAAGGCCAATACGATCACCATGATCGCTACCCCAGGGAAGGTGATCAGCCACCAGGAGGTCTGGATGTAGCGCTGGCCGCGGGCCAGGTCGATCCCCCAGTCGGCGATCGTCGGCGGCATGCCCAGGCCGAGGAAGGAAAGCCCGGCGCCGGTGAGGATCGCGTCGGCGACGTTGACCGAAAAGATGATCGCGACCGACGGGATGACGTTGGGGAAGACATACCGCGAGAGGATCTCCCACCGCCGGGCGCCGATGCTGCGGGCGGCCTCGATGTATACCTCTTCCTTGACCTGGAGAGTCTGGCCGCGCACGATCCGGTAGTACGTCGGAATATAAAGCACCGAGATGGCGGTGATGACGTTGTAGATGCTGGGGCCCAGGACCGCGGTGATGGAGATCGCGAGGATCAGGCCGGGGAAGGCGTAGAGGCTGTCCATGATCAGGCTGAGGAGGCGGTCGAACGAACCGCCCCAGTAGCCGGCGAGCAAACCCAGCGGCACGCCGAATAGGAGCGAAAGGATCGAGGAGCTGAACCCGACCAGGATCGCGACCCGCGTGCCCCAGATCAGGCGGCTGAGGACGTCCTGCCCGATCTCGTTGGTGCCGAGGGCGAAGCCGCCCGCGGACGCGGTTTCCCCGCTGATCGAAGCCCCGCTGCGCAGGTTCGGATAATCCGCGGCCAGCGTTTTAAAATCGTTGAGATTGGCGACTCCCGCCTTCACCGCCCCCGTTTCGATCGCATCGAAAAGTTCCTTGGCGGTGACGAAACGGGTGATGCGTGGGCGCAGGCGCAAACCGGATTTCCCGCTTACCAGCTCCGCGTCGATAAGTTTGGATTGCTCGTTGACCGCCACCGCCGAGGGCGATCCCTGGATGACGCCGATCGGGGAGTTGGCGGCATCCTCCGGCACGGCCAGGTCGCGCAGGGATTCGGCCGGCGAATCGGCGCGGGTGATCAGCACCGGCAGTTCCGGGTACTCGCCGGGCGCCAGGAAACTGGTTCCGACGATATCGTCGAAGGAATACGGGGCCAGGAGCTGAGGGAACAGCGCGACGAAAAGGAATCCAAGAACCATCAAGGCGGAGATCGTTACGAACCACCAGTCGGCGCCGTACCATTGGCGCGCCTGGAACAGCCGGCGCACGAATCCGACCTTCTGCAGATCCTCCTGCCAGTTCTCTTTTTCCACGTCGGGTTTGATCTCATTCCGGGAGGCCATGCTTAGTACCTCACCCGCGGATCGAGCAGCGAATAGATGATGTCGACCGTCAGGCTGATGACGGCGACCATCAGCGCGAACATGGTGATGACGCTCTGCACGGCCGTGTAATCGCGGGCCGAGATGCGCTGCACGAGATACCCGCCCATGCCGGGCCAGGAGAAGATGGTCTCGGTGAGCACCGCCCCGGCCAGGAGGATCGCCACCTGCAGGCCGATCAGCGTGATGACCGGGATCATCGCGTTCTTCAGCGCGTGCCCGTAGACGACCGCGCGCTCGCGGATCCCGCGCGCCCGGGCCGCCGCGATGTAATCCGCCTGCAGGGTTTCGATCACGTTGATGCGGGTCATGCGCACGAACACGCCCGAAAGGATGAGCCCCAGCGTGGCGGTGGGCAGCACCAGGTGTATGAGCACCGAGCCCAGGGCCTCCCAATTGCCGCTGATCAGGGCGTCGACGGAGTAGAGATTGGTGACGCGCTGCAGGTTGGCGCCGAGGACCGGATCGATCCGTCCGGAGATCGGCAGCCAATTTAACTTAAGGCCGAAGAGGAGCTGCAGCATCAACCCGAACCAGAAAATGGGCAGGGAATAGATGATCACCGAATAGATGCGCAGCGAATAATCGCTCGCGCTCTTGCGCCGGGACGCGGCGAAGGTCCCCCCCAGCACTCCGATCAGGAGAGCCAGGAGGGCGGAGGGAATAATCAGTTCAAGGGTCGCCGGAAAACGCTCGCTCATCTCGTCGATGACCGGGCGGTGCCCGCCCACCATCGAAGTGCCGAAGTTGAGCGTGAGGATGTTCTTCAGGAACACCCCGTATTGCACGATCAGGGGCTGGTTCAAACCCAGCGTCTCGCGCATGTGCTCGATCTGCGCGGGAGTCCCTTTGGGGCCCAGGGCGGATTTCACCGGGTCGCCCGGGAGGATATGCATGATGAAGAAGACCAGCGTGGCGAGGATGAAGACCATCGGCAGGGTCAAGCCGATGCGGGTGAGGATGTAGCGCCGCATGCCCGCAGATCCCCGAATCATGATGTACGCAAGCAACACCAGGCCGGGAATGCCGATGGCCAGGAAGATGATGCCGATGGGTGTCATGGGTTCCCGATACAAAAAGCGGGGGGCGGGGATCACCCCGCCCCCCGCTTTCCGTGGCTAGGATTTGGTCAGCAGCGAATAGCAGAATTCGACGTTCCCGCCGATGTTGAGGGTCGCGGGAGATCCGTACTTGGTCGAGCCCTTGATGTTGGGCCGGTAGATGACATGCTCCGTCAGGAAGAAGAGCGGCAGGGTCACGACCAGGTCGGCATAAACCTCCTGCGACTGCTCGTAGAGGGCTTTGCGTTTGGCCAGGTCGGTCTCCGTGTCGGCCTTCGAGAGCAGGTCGACCAGTTGCGTGGCCTTTTCGTTGATCGGGTTGCCGAAGGTGCTGCCCTCCGCGGCCAGGGAGACGTTCGTGCCCATCCCGCCGTTGAACACAAAGGGATCCAGGTAGTTGGAGGGATCGGGATAATCGAAGAACCAACCGAGCACGCCGGCCGCGTAGGATTCACCGCCGGTCAGGGCCGTCACGTAGGTGGCCCATTCCTGGGCATGCAGGTTGACCTGGAAGACCCCGGTGGCATCCAGCTGCTTCTTGATCACTTCCATCCACGCGGCGGTCTCCGCGCCGTAGTGCTCGGGCGGGTACCACAGATCCAGAACGCATTTGTTGTTTTCGTCGTACCCGGAAGCGGCCAGGAAGGATTTCGCGGCGTCGATGTTGGGAGCCTTGTACATGGTGTCGAAGGCTTCGTTCGCGCCGAGGAACCCGGGCGGATTCTGCGAGTAGAGCGGCGAGGCCGTGCCGGCGTAGACCGTGTCGGAGATCTCGTTGCGGTCGATAACCGAGGCGAGCGCCTTTACCACGTTCGGGTCGTCCATCGGGGCCATGGTGTGGTTGATGATCAGGTAGCGGATGGCTCCGCCGTCGATGGCTCCGACCGTCACGTCTTTGACGCCCTGCAACTGGGAGACCAACTGCGGACCCAGGTAGCGCCAGGCGATGTCGATCTCGCCGTTCTGGACGGCCAGCGCCAGGGTCTGCGGATCCGAGAAGTAGCGGATGATGATCTGCGCCGACTGCGGCTTCAGGTCGCCCTTGTAGTAGGGGTTGGGCATGAGCACCAGCTGCTCATTCTGAGTGTACTGGCTGACGTACCAGGGGCCCACTCCGTAGATCGGGGCGGCCGGGAACAGCACGCACTCGGTGGTCGGGAAGGTGCTCGGATGGGCAGGCGTATAGGGGGCGGTGGCCAGGATTTGCGGGAAAAAGGCGACCGCGCTCTTCAGCTTGAAGACCAGGGTGACGTCGTCGGTGGCGGTGATGCTTTCCACGTAGGGGATGGCCAGCGCGTCGGCCACGTCGTTCGGGCAGGAGGGCCCGATCGTAAGCAGCCGGTTGAGCTGCTCGGC
>JBAVFZ010000099.1:0-7369 GCA_049684495.1 Anaerolineales bacterium | reverse complement strand
CACCGGAGTGGCTTTTTGGTGTTAATAGTATGCGGAACCTCAGACGGTTTTATATCAGACGGCGATGGGAATGGACCGGGTTTCGGCGCATAATTGACCGGTTGCAGGCCGGTAAAACACAGCTTTTTCCCGGGCGTATATGGTACTGTAAGGATGTCGCAAGCATTCGTTTTGCATCATATTCCAGGCAATTAATCCCATAGGAGGTTGTTCATGAATTCCCCAACCAAATCAAGTTTACGGACCGGACTGGCACTCATTCTGTTGGGCGCTATTTTTCTCGTCCTGCAGATCATCCCCGGCATCAAGGACATATTCCGGGGCGAGAATGCGCCCGCGCTGGTGCTCTTCGGCGTGGCGTTGATCCTGGCCATCATCGGAATCGCCGCCGGAGCCACCGGCATGATCATTCCGGTCTGCATTGTGGCCGGTATCGGCGGTATCTTCTACTGGCAGACCGCCCTGGGCGGAGGATTCCTCACCTGGTCGTATGCCTGGACCCTCATCCCCGGTTTTGTCGGGGTGGGGATTTTCCTGAATGAGCTGCTGTCCGGGCACCCGCTCAAGGGTCTCACCGATGCGATGGGGCCGATCATCTTCAGCCTGGTCGCCTTCCTGATCTTCGGCTCGCTCTTCGGCGGGATCACCAACGTCGGCCTTGCCGTTCCGGTGCTTATCATCGTGCTCGGGCTGGTGGTCCTGGTGCAGCCGCTGATCCGGCGCATTGGCTCTTCCGGCGGACAATCGGGAGGATCGTCATGAAATACGGAGCCATCTTCTGGGGTACGCTCATCATCCTGGTGGGCGCCGCCCTCCTGGCGGGCAACTTGCTTTCCGTCAATGTTTGGCCGTTCCTCTGGCCGGCCGGGCTCATCTTCGTCGGGGCATGGCTGTTGGTGTGGTCGCGCATAACCCCGAAGCCGGTGGCGGCGGAGAACGTTTCCATCCCGCTTCAAGGCGCCGCCCGGGCGGATGTCCGCATCCGTCACGGTGCCGGCCGGCTAAATCTGCGGGGCGGCGCCGGATCGGATGTCCTCGCCGCGGGTTCCTTCACCGGCGGAGTGCGGCATCAGGAATACCGGCAGGGCGACACGCTCGATGTGGAAATGCGCGTGCCCGAGGACCTCTGGATGAATTTCAGCGGCCCATGGGTCTTCGGACCCTGGACCCCGATCCGGTGGGATGTCCAGATGAACAGCGGGATTCCGATGACGCTGGATCTGGAAACCGGCGCCGGAGAATCCAAAGTGGATTTGAGCGCGATGAAAGTGGAAGACGTCCGCCTGAAAACCGGCGCGTCCTCGACCGAAATGACTCTTCCGGCCCGCGCCGGAAAGACCAAAGTTAAAATATCCTCCGGCGCGGCGTCGGTTGTGCTGCGCATTCCGGACGGCGTGGCGGCCCGCATCGCGGTGGAAAGCGGCCTGGCGGGCATCCATGTCGATCAAAACCGCTTCCCGCGCAACGGCGGGGGGTATCAATCCGCGGATTACGACCGCGCGGAAAACTCCGTCGACATTAAAGTTGAAACCGGCGTCGGCGCCGTGGAAATTTGTTGATCAAGGAGAGAAGCTAATGAGTACTCGATTGTATCGAAGCAGGACCGACCGGTTTCTCGGCGGTGTGTGCGGCGGAGTCGGCAAATACCTCGGAATCGATCCGACGATCGTCCGCCTGGTCTTCCTGGTACTGTTGTTCACCCAGGGATTCGGATTTCTGATTTACCTCATACTCTGGATTCTCCTGCCGGTGGAGGGGGGAGCCGAGACGAGCGGCGGCAGCGTCGGCGACCGCCTGGGAGAGGGGATGAAGGGCGTCGGCGAGGACATCCGCAATGTGGCCCAGACTCCCCATCCGCAGGCCGGTTTGTGGTTCGGGGCGGGGTTGATCGTCCTGGGCGTGGTCCTGTTCGCCGAGCGGCTGGGGGAGATGCTCGGCCTGGGATGGCTGACGATGTGGATCAACTGGTCGACCCTATGGCCGGTCCTGATCATCGTCCTGGGTGTGGCGCTCATCGTGCGCGGCACCCGAAAGGAAGGGTGAGGTCATGAACGAGAGATCACGCGATCGCGGATTAAGCATCGTCGGCCCGTTCATCCTTATCGGGTTGGGGATCGTCCTCCTGCTCCAGCAATTGAACATGATCCAGTGGAACCTTTGGGAAGTCGCCTTCCGGCTCTGGCCGCTGATCATCATCGTCGTCGGGGCGGACATTCTTATCGCCCGCCGGTCCTTTATTGGAGCGGTGGCCTCGCTGCTGGTCGTCCTGGCGCTGCTGGTGGGTGGCATCTACCTGATGGGGACGGGGCCGGTGGTTACGGGTGAAAGACTTACGTCCGAGGAGATCGCTTACGATCTGGGCGACGCCGCCTCCGGGGACATCAACCTGACCTTGGATGCCGGAAAAATCAACCTCCGGGCTCTCTCCGGTGATTCCAAAAGCGTGATTACCGGGACGATCCGGCAATCGCCGAATGAAGCGGCGACCTCGAGCCATAATGTTTCCGGCACGAACGTCACCGTCGACATCCAAAGCCGGTGGCCGCGGAGCTACCTCTTTAATACGGAAATCGACCATACCTGGGATCTGGCCCTGACCCGGCGTGTGCCGCTAAACCTCGATCTATCGCTTGGGGCGGGGGATATCGTCGCCGACCTGACGGGGCTCAAGGCGAAATCGGTGAATGTGAAGCTCGGCGCCGGGCATGTACTCCTGACGCTTCCGACGGGATCGGATGTGGATGTGGAAATCAGCATCGGAGCGGGTGCGGCGGAGATCAAGCTCCCGAATGGGGCTGCCTATCGGATCGAATGCACGACCGGGGTCGGCAACTGCGCGCTTCCGAACGGCTCCGGCTTCTGGGGTCAGAACTACACTTCGCCGGAATACTCCTCCGCCGATTACAAGATCACGATCAACGTTAGTATCGGGGTGGGTGAAGCCGAAATCATCAAGTAACGACCCGGGATCCGGTTTTATCGATAGGGTGTATTGATGCCAAGCGACGCGTCGAAATCCGGCGCGTCGCTGTTTTTAATGAAGAGGTGCCTTTTCCTCAGAAATCACTTGCCTCTAAACCCTTGACTTCCGGACAATCTAATATATACTTAGGATATATAGGACGTATATATTCGGAGTAAATACATGAGAATAATCGTGCCGGCCTTGGGCTCAAGAGGGGATATACAGCCGTATATCAACCTATGTCAAGGATTGAAGAAAGCGGGTCACCATCCCATCCTGGCCAGCCTGCCATGCATGAAACCGCTGGTGGAATCCCACGAGGTGGAATTTGCCGCGATCGGTCCGGATGTGGATCTGGGGGAGATGGCGGCGCGGGTATGGGAGCAGACCTCGCAATTCTGGTGGATTGGTTTTTTACGAGTGATGCAACTCGGCGCCCAACTCGTGGAACAAGCCTATCCGGATTTGTTTGCGCTCTGCCGAAGCGCCGATCTGATCGTCGTAAACGACACCAGCGCCGGCGCGGCGGAAGCGGAAAAACTCGGGATTCCTTGGGTGAGCGTCACCCTGCAACCGTTGCGGGCTCCTAAGAATAGAAAGCCCGCCGCCGGAATCCGTGGCCGGCTCAACGACGTCCTCTGGTTCCATCTCGGCCGGATGCTGATTGCGCCGATCAACGCTTTTCGCAAACGGGTGGGGGCGCCGCTCGTGGAAGGAATCGTCTCGACCGGGATCATGTCCGATAAGCTGCTTCTCTTGCCGGTGAGTCCGCAAGTAGTCACGGCCGATCCGGAATGGCCGCCGCACGTGAAGCTGACGGGCTTCTGGTTCCCGGAGCTTCACCCGGATTGGCGGCCGCCCGACGATCTACAAAGATTTGTAGACTCGGGGGAGCCGCCGGTGGTGATCTGCCTGGGAGCGATGAGCCTATCCGGTGAAAATGCCCGCCGGGCCGCCGGGATCGCGCTTCGGGCGGTGGAACGAAGCGGCGTGCGCGCCGTCATCCAGGGCTGGGATGGGATCCTCCGCGGCCGGGCAATGCCTTCAGGAACGATTCACGCCGGTCCCGTTCCCCACGGCTGGCTGCTCGAGCGCGCGGCCGGAATCGTCCACCATGGAGGAGCTGGCACCACCGCATCCGGATTTCGGTCGGGCAAGCCCGCGCTGGTCATCCCGCATATCATCGACCAGTTCTATTGGTCGCAGCGTGTGGAAGCGCTGGGCACCGGGCCCGTTCCGATCCCGCGGCCAAAGTTGACCGTGGAGGGTTTGGCGGCGGGAATGCGCCAAATCCTGGACGACCGGGAAATGCAAAACCGGGCCGGCGAGCTTGGCCGGAAAATCCGCGCCGAAGGCAACGGCGTGGAACGTGCCGTGCATCACATCGAGGCGGCAAAGGACCGGGTATGCTGAAATTCGCCCTGTTGGGGCTTCTCGCGCGCGATCCGAAACACGGGTACGACCTGAAGAACGAACTCGAGCAGGCGCTGGGCGGCCATTGGGAGATTAATTTCGGACAGATCTACACCACGCTGGCGCGCCTTGAGCGCGACAAGCTTGTCCTGGTGGTGTCGGAGGATCAGGACGGCCGCGGGAAAAAAACATACCGGCTCACGCCGGCCGGCCGGCGCGAGCTTGCCGCCTGGTTCGAAGCGCCGGTGATAAAGCCCCGCCAATTGCGCGACGAGTTTTTTATCAAACTGATCGTCGGGAGGCTGGCGGGGGAATCCGATCCGGTGCGGATCATCGACCGCCAGCGCCAGGCGTATCTCACCCAGCTCCGCGACCTGACCGCGCTTGCCGGCCGCGCCGGCGACCCCAACATCGAATTGATGGTGGAGGGGGCGATCCTCCACCTGCAGGCCGACCTGCGCTGGCTGGATCTGTGCGAGGAACGCATCGAGCGCGGCGAGCTGACTTTTTCACGCGACGGAACCCGAAAGGATTAACCCATGCTTCTCGATATAGCCATCAAGACCCTTTGGCGGAGGAAGCTGCGCACGCTGTTGACCGTGCTCGGCGTGGCGACCGCCATCCAACTGTACCTGATGATAACCGCCATCGTGTCTTTTTACGATTGGGACATCCAGCAGCAGGTCGCCGTGTTCGCCGGCAAGGTGTTCGTCCAGCGGCCGATGCAGGCCGTCGGCGCCGGTGAGGATTTCCCCTCGATGAACAGCTCCATCGCCGCGGCGACCGCGGATTCCATTCTCGCCCTGGATGGGATCAACCGCGAGAGAAGTTCGGCGGTCCTGTTCATCCCGCTGCTCACGGACGTCCGGCCGAACATGCCGCCCTCTTATTACATCGTCGGTCTGGAGCCGGGGCATGAAACAGCTTTCCTCGGCAGCCTGGAACTCGAATCCGGCGGCCTCACTTTGAAGGATTCGCGGGGCGTGATCCTGGGCTCGAACGCCGCCGGTCATTACCGCCCGGAGGGAAGTGAAGCGCCCGCCCGGCCCGGGGATACCGTCCGTGTGCTGGATCAGGAATTCACCGTCCTCGGCGTGCTCGCGAGCGCATCCACCCTCTACGACGGGACGGTGATCATGCCGCTCGCCACCGCCCAGGAACTGTTCAACCGCCCCGATACCGTTTCGGCGGTGATTCTCACCCCTTTCCGGGTCGATGCGGTCGAGGGGATCCAAACCGCCATCCGCAATGCCTACCCGAACCTCGAGGCCTCCAACCAGGCGGACGTCGCCCGCAACGCGGTCGAGATGATGTCGATGCAGCGGGCGTTCTTCCGGCTGATCAACTCCTCGACGATCCTCACGACGGTGATGGTGGTGATGGTTGTCGTGCTGATTGCGGTCATGGAACAGCGCCGGGATATCGGCACCCTGCGGGCGATGGGCTCGCGCAAGCGCCGGATCTTCGGAATGGTGCTCGGCGAGTCGCTGATCCTTACGGTCGGCGGAGGGCTGATGTCGCTGCCGCTGTCGATCCTGTTCAACGCCATCGTCAACTTCGGATTGTTCGTCGACCCGGCCGAGATCATCCGGCTGTGGCTGTCTTCCATCGGCTTGTGCGTGCTGATCGGGCTGGCGGCTTCGATCCTTCCGGCCTGGCAGGCGATGCGGGTGGATCCGCTTACTTCGATGCAAATGGAATGAGAAACGCCCCGGAACGGTCCGGCGGCTGGAGGAAACGATGCTTTTAGATCTGGCTTGGAAGAACATTTGGAGGCGCAAACTGCGCTCGCTCCTGACCATCCTCGGAGTGGCTTCGGCCGTGCAGCTTTACCTGATGGTCCGCGGAGTGATGGGAACCTATACCGGCGAAATCGAAGGACAGGTCAATGCCTTCGCCGGCAAGATCGTCGTGCAGCAGCAGGTGGAATCGGGGGGGAACCCGGATGTGACGAAATCCACCAGCAGCCTGACCGGGGAGACCGCCGATGGGATCCTGTCGATCGACGGGATCGACCGAGAAACCAGTTCGGCCGTCCTCTTCGTCCCGATCGTCCGGGCGGTCCTGCCGTACATCCCGCCGGCGGTGGTCGCGGTCGGGATCGAACCCGGACATGAGGCGGCTTACCTGGGGGGATTGAAAGCCGAATCGGGCAGGCTGGAGTTGAAGGATCCCGGGGAGGCCATCCTGGGCCAGGGCGCCGCGGAATACTATCAAAAAGAATCCGGCGGGACGCCGGTGACCGTCGGCTCGGCCGTATCCGTCGGCGGACGCACGCTGACCGTGGTTGGAATTCTCGGCGAAGCGCCGCAAATGTTTGCGAACGCCGTCATCATGCCGCTCCCGACGGCGCAATCCGCCTTCGACCGCGTGGGCATGGTTTCCGCGGTGATCCTCACCGCGCGGAGCACGGCGGAGGTGGAGTCGATCAAGGCCGGAATCCTCGAACGCTTCGGCGGCCTCTCGGTTTCCACCCAGGACGACATGCTGCGCAGCGCCTCGACCATCCTGGCGGCGATGGGCGCGTTCATGGGGGTGATCGAAAAGTCGATCATCATCGTGGCTGTGCTGGTGGTGACGATCGTGGTGGTGGTTTCGGTGATGGAGGCGCGGCGGGAAATCGGCACACTGCGGGCGGTGGGCGCCCGGCGCTGGCGGATCTTCGGAATGGTCGCCGGCCAATCGATCGCCCTCAGTCTGCTCGGGACGATGGTTGCCCTGCCGATTGCCTTGTTTTTTGTGAAGTATGGCATGAGTGAATACCTTTCCAGCGTTCCGGGCGTTCTGCAGGTGTGGTGGGAGACCATGGTCACGGCGGTCGGGGTCGGCGTGATCGCCTCGCTCCTGCCGGCCTGGCAGGCGATGCAGGTCGATCCGCTGGAATCGCTGAGATACGAGTGAAGTCCTGTACTCTGACCCAGCCCTCCATCCCCGCCTGGAATCCTCGTTTCACTCGGCTTCCAGGCCCCCCTTCCCTTAAGGGAAGAAGGA
>JBAVFZ010000098.1:0-1845 GCA_049684495.1 Anaerolineales bacterium | reverse complement strand
CTGTTCATCACGGTCGCGTTTATCCTCGCCCGCGGATCGGGGTGGATGGGGCTCCTCCTCGATAACGCCGAAAAACGCCGGGATCCCGCCACCGAAGCCCGCGATGCCCAGCCGCGTCTGTGGATATTTTTCCGGACGGGATTTTGGCGCGCGGCGCTCGAGGGAATGGCAGGGACCTTCATCATCACGCTGGCCGTCCTCAGCTTCGATCCGCTTCAGATTCAGAATCTGGGGCTGGTGATTCTCTCCGGCGTATTCGCGTTGTGGTGCGCCCTGCGCCTGCGGCTTTCATCCGGATCCTGGCGGAAGAGGCTGGAACGGGAAATCGGCTATGCGCTCGCGGGCGGAGTGCTGCTTTCGATTGCGCTTTCCGCGGCGATGATCCTGGTCCGCATTCCGCTTGCTGCGGATACATGGACGAGCGAAGGGCCGCAGGTATTACTGGTTGTTTCCATCGTCTTGGCGGTCCTGTTCGGTTTGCTCCGCCTGGCATTTTCGCTGATCTATGCCTGGAGTCGGATCCAGCGCCGTTCGATGGTGCTTTCCCTGACGAATGCGATTCTTTCCACCGTAATTATCGGGATCGCGCTGTTCAGCAGTCTGCTGATCATTCCCTTCGGATGGATGTCGGAAGCTCCCTCGGCTCCGGGATACCCGATGAATGCTTTCTCCGCGGCATTCTCCCGAGTTACCCTCGTGATCCTGCCCATTCTGGGCGCCATCGCGCTGCTTCTCCTGGTTTCGATGCTGGTCATCCTGCCGGCGGCGATGTTGTTTTCCTACCTGGTCGCGCGCTCGAACACCCGTCGCATCCGCGAGCTGGCCGACGCGGCGGGCGCGATGCGCGGCGGAAATTATTCCATCCAGGTGCCGGTGAAAGGCGAGGACGAAGTCGCGCGGCTGCAATCCGATTTCAACGCCATGGCCTCCGACCTGGGCCGGACCGTGCACGAGGTGCAGACCGAGCGCGACCGGGTGGCCGGCCTGCTGCAATCCCGGCGGGAGCTCATCGCCGGGGTATCGCACGAACTGCGCACGCCGGTGGCGACCATCCGGGCGCACCTGGAATCCGCCCGCCGCAAGCGCAGCGTCTCCTCGCTCGCGGAGGAACTCACCATCCTCGACCGGGAAGTGATCCGCTTGCAGAGCTTGATCGAAGAACTGTTCACGCTTTCCCAGGCGGAGGTGAACAAACTGACGCTGGACCTGCAGCCGGTGGATGTGGGAGCGATCGTCCGCGAGCGGGTGGCGGCGATGGCGCCGCTGGCGTGGCAGCCCGGCCGCGTGCAAGTGACGGCCGAGATCACCGCGGGGATCCCGCAGGCGCTTGCCGATCGGATGCGCCTCGAGCAATCGCTGACCAATCTGATCCACAACGGCGTGCGGCACACGCCGCCGGGAGGTGTTGTGATGGTGGCCGTATCCTTCGAAGCGGATGCGGTAAGGATCGACGTGCGCGACACCGGCGAAGGAATCGCGCCAAAGGATCTGCCGTATATCTGGGACCGCTATTACCAGGCAAAGGGGCCGGCGAAGATCCGGGGCTCGGGGTTGGGCCTGGCGCTGGTCAAGGATTTCATCGAGGCAATGAGCGGCTCCGTCGCGGTGGAGAGCGAAGTTGGCAAAGGATCGTGTTTTACGCTTCGATTAAAACAAGCAGGAAAGTGATGGCTTTCTTTACCACGGATTACACGGAATAAACCCGGATTGCACGGATACCCATTTGAAAATAATTTTAAAATCCGTGTAATCCGCCTCTGATCCGTGTAATCCGTGGGAGAGATTTTTTTACGGCCCTTCCGGGCCGCTATTTATTTGTCGCGTGATTGCGACAGAAGGAAGATA
>JBAVFZ010000097.1:0-3120 GCA_049684495.1 Anaerolineales bacterium | reverse complement strand
TGCCACGCCGGATCCGTACACCAAATAAGCCGGATTCACGTCATTGGATTAATTTCAGAAAATATTTAACGCCCGCAAGGCGCAATCCCAACCGGATGAAAGCCGGAAACGCCTTTAACCCGGTTTCCTTATCGATGAATTCCGGGCTACGGAGGGAGTACTCGGCGTTCTTCCACAGCAGCGAGCAGCCGCCCTTGGCGATCACGTTGGCGCACCAATCCGTCTTCGTGCCGTACGTGAGGGCGATGACGAAGCCGTTCTGCAGCGGTTCGGCGATAATGGGTATCCGGTAGAGCTTCCCGGATTTCCGGCCGGCATGGGTCAGGACGGCAAAATGGCCGAACCGTTTTCCGGAAATATGGATCAGGAGTTTGTTCGTCGCATATTTGTTCATCGTCCGGATGCCGTTGAAAACCGCTTGTTGGATCGTCATCACATATCTCCCATAAAATCCGATGCAAGTTCCCTTGCGGAAATTCACCTCAACCGGCCCGGTGCAACCGGGGTTTGCGGATCAATACATATCCTTTGCGTCCGCCGGCAGCAGCCTTACATGGCTCAGGTGGGCGCTCACCCGATCGTCATCCGCCTGCGGATACACAAACCCAAAATGCTCCGCCACCTTCCCGGCCGCGATCCGGAACAAGCCGGCCATTGCTTCGAGCGCATCCCACGTATTCGCCGTCCGGGCGTCGGCGTACGTCCGGAGCAGCATATTCCAGAGTTCCGGTTCGAGATATGTTTCGAGATGCTTTCCCAATTTTCCCGCCCCGGAGTCAAACCCGGTCTTCACGCCCACATGCCACTCGAGCATTTTCATCAGCTGCCCGCGGACGGCCGTATCGAGCATGTACCGGGCGTAGGGGTATTCTTTCCGCCACAATCCCTTGGCCACGTAGGGGCAGCACCACCAAAATTCGTTGCAGCAGTCGGCGAATTCTCTGGCCGCGGGCGGCCCGGGCGCATAACCGGCGGCGCTGGGAGGAGGAAACGGCTCAACGATCCCGTCTTTATCCAGAAGCAGCACGCTCAGGCTGTCCCGTTCCCTCGCGCCGATTTTATCCACCGGAATCAGGGTCAGATCGATCCGGTTGCCGTCCACAAATTGCATGAGGTAGGCATATCCGCCGTCGCCGCGGGGCGGCGAGCCTCCCATATCATCCGGAGTCTGCAGGATCATCCGTTCCCCGAACCCATCGATCCATCCCGGAACCCGCCGGAAGGACGCCACATCGGTGACGAAATAAACGATGTCGTAATCTTGGAAGATATCGCGCGCGGCGCCGGGATCGGCGCGCGAACCGTTAAGTACGACAGCCCGGATGCGCGCATCCGCTCGGGCGGTGTTCAGAATGAGGTCGAACATTTCACGTTCGCTGCGCATGGGCGGCCTCAATCACAGAATCCGGCGGCCGGCGGCATCCCACGCCTGGATCACGGCGCCGGCGCTCGGGCTGGCGGAATAATCCGCTTTAAAAAGAGACCAGATCATCGTATCCCGCAGGTTCCCTTCGCCGACGGGCAGCCGCCGGCGCAGCGTCGCTTCCAGGGTAAAGCCGAGTTTGCGGGGAACCGCCGCGGAGCGCGCGTTCTTCGGATCGCAATGGATTTCCACGCGGTCGACGCCGTCCACCTCGAACGCCACCTTTACCAGCGCCGCCGAAACTTCGGTAGCCAATCCGCGGTTGAGATGGCCGCGGTGGATCCAGTATCCGATTTCCCGCGCCCCTTCGCCGAGCCGCATATGCAATCCGGCGGCGCCGAGGACGGAGGATTCATCGGGAGAAAAAACGCCATATCCGAAATCCTGTCCGAGGTCGAACTTGCCGCGGGATATCCGCAGCCGTTCGACCTTGGCCTGCAGGGTTTCAGGCTCCTGCCGCACCCAGCTCATCCAGGGAAGGAGATGATCGATATTGTCGTCGACGGCTTGCTTCAGCAGCGGCGCGTCCTTCGGGTCCCAGCAGCGGACGACAAGACGGGCGGTCTGAATGCGATAGGCGGGACCGGAGGCGGATTTCTCCATATCATGGTTCTCCTGGACCGGCATCGAAGATGATAAAGGATATTCCTGCGGAAGTCCAACAATGGCGCCCTCATTCCCGTTACTCGGGAAGGAGGGAGGGAGTCATCGCTTCCCGCGATGTGTTCCGGCTGGATGGGGGCGGAAGGTTGGGATCCGAACGGGGACGGTCCGGCAATGGAAATTAACGCGCCCGTTTCAGGCCGCCGAATATTTCTCCATCAACGCGCGTATTCCTTCCGAGGCCAATTCACGATGATTATCGCCGGCAATCGCGCGCTCGGCGTGCAGCAACCCGGCCTGGTATGAAATCGCCGTCAGGATCGAAAGTATCTTTTCTCCCTTCGGGATATATTTACCGTAGAAGTACCTCAACACCAGCAGCGGCGTCCAGAATAAAATCTGGTTCAGATCGCTGTACCCCAGGAAACGGCCGAAGCCTTTGAAATCCACCCGGCATTCCGGGAACACCGCCCGGATGTATTTAGCCGATTCTCTTTTTTGCGCCTGATCCAAAATCACCGGCCGCTGGATTATTCCGGAATTGATTTCTCCCAACAGCGTCCGGGATTCCCGTTGTTCCTTCCGCATTTCCAATTCCAAATCCCTGTCTGTCATCAACGCATACGGAGCGATCCGGCGGCTCCTTTGCCGCCTCCGGAAATCCGCAAGGCACTCCTGGAGATCCCGCATCTCCGCCGCATCATCCGGCAGATAACGCGAAAGGAAGTCCGTATCGCAATAGACGGCCGCCAGCGAATCCGGCAGCAGGAGGGGAGATTCATAGAATTCGGACAGCACCCGGATCATGTACCACTGGACGAATTCCATTTCCTTCCAGAAGGCAACGTCCCCGCCGCCGGATTGGCGGATGTTCGCGTGATACCGGTCGGCCAGGTATATCGTGAGGTTCAATGCGCCTCTTTGCGGGAATCGAAAGGCTGCGGATTTTTTATTATTGTATGCGGATTCTGCTGATGAACCAAATGCTTAACGCAAAGCTCGACCTGGTCGTCCCGGGCCAGGGAGGCAAGGGACGCAAAGGTATTCTTTTATTGTATCTGCTCAGGCCGGGAAAAGCGTACACGGATTACACG
>JBAVFZ010000096.1:0-14919 GCA_049684495.1 Anaerolineales bacterium | reverse complement strand
ATCCGGATCGGCTTTTATCATTTAAAATTATGCCATCCGGTGCGAATACAAATCTACAAATCCTATGGGAAAACCATGATTATTAAAAGGCGAATCGACGGCACGATTCAACTCAGCCGGTACCGCGAATTCCTCTGGTTCGTATTGATCACCACGCTGCTCGGCGTCGCCTCCTCCGGCGGAGTGTTCGGCATCCGCATGATTACGGTGCTGATCGCCAACTGGCTGGCGGTGGCTTTCATATTCATGATTAACGATGTGGAGGATGCGCCAGACGACGCGCTTTGCCCGCAAAAGGCGGTGCGGAATCCGATTGCATCCGGCATGCTCTCGTCCCGCAGCGGATGGTGGGTTTCCATTCTGGTGGCGCTGCTCTCCGGTTTCCTATACCTGTTGCTGGGAGTTGGGCCGTCCATTTGGGGATGGACCGGGTTGCTTCTGGGATATTTATATTCCTGGAAGCGAATCCGGCTTAAGAATTTTCCGATTGTGGATTTTCTTTCCCACGGGATGATGCTCGCCGGGTGCCAGTTTCTCGCCGCCCTCCATACCTTCTCGCCGGCGATGTACTGGTGGTGGCCCTTCCCCTTCTGCATGACAGTCTCGATTTCCATGTACGGCGAGCTCTTCAACGAGCTGCGGGATTTTCAAAAGGACCGGGAAGCCGGGCTGAGCCATACGGCGCTCCTGGTGGGATACCGGCCGACCACGGTATTGATGTACATCCTTCTGGGGGTCGGTATCCTGTCCGCGATCATCACGCTGATCGGGATCATGATCGTCCCCTTCTGGGTCCTGATGATCACCCTGGCGCTGCTGATCTGCCTGTTGATCCCGGCGATCGTGCGCATCGCCCGCCGGGCGCGGACCCGGGTCGCCGAGTTTGAACCGCTGCACAAGCCGTTCGAAATTTCCTTTGCCGTGGCGCTTTTGACCTATTATGCCGGTCCCTGGCTGGAGGCGCTGGGGGTGCGACTCCTTCATTTACTGCCGCGCTTTTCATTTTTCTAAAAACGGTTGCACCACGGGCGGCGGGTGAATATTAAAATTTCCAATCCCCGGGTTCCAATGGCAATATTCCACCTTGGATTGTTTCGGGTCCGGTTTCTTTTCGGCCCCGCCAGATATATACTCCGGTTGCGATCCATCCAAATACCGATATCAAAAATCCCACGGGAACATCCCACGGCCGAAAGCGGAAGGAAGCGGTGTGCGTACCCGCGGGCATCGGGACGGAGAGGAATTGTGTCTCCTCAATAGCGGCGGGCGTCCCGTCCACCGCCGCCTGCCAGCCGCTGTAGAAATATTCCTTCAATTCCAGCAGCCCGGGCGCTTCGGATGTGCAGATGACCTCCAAATCGCCCCACATTCCCTTCGCAGCGCAAGGGATCTCCCCCTCCGCGGTGTGTAAAACGGCATAGTATGCTTGCTCGTTAAGATATATCCGGTAATTTCCCAGCTCTTGGACGAGCTTCCATCCGGGCTTAACCTCCGGTTCGGGCAGGTTGGGAAGGATATTGAACCGGGCGTCGAAACGGATTCGGTATTTTAAATTCCACGGCCGCAGATAAGTTGCGATCTTGAGGTTGCGGTCCAGCATTTCCGGGAACCAGCCGTATTCCTGGAACGGCGGCTGAACCCACTCCACCTCCGGGGACGAAACCAGCGGGAGAATTTCTTCGGGGATCTTGTACGCGGGTGCGGCAACGAGGAAATTGGAACTGAACCCAACCACGGCAGCCAGGGAAAGAACCATCCCGACCGCCAGAAGAAACGCCGCCGCAGCGCGAAGGGGAATCCGGAGATGCCAGCGGGCGTCGTCCCGGAGACGAAGGAGATACGTCGGCCACGAACGGACCAGGATCGCCTGGGCGCCCAGACCCGCCAGTGCCAAGATCAGGGGCGGAGCCAATCCGGCGATTAACGCCGGATAGCGTACGCTGCCGGCGATATCCGGATTGATCGCCGCCAAGAGCCGGAAAGTCCAGGCACTCGCAGCAAGATATACCAGGAATGCCGCCAGGGCGAAAAGAATCGTCCATTTCCGGATCTTTTTTCCCGGCAGGGCGCAGGCGAATGCCGCCAAGAGCACGGGGAGCCAGCCGATGTAGTTGGCATATACGTACGTGAGGTATTCCTTTTTTCCAAGGTCCGGGAGGGTGAAATACTCGAGATCGGAGATCACCAGGTTCAGGGGGAGGTACTCCAGCGGTTGGGCGGTGCTGAATTCCGGGTCGGTGAGTTTTTGAAACAGGGGCAGGAAGTGCAGCAGGGGAAGGAGAAAGAAGGCCGTCAGGAGGATTGCCAGCCCGCCGGAAATGAACAAGCGCTTCCAGGGGAAGGGATTTGGGCGGTAGAAAAGGAATCCAAGCAATACGAATGCCGGAAGGATTGAAAGGGTGAATCCGATCTGGATATAAGCGTGGCCGGAAAGGACGGCGGAAGCCAGCGCAAGGCCAAGGACGACGACGTTCCGGCGGCTGGCGGAGCGGAGGAAATGCAGCAAGGCCGGGATGATCAGACTGCAGCAGGCTATCGAGAGGACAATCGGCACCTCTCCGTTGGCCATGCGGCCGGCGATGTGGCCGCCGGCAACGGCGATGCCCGCGCACCACAACCTCACCACCGGATGCAATTTCAGAATCCGGCCCAACCACAATTGGGCGAGCCCGGCGATGCCCAAGCTGATAAGCAAAGTCGCTTTTAGGCCGTTGATGAACCCGAAGAGCAGCGTGGAGATCATCACTACCGGATGCAGCGGCGCCCCCAAGATACCGACAAAGGAAGGCGCCCCGCCATTGGTGGAGCCGTTCCACAGGAAGCATAATCCGCAGCGCTGAAACGCGACCCACAAGGCATGGGATTGCGAATTCGTGATAAGCTCAATCCCCTCCGGCCAGATGTGCGGATTGAAATCCAGGTATTCCCTTCCGATAAAGAGAACCCAGACTGACAGGACAAGCAGCTCCGCCGGCAGAATGGCGGTCTGCCGCGGAAATTGACGAAGACGCTGGGCGATAGCGGATAAAAAATTTTTCATCCGAACACTCGAAGAACTTCGGCCCCTCGATGCCGGGCACGGCCGGTAATAATTATAGGATAGATCGGAAGAATACACATCTCCGCAGCGTTCGAGTGCGGATTCGGGGAAAACGGCCTGCGGGCGTGACAACGCAGCGCGGCGCGCCGGACTAAATGCGCCGATCCTCCACACTGGCTTTTTTTTGATATAATCCGGTTCGGATGCGGGCGCATAGCTCAGTCGGTTAGAGCGCTTCACTCACATTGAAGAGGTCGGGGGTTCGAGTCCCTTTGCGCCCACCTGTTTCTCTACACCCGTTGTTTTGACCTATAGGTCTACATCTCAGTCTCCTCCACTCCCCTGTTCGGCAGAACGGAGACAGTCCGTGAGGCGGTTTATCCGGCATCGTACGAATACGGCCACTCTGTTCTTTATCCTCGGAACAATTTTCCTGCTTTCGTGCAATAGCCTTATTCTGATGTTCGCCGGAAATCAGACACCCGGCATCTCGAAGCCTCCGAAGACGTCTTCCACCGATTTTGCCGGATCTAAAACCCCCGCGATCAGCGAGACACCCAGCATCGGGAAGGATGCTCATCCCGGCCAAACGATCGGGCTTATTCAAACGGGCGACCACTATCCGTGTACCTTCAACCGCCTGACGGTGTTAGGGTATTCCGTGGAACTCGTACCGCCGGATTCCGGATTGGACACCTTCCGTCGATTCCGGATCATCTATCTCTCGACCGCTTGGGCGGATGAATATTTTGATAATGACTTTCAGAAAATTGAAGCCCGGGCGTATGCCTACCTCGATTATCTTCGCGGGGGCGGCAGCCTGCTAGTGGAACAGCCCAACCCGATTAAACGCCCCGGAAATTCGGTGACGCCAACCATCCTGCCTTACCCCATCACGTTCGAATTTTCCTATGATGAGGAGGATTAGCCGCCCGTGATCGTTATCGCCGATCATTTTATAACCGAAGGATTAGAGGGGAAAGATATGCCCGGACCAGGGGATCAGATAATCGATATCGATCCCGCCTACACGGTCCTGGTCCGGGGTCGGGCCACGCACTCCCCGTCACTGGCGGTAGCCGCCGTCGGCAATGGCCGCATTCTAATTCTGGCCGACACCTCCAGTCCGGGAAGTCTTCATCATTTCGGGGATATAGTATATCGACGGATGATCGAGTGGTTGCTCGAACGGTAGATCATTATCGCAACTAGCCCCACGAAAATCCGCCGAAACGTCGGAAGAGCGGCAGGAGGAGAGTTTTCACCGCCGGAACAAATCCCGGTTCTCCCCGGTTTGAAAGAACCGCCGTAACCGGCGGGCGTATATTCTCATTGGAAAGGAGTTATTATGGATTTCACGATGGTTTTTCTCATTTGCGGGGGATTACTGGCTCTTTTATTCCTCCTGCCCTGGCTGCTCGGGGTGCGCTACATCCCCAACAACCGCGTGGGGATCGTCGAGCAGTACTGGTCCTTGCGGGGCTCGCTGAAGGAAGGGCGGATCATCGCGTTAAGGAATGAAGCCGGTTTTCAAGCCGACATTCTGCGCGGCGGCCTGCATTTCGGCTTTTTTCCGTGGCAGTTCAAGGTCCACATCGAACCGCTGGTGGTGATCGCCGAAAGCAAGATCGGCTACGTCTATGCCCGCGACGGGTCGCCGCTTCCCTCCACCCAAACCCTGGGCAGCGTGGTGAATTGCAACACCTTCCAGGATGCGCGCGGTTTCCTTGCCAACGGCGGCCAGCGCGGCCGCCAGCGCGCGATCCTGCGCGAAGGACTCTACGCGCTCAACCTCGCCCTGTTTGTCGTCATCACCGAGGACGGCGTGTATTCCGGCCCGATCCATGAGCGCGACGGCAAGAAATACGGGGATTGGCTGGCTCAGCTGATGGAGGTGAACGGGTTCAGTCCGGTGATCATCGGCCATGGCGGAGAAAGCTTCGTCGGAAAGGCCGATTTGCTTCCCAGCGGCGTGGAGACGACCCTTGACCCGACCGACACGATCGGGATCGTCACCGTCCACGACGGCCCGCCGATCGAATCCGGCGAAATCATCGCGCCGGAGGTGAAGGGCGAGGCTGGGGATCATCAGTATTTCCAGGATCCGGAGGCTTTCCTGCGGCTCGAGGGCCGGCGGGGCAAGCAGCTTCAGGTGCTGACAGACGGTACCTTCTTCATCAACCGCTGGTTCGCCACGGCGGAGATCAAACCCAAGACGATGATCCCGATCGGGTACGTGGGTGTGGTGGTCGGCTATTACGGGGAACGCGGGGAAGACGTAACCGGCACGGGGTTCCGCTACGGCGAACAGGTGGAGCACGGACAGCGCGGCGTGTGGAAACGCGCGTTGCCGCCGGGGAAATATCCCCTCAACCTGTATGCGCTGCAAGTCGAACTGGTGCCGACGGTGAACTTCGTTCTGCGCTGGATCACCGGCATCTCGGAAGCGCACCAGTACGACAAGGATCTGACCTCGATCGAGCTGATCACGGCCGACGGCTACGAACCGGTGCTGCCGCTTTCGCTGGTCCTGCATATCGATTACGAAAAGGCGCCTTCGGTCATCCAGCGCTTCGGCGACGTACGCCGGCTGATCAGCCAGACGCTTGACCCGATCCTCTCGGCGTATTTCCGCGACGTGGCGCAATCCTCGACCATGCTGGACCTGCTGCTGAAGCGCGAAGAGATCCAGGCCCGGGCGACCCTTGAGCTCGGCCGGCGCTTCGCCGAATACGACATCAACTGCATCGCGGTGATGATCGGCCGGCCGGAGAGCAAGTACAAGGCGGAGCAGGCGGCGCAGGATCCGATCGAGCGGCTGTTCGACCAACTGCGGATGCGGCGCTTTGCGATCGAGCAGAAGGCCACCTTCCAGCAACAGGAGGAAGCCGCGGTACAACTCAAGGAATTGAACAACGCGCAGGCCGCCGCTGCCAAGCAGACCGAGCTTACGCAGACGCACATCGAGATCGAGATCAGCGCCAACCGCGGCGAGGCCCAGCTGGCGGAAGCCCAACGGCTGGCCAAGCGTGACGTCGCCCGCGCGTTCGGCGAAGGCCGCGCCAAGGATCTGCTCGGCAAAGGCGAGGCGGCCCGCGTGGCGCAGGTCGGTTTGGCCGAAGCATCGGTCTTCCTGCAGAAGATCCGCGCCTACGGCGACCCGCGGCTGTTTGCGCTCAACCTGGTCTCCGACCAGTTCTCCAAAAGCGCTCAACCGCTCGTCCCGCAGCGCCTGCTGGTCATGGGCGGCGGTGAGGGGAAGGAAAAATCCGATATCGCCAGCTCGAGCGTGCTCGGGCAGCTGCTGGCGCTGCTGCTGGCCGAAAAGGCCGGGGTGGGAATGGGCGCGTCGGACGCGCGCGAGTTCGAGAAATTCGCCGACGACATGACCAAGCGGTTCTCACAATCGCTGCAGGAAGGCGAAGTGGCCGCCGCGGCGGATCAGGAACTCCAGAAACAAATGGACGAAAAACCGGTACAATCGGGCAAGTGAAAATTGTCCGGGTGGACCAGGGTAACAGAAGGCAGGTCGGGGAATTCCTCGACCTGCCTTTTTATGTATGGACGGCACGCAAGGAAGGATACATTCGGACAGCGGATTTATCCGGATTTAAACCATGGATCACTTCATGACTTTTCCGCCCACAGAGTTCCCGCAGCTTTGTTCCCTGCAAGGTATTTAATCGAGAAGCCGTTGCTTTGAAGGAAGGCGGCGATTTGATCCCGCTGGCCCAAATGGTATTCCATGCGGATGGCATCAATCCGATCCACGACGTCGTGGCCCGCGCCATTTAGAATTTCCCACTCGGCGCCCTCGCAATCCATTTTCAGAAGGTCCAAACGATCGATCTTTCCCATAATCCCTTTAAGGCCGATTGTCTTGACGAGTTCAAATTCAACAGATGAAACGCCGCGCAGAAAAGAATTATAGGCGCTGGCATTCTTTGGAAAGCGCATCCTTCTGCCGGACGAAGCGGCGACGGCTAACCGGTGCGGTTCGATGACGGTTTCCAGATGATTTGCCCGGATGTTGTGCTGAAGGCAGCGGAACGCTTCAGTATTCGGTTCGAAAGCGATCACACGGCAGGCTCCGCAGGATGCCGCGTATAGCGAATAGACCCCGATATTCGCGCCGATATCAATCACCGTGCTCCGAGGCGGCACCACGCCATAATCATTCCGAATGAAGATGATAAAAACCGTGACGACATCATGCGGATGGCTGGAGAGGTGGATCTGAATCCCTTTACGCAATTCAATCACTCCGCCGGAGGGCGGAATCATTCGGATGTAGGAAAGGATAAACGAAACGGGTTTTTTAAAAACCCGGAAGCACTTGAAAAAATACGCGAAGTAGGCGGGAATCCGGTAGGCGTTCCGCGCATACATCGCCAGATCCCTGTTGAAAAGCTTCATGCTTCCTGCCCTTTTGGAATGAAAAAAATGGACGGGGCGGTTAAGAGAACGGGTTCTTGACTCTAGCCCAGTATAAATCTTTTTCCGTTCAATAAATTGAGATATACTGCAATTGCCGGGTAGGACTTTATGCACGGCGTTGAAATGTGCCGGGACCGGTTGAAATCCGCCCTGTTCCGGGCGGAGGCCGCATCCTTTCGCCATCCGATGGCCGGGGGAAGCTTCTTGCCATTACCCCAGATGAATTCGGAAAACAATGAAAATCCTCCCCGTAGATGAACGGAATGGGAAGCAGGTCGGGGAATTCCTCGACCTGCCTTTTTACCTTTACCGCGACTGCCCGCAATGGGTTCCCCCGCTGTCCTCGGATGCCGCCGCCATGCTTGATCGGCGGCGCCATCCGTTCTACCGCCATTCCGACGCGGCTTATTTTCTGGCATACGGCGATACGCCGCGCGCGGCGGGGAGGATCGCAGTCCTCGACAACCGGCACTACAACGAATTCAACCGTGAACGAACGGCCTTTTTTTATCTGTTCGAATGCGAGGATGATTCAGCCGCCGCGAAAATGCTTTTCAACGCGGCGGCCGATTGGGCCAAGGCGCGGGGATTGAACCGGCTGTGGGGGCCCAAGGGATTCACTGCGCTGGACGGAATGGGAATGCTGGTGCGCGGATTCGAACATCGTCCCGCGTTGGGAATCCCGTATAACTTTTCATATTATCCGAGGTTGTTGGAAAGTTTCGGTTTCCGGGGGACGGCGGACATAGTTTCCGGATATTTCAGCAGGGACGCCGAATTGCCCGAACACATCCACCGGGTGGCCGAGATCGTGCAGCGCAGGCGCGGTTTGCGAGTGCTGACGTTCCGGTCACGGCGCGACTTGGCCAAGGTCGTCCCGCGCCTGCAGAAACTGTACAACGATTCTCTGGCCGGAACCGCCGGCAACACACCCCTGACCGACGACGAGGCAAAGGCGATGGCGGACCAGATGCTGTGGTTCGCCGATCCAAAGCTGATCAAATTAATCGCCAAGGGCGACGAATTGGTGGGATTTGTTTTCGCATACCCGGACATCTCCGCCGCGTTGCAGCGTACCCGCGGGCGGCTGTTGCCCTTCGGCTGGGCGGACATGCTGCTGGAACTGCGGCGCACCAAGTGGGTGAACCTCAACGGCGCGGGGATTGTCGAGAAATATCGCGGCCTGGGCGGCACGGCGATCCTGTTCGACGAGATGACCAAAAGCCTTCGCGCGGGCAACTTCGAACACGCCGATATCGTCCAGGTGGGCGTGGAAAACGACAAGATGCAGCGGGAACTGAAGGATTTGGGGATCGATTTTTACAAGATGCACCGGATGTACGAAAAAGAACTTCGACCATAGACGATCGACCATCGAAAATCCGACCATAGACGACGGACGATGGACGATAGACGATGGGAAAACCGACAATGGACGATTGAAGATGGATAGCCGCGTATCGGCCATAAAGAAAGAAAAAAGAGAAGAGAGTGTTTTCGCCCTGCGGGAGCAGGGCTTTGTTTACAAGCGCGGGGCTTCAGCCCCGGCGGAAATTGCAGTATGAAACCCCGATAATTACCAGAGAGAATCCAAAACCCCATCCGTAATCTGCGTCAACGAATCCAAAATCAGGTCGGCCGGAGCGTACCGTGGATCGGTGCGCAGTTCGGGGAGGGGGATGGCGATGCATTTCATCCCGGCGGCTTTGGCGGCCTGCATGCCGGCGATCGAATCTTCTATCGCCAGGCAGTTCTGCGGCGGCAGCCCGAGCTTGCGTGCCGCGGAAAGGTATACATCCGGATGCGGCTTCCCGCGCGGCTCGTTTTCCGCCGAGCAGATAACCTCGAAATGCGGGCGCAGCTCCAGGCGGTCGATCACAGCGTCGATCAGCGACATAGCGGAAGAAGACGCCAGCGCCAGTCGAAACGGATGCGCCCGAAAGAGGCGTATGGCATCCTGCAAACCCGGCATGGCGGCACCCCGCTCATGCACCCGGCGGATCACGCCGCGCAGGATGTCCCCGGCGAGGATCTCAGGCTCCGGACCGTTCCATGGCCGGCGCTCGAACCAATAGCGGGTCACCTCGCCGATCCGCATGCCCGTGGTCAGGATGCAATCCGCCTCGGAAAGGTGCAGGCCGTGACGGCCGAACACCTCGATCTCCGATTCGCGCCAGAACGGCTCGGAATCGATCAGGACGCCGTCCATATCGAATACGACTGCCTGGAGTTGGGAAGGGCGGGCGGACATCGCGGATCGCGCTCAGGAATGCCGCACGGCGGTCAGAAAACCGATGTGCCGGTGGACGGGATTAGATCGCAAGATGACGGAGAACCCCTGTCCGCGCAGGAAGTCCGCAAGTTCGGTATGGGAATGGGGCGTGCAGCCGTCGTGATATTCCATGGCGATCCGTTCGATCTTGCGGAGCGTCGCTTCCGGTGTGTGGAAGAAAATATCGTATTCCCCGCCCTCGCAATCCACTTTAAGAAGGCTGCAGCGCGCGAAGCCGGCTTTTTGCAGCGCCTCTTCCAGGGTTACACCCTCGACCGGGAGCGACGCCGCGGGGTTGACGACTCCGGCCGCGGCCGTGCTGTGCTGGACGGCCACGCCGGTCGCGGTCTGAAGCTGCATCGGACCGGAGCGCGCGCCCACCGCAAACGGGAACGCCTGGGCGTTGCGGATGCCGTTGAGCCGCAGATTCTCCTGCAGCAGGTCGAAGGATTCACGGAAGGGTTCGAAAGCGGCGATTTTTCGGTCCGGATGCATCCAGGCCGCGCAGACGGAAAAATCCCCCAGTCCCGCGCCGATATCGACGATCGTCCAATCCTCCCCGCAGGGAGGCAGATCCTTTTCGTAATCGCGGTCGAGGCAGGTCTCCTTGATGATCCACAGATCCATGAGGCTGCGGACCCGGAATCTGCAGCCGCTCTGGAGCCGCACCGTCACCGGGGCGGAAGGCCGGCCGGCCATCAGGAGCGCCGCGCTTCCCCAGCTGCGGACTCCCGTCAGGAGGGTGGGGACAGAACGGAGGTAGTACATCCACTTGGTAAGCATCCACTTTTCCTTTAATAAGCGTAGTCTACACCGAGCAGGAAGGGTACCGTGATCTCCGCCGCGATGTCAATCCCGGGTAACTTATTGGAAGATTGCGAAGAAAGGGCAGTCACCGCAACCCCTTGCCCCGCAGAGGTTGAAATAGGATAATAGAGGTGGAGATATTCTGGAGAAAGGGTGATCACCCCATGCTGATTGCGATCATTCCGGCCTACAACGAAGAGCGGTTTATCGGCAGCGTCGTGCTTAAGGCGAAGAAATACGTTGATACGGTAATGGTCATCGACGACGGATCGTCGGATTTAACGGCCGAAATCGCGCAAGCCGCCGGAGCCGTCGTCGTTCCCATGGAACGCAACCGCGGCAAGGGGGCGGCGCTGAACTACGGTTTCCAAAAGGCGCGCGAATTGGGGGCGCATGCCGTGGTCATTCTCGATGCCGATGGACAGCACCGGCCGGAAGAGATTCCGACTGTAATGGCTCCCATCCTGGAGGAGAGGGCGGATATCGTTGTGGGATCGCGGTACCTGGAACGGAACAGCAGGGTGCCTATTCTCCGGATCCTTGGCCACCGCTTCTTCAACTCCTTCACCAACTGGTTGACCGGAACCCACGTCACAGATTCTCAAAGCGGATTCCGGGCATTCTCCAACCGGGCCCTGCAGCAAATCAACTTCGAATCGAATGATTTTTCCGTGGAATCGGAGATGCAGTTCCTCGCGACGCGGAAAGATCTCAAGCTGGTCGAGGTCCCGATCGTCATCCGGTATACGGATCAACCGAGACGGCCTGTAATTGGGCAAGGAGTTTCGGTTCTCAATGGCATCCTGCGCCTGATCGGCCAGCACCGCCCGCTATTATTTTTTGGTGTCCCGGGAGCTTTCGTGCTTTTGGTGGGCCTGTTTTGGGGTGCCTTGGTTGTGGAAATTTATTCCCGGTCCCACACGCTGGCGGTCGGGTATGCCCTGATCAGCGTGATGCTCTCCATCATTGGAATGTTCTCACTTTTTACAGGTATCATTCTGCACTCTATCCGAGCACTATTGCACGAATTGGTGGGAGGCGTGGTCCACGCCGTCGGAGAAAAATCGATTGAGTGACACGGTACAGGTGACGGGCGGCGCCGGCTTTCTAGGGTCGGATGCTGCCGGGAACCTTATGCCATCCGGATTCGGCGCTCCGATTCCTTTCATCGGACGTTAACGCACTTCCCTTTTTACTCTGGGGCGGATTCCAACGGGATCGATGCGGAAGATTGCACAGGAGGTCGCCGTTCTTCTCTCTCCGAGGGAAATGGCCTGGATGTAAGCAGGTGGAGAAATTCGAACACGCCTTGCGGGAGAGGATGGACGGGATGGGGATGACGGAATAATGCATATCGTTCAGATGGCACCGTATTATCCCCCGTATCTCGGGGGCCAGGAGCGATTTGTATTCAATCTCTCCCGCCAGCTGGTGCGGAGGGGGCATACCGTCACCGTGCTCACTTCCCGATATCCCGGTGATGTGCCTGCGCGATCGGAAGAGGACGGCATCCAGGTTTTCCGATCCCGCGATTTGATGCGTCCGTTGCGGAATCCGATCTCACCGGGTTTGCTTTTTCCCCCGCAATCCTTCCGGCAAGCCGATGTGATTCATGCGCACAACGAACACAGCTTTGCCTCCGTCGCGGCAGTGCTCCTCGGACGCCGGTTTAGGAAGCCCGTCCTTCTGACCGTACATGGCCGGCTTGTTCTGGGCTCACGGGTCGGGGATTTCGTCGTCGGTTGCTACGAAAGGACGGTCAGTCGGGTGATTTTCGGCGCCGCAATCGGAATTACGGTCGCCACGTCGACCGAGAAGGAGTGGCTCTCCCGAAAATTTCAACTCCCGGAAGCGCGAATTACCGTCATCCCTGTCGGCGTCGACCTTGCCTACTGGGATACGCTGCGGAGGGCATCGCCGATCGATTACGCGTGGCGATCCGAAGTGCGCGGGAAACGGGTGATTGTAGTCGCGACCCAGCTAATCCGGCGCAAGGGTATCGACTACCTCATCCGGGCGATGCAGAAGATCGCGGCCGTGGAATCGGATTCGATCCTGCTGATCGCCGGTTCCGGCAGCGAGGAGGCAAGCCTGCGCCGTTTATCGCACATGCTGAACCTGGACGACCGGATCCGTTTCCTGGGCCGGATATTCGACGCGGAACTTTCCGCCGTCTACCAAGCCGCGGATGTGTTCGTGCTTCCCTCGCTAAGCGAAGGCTTGGCGACGTGTGTGATGGAAGCCTGGGCCCACGAGAAGCCCGTCGTCGCGACGCGGATCGACGGGGCGAAGGATTCCTTTCCCGATGTGGCCGAATTGGTCGCCCCGGCCGACAGCGATGCGCTGGCCGAAGGCGTGCTGAGTATGCTGCGGGATGAAAAAAGTGCCGCGGAAAAGGCCGCAGCCGGCCGCCGGTTGATGGAAAAAGAATATACCTGGCCGGCTGTGGCCGGGCGCATGGTTTCCGCTTACGAGGCGGTTATCGCCGGAGCGGGGAAGCGCATGGGATGAAGATCGTCCATTTCATCAGCCACTTCCCGTATCCGGATCAACTTTCGAATCCGGCGTTGACCGATCGATACGTCTGCAGCGGGGGTGAATGGGCTGCGCATCACCTTATCGAGGAGCAAGCAAAAGCCGGTCACGACGTTTCGGTCGTCGCCAGCTCGGTCACCCGCGCGGACGTGTTGGAACAACGTGCGGGTTTCGCCGTTCGCCGGTACGGATCGTGGTTCAAGATCGGCGAAACGCTGTTTGCCCCCGGGATGTTCTTCCGTCCCGTGACAGATATCGGCAAACCCGACATCGTCCATGTCCATCATACGACTCCGCCGGGCGGAATGGCCGGGCTGGCGTGCAACCGGACGTGGAAAAGCCCGCTTGTCGTCACCCATCACGGATTTGAAAATCCGGATTCCTACGGAAGCTGGATCCGCCGCGCGGCGGTGTTCCTCTCAGCGAAATATTTTGTCGGCAGATTATTTTCCGCGGCGAACCGGATTGTTTATATCTCCCCCGCTTTTGTCCGTCATTCCCGGTTTCTTGGAAAATATATTTCCAAATCCATTTCGATTCCGCATGGAATCCATCCCGCGGAGTACCCTATCCACCTCCCCGTGGAGCAGGCGAGGAGGGAGTTGGGATTGACTCCGGAGGGACACTATGGATTATTCGTCGGAACCCTGATTCCTCCGAAGGGGCTGGGAGTATTGCTGCGTGCGCTGCCTGAAGTTCTGGAGAAATATCCGGATTTCCATCTGCTCGTCCTAGGGAGAGGCCCATCGGAGCCGGAATTCCGGCAACAGGCGGCGGATTTGGGCGTCTCCGGGAATGTGCAGTTCGTAGGTTTTATCGGGGAAGCCCGGAAGAAATTTTTATATTACCGGGCAAGCGATGTTTTGGTCATTCCTTCCTTCCTCAGTGAAATGCATTGTTTTGTATTATACGAAGGGGCCGCCGCCGGGTGCTGTATTGTGACAAGTGATTTGGATGTTTTTATGAGGGTTATTGACGACCGCATCAATGGAATGCTTACGAAGGCCGGCGACCACGCGGAGATCGCGAAGGTTTTGGCGGAAGTTCTTGGGAATAAGGAACTTCAACAACGGTTAATGCGCGGTGCGCGTTCACAGATACCCTTGCTTTCCTGGACGGAAGTAGCCAAACGGACCGATCATTTATACGCGTCCCTCTTGAAGGAAGAACCGGATCGAACCATGCAAAAAAACAAACCGCAATGAGGAATCGTTGCCCCGGCGCGCACACGGGAAAGGGCAGAGGGAGAGTCTGAATGTCGAGGAACCAATGGGTCCGCTCGATGACGAACATCATCGGAGTTATCGGGCGCGGAACAGGGCTGTCATCGATACCTTTCTTGCAGGATCTCTATCTTCGACTCTTTTCGTCTTTCGTCCCCGATCGCGATGTCTGGGTTCCTTTTGACGGTCAGGAGATGCTCATCCCAAATCCGAAGAAGAATGATCTGAGCCGCATGATTTATCTTCACGGATCGTGGGAGGATATCGTCAGCCGAATCCTTTGCCAAGAGGTGGGGCGGGGGATGACGACGCTCGATATCGGGGCGCACGTCGGCTATTACACCTTATTGATGGCAAAACGAGTCGGAGAAGATGGCCGGGTTTTTGCCTTTGAACCGAATGCAGAAGTTCGAAAATACATCGAACAAAGCGTGCAACGGAACGGGTATTCCCACGTCACGCTTTGCCCGTACGCCCTTTTCCACAAAGGGGGGTTCGGAGCCCTCGAGGGAAGTGACAACCTGAAATCCCGGCTATCCCAGCAACTTGATGTATCGGAGGGATCCTTCCCGGTTGTGGTTTTTGACGACGTGAAAATGGGTCTG
>JBAVFZ010000095.1:0-18224 GCA_049684495.1 Anaerolineales bacterium | reverse complement strand
TTTCCTCCATGGCCTGGACGACCCACAACGAACTTTGGGTTGGTCCTTTCTCCGGTGGTGCCGTAAAATATGATGGACGGACGTGGACGAAATTCAACCAGCTGCCGGAACCGGCTTTTGATTCCATTGAAGCCATTGTGGAGGCTAAGGATGGGGCCATCTGGTTCTTTAAGGAGCGGACTGGAATTATGAGATTTGGGCCGCTCCTGCAATAAATTTTCGACAATGACCCTTCGGATACCCTACAAGTGGTATCGCGGATTATGCTCACCCGGGGGTTCTGAAAAATCCCCGGGTGGGCATTGGGTATTTCCACGACATATTCGATGGGGTGGGGCGGAGATCCGAGTCGATGCCCTCCCAAGGATCTTTTTGAGTCGGAAAGGTGCATAAGTCGTAAGCCGTAGGCAACCGTCCCATTTGAATACCCGGCGGCTCAGGTTGGATGGCCGAGGGGGATGGCGCCGTTTATTGGATGGAACCCGGGCGCGGTTGACGGCCCGCCCGGCGCGTTGGATGCGCTGCCAAATCTATCCTTGGGATAAACTGACCATGAAATATCTCGACATCACGGAAAAAGACCGTCTTCTGGTTCAAGCCGCCATAGAGGTGGTCGCGAAGAATTACCGGGAGGAAAGGCACACGGTCGGCGCGGCGGTCCTGTGCGCATCCGGAAAAATTTACACGGCGGTGAATGTTGAATCCGTCGGATACGGCCCGTGCGCGGAACCGATTGCGATCGGGGCGGCGGTCAGCCGGGGGGAGAAGGAATGGGTGACCGTGGTGGCCGTCCAGGGTGGAACCGCCGGCTTCCCGGTTATTCCGCCTTGCGGGAACTGCCGCCAGTTGCTATGGGACTACGCGCCGGACGCGGCGGTGCTCCTGGATAAGGATGGCGCACTCATTAAAGTAAGCATCGGAGATCTTTTGCCAATGGCGTATCGCAACTTCTACGATGGATAGAATGCGCGCACGCATCAGGAAAAATATTTTCCCGATGGACGGAAATCCGCCGGGCCGGCGGCGGACTCGATTGAAAATGCATTTCCTTATGACATTAGAGATAGCGGACCGGTCAAGATATAGTTCCCTTTTCAAGCCGCAGGGGCTCTTCAACGTCCAAGCGGGTATCGCATTGCCCAATTCTGCCGGCGTGGGTCCGGATGAATCTATGGGATTCCAATCCATTGGGTTCTGTACTGCCGTGGGTCCAAGCTTGGCGCTTGGCGCGATGTGGGATGGCGGCACTTGGCGCTCCATCAGAAAACCAATCCCCCGGGTTTACCGATAGACCCTCAACCCATATGGGAGTCGAAGGAAGAAAAAGAAGCTTTGGCTGAAGGTTCGGCATATCTACGAGTTTAATTTTTGCCCCCTATCCGATAAAAATGAATCCTAGGCAAAAGGATTATTAGCCGACCCGGAGCGGCGGCGGTTATGGTCATGGGAATGCTTTATTTGCGGCCGCCGGCAACTCAATCGGCGACGACTCCGATTTATCCTGATCACGCCGGGTAAACAATGCGGCCCGCCGCGGTGGAAGCCGGATATCGAAAGCGCCCGTGTTGAATCGGAATTACGGGCTTCGGTTTCGCAGATATAATGGAATAATCGAGATCAATCCCTGGCCGGCTGCCTGGCCGCAGCCGCGGAGGTTCACATGCAGCGTATTCGGTGTTGTTGGATTCTTTTCGTTCTCGCCTTTACCGCCTGCAAGCCGGCACCGCCCACCCCCATTCCGGATGCTTTATTCGTGGACCCGGGAACCAGCCTTGGTCCGATCAGCCCCTATCTCTTCGGCTCCAACTACCACGCCATTACCATGGAGATGATGCCTCTGGTTGAGCAGGCCGGGTTTACCGCCCTGCGATTCCCGGGCGGGGCCAAGACCGATATGATAGATATCCAGACCTTTCAGATCGACCCCTTCATCGCCTTTTGCAGGCAAGTGGGCGCCCTGCCCACCATCAGTGTCCGCCTTTTGGACGGCAAGCCGGAGACGGCCGCCAACCTGGTGCGCTACACCAACATCGAGAAGAAGTACGGCGTGACGTACTGGAGCATCGGCAACGAGCCGTCCATCTTCACTCAGCTGGGGTATGCGGATTACGACTACACCACCGAGCAATTCAACCGGGAGTGGCGCGCCATTGCCCTGGCCATGAAAGCGGCTGACCCGGCCATAAAATTGATGGGTCCGGAAATCCATCAGTGGAGCGACAGTTATGAGACCTCCCCGAAAGACTCTGCCGGACGCGATTGGATGACGGAATTCCTCAAGGCCAACGGCGATTTGGTGGATGTCGTCAGCGTTCATCGCTATCCCATGTTTAATGCGCCGGATAATACGGTCACCATCCAGGATTTGCGCGCGAACACGCGCCAATGGGTCGGCATCGTGGAATACCTGCGCGGTTTGATCCGCGAGATCCTCGGCCGCGATCTGCCGATTGCCTTTACGGAAGTCAATTCCGATCCAAGCGCCGTGATGCAGCAGGAGGCATCCCCCGATTCTTTCTACAACGCCATCTGGTACGCCGACATTCTCGGCCAGATGATGAACGCCGATGTCTTCATGGTCAACCAGTGGGTGCTGTCGCAGCGCAGCACCGGCCTGGGGCTGCTCTACGGCTCCACCGTCCGTCCCACCTTCTATGTCTTCCCGCTTTACAAGAACTTTGGCAGCGAACAGGTGTATGCCGCCTCCGGCGTGGCGGATGTGGATATCTTCGCCGCCAGGCGCAAGGACGGCGCGTTGACCCTGATGGTGATCAATCTTTCCGACGCGGAAGCGCGCGTCCCGCTCCGGGTGAGGGGCGTGAAACTGACCGGGGCGGAAGTCTGGCTGCTGGATGCGACCCATAACGCCGAGGACTTGGGCGTGCGGGCTTTCCCGGCCGACGGCGTGGTGACCCTGCCGGCGCAATCGGCCACCCTCTATGCAATCCAATGATCCGGACGGAAAAAGGCGGCGCATCGAAACGCCGCTTCTTTCAACACAAGGAGGCTGAATAAATTGAACATCTTCCTCACCGGCGGAACCGGTTTCATCGGCTCGCACGTGGCGCTCGAATTGTTGGGGCGGGGTCACCGGGTGACGATCCTCGCCCGTAATCCCGCCAAAGTGCCCGCCCTGGCGAAAATCCCGAATGTGGAAATCGTCCCCGGCGGCATTACGGACCGGCAACTGCTCGAAAAGCTGGTCCAGGGCAAGGATGCCGTCGTTCACGTGGCGCTGAATTACACGAAGAAATCAGGCTGGGAGGTGCTGCTCGACGATACGCTGCCGAGCGTGTATCTTTCGGATGCGGCCGCCGGCGCCGGCGTGCGGCACTTCATCTATACCTCGTCCACCGCCGCCAACGACAGCCTCTATACGGGCGGCGGCGATTCGCCGGAAGAGAAGATCAAGCTTTGCACCACCGCGACCAAACAGCGCCCGGCCACCTTCTACGGCGCGACCAAGGCCGCGAGCGAGAACTTCCTCGTCGCGCAATCCTACCTTTCGCCGATGCGGATCAACATCATCCGCCCCGGTTACACCTTCGGCAACCCCGCCCTCCCGGGCGGCAGCACCCAGGCCGATACGCGCTTCCGCGACATCGCGCGGGCGGCCGTCGCGAACGAACCGGTCACGCTGACCAAAAACGACGGCACCCAGTTCATCTTCGCCGGAGACCTGGCCAGGCTCTACACCGCCGTCCTTGAGAGCGACGTCAACCGGAAAACCTATTACGGACTGGGCGGGCAGTTCATCGCCTGGTCGGCGATCGCGCAGGAAGCCGTCAGGCGCTGCGGCTCGCGCAGCGCGGTGATCCTCGAGGATAAAGGCTGGAGCGCGGACCCGTTGAAATGGGATGTCTCGGACATGAAGCGGGATTTCGGCCTGGAGTTCGACGCCTGGCGGAAGATCCTGGAGCATTTGGATTATTACATTGCGTTGGAACGAGGATCCCCGGTCCCGCCCGGCGGCCGCAAGCCGGCAGAGGCACGCTGATCCTGCAGGCCCATTGCTCGATCATGACCCTTTTTGAAAAACACTCCCCGGCTTTTGGGCTGCTCGCAGCATTCGCGCTGGCGGCCTGCTCACAGATCCCCGTCCGTCATACTTCAACTACTCTTGCGGCAACAAACACTCCAATTCTTTCCGAGTGGGAAATTATTGATGCTCTCCCCCCGCAAATAATTTCGCATTTGGCCGAAGCCAGCCTCCCGGACGGCACCGGTGCAATGGGCCGCAACCGGAAGGCGTACTTCAGCGTCGTTTTCCAGCGCGGGGTCACGCCAACCCTCATCCAGGGCGTATTGGACCGTGACAGCAGCCTTGCCGGCCGGGGCATCCGGGCGTTGGAATATGCCTTCGGGCATCAGAATCCGGATGGAAGCTTTCCATTCGAACCGCCGGCAGAATATACCGGTAAGCAACCCGGCCCCGGCGACCTGGCCAGCGCCGCCGCGTTTTTTTTCAGCGAGTTGGGGCGCAGCTTGTGTTTGCTGGAGAGTTCGGACTGGTTTCAAACCAATCCGGACGCGGCAAATCTGCGCGTGCGGCTTCAGGCGGTGAGGGGCAAAGCCGACCTTTCGTTGACGTGGCTGATGAGTCAACAGGAGGAACTCGAAGCGTTCGACGGGCAAACGGCCAACCGGCTTTTTTTCGACGCGCTGGCCTTCTATTTGACCGGCCGCGCCCTGGGGCGCACGGACGCCATGGATGCCGGCGAAAGCTTTGCGCTCTCCGCCATGCGCCTGCGGACATCAGATGGCATCTTGTTGGAAAAAGGGGGTTTTGACAGCAGTTATCAAGGCGTATCTTTATTCCGCGCGCTTATTCTGTATGTTCATGCGGATTCCGGTAGGATCGAATTCCGGCGGCAATTATGGAAAACTATCGCACAAGGTGTCCAATGGGAACTGTCCCGCGTTTTACCGACCGGGGAAATCTCAACCGAAGGAAACGCGCGGGTGTATCCGGGCGGCGAGGATTTTCTCGGCAACGAGAAGGCCGTCGCCTATGCCGATGTGGCATTGGCTTTCTACTACTACGCGGTTCTGGCGGGTGACCCAGGCGTCAAACAAGCCGCTGACAATGTCATCGGTTACTACGCCAACCGATAGCCAATAAATGCAAGGGCGCCGTTTTTTTGGAAATCCGTAATTACTCAGGGATGCGAAAGCGATTGGAAATTATGTACGCGGATTTCACGGAAAAGAGCGGATTGCGCGAAGGGTCAAAAATATCTCGGGATTTTCTCAAAGAGGAGTTCCGCGTAATCCGCGGACTGGTTCTTCCAGGTGGAGCAATAACGGAAATCCTTTTTATGTCTCGAATAGTGTCGAATCATCCGATTCTAAGTTATTGCCAATTCTTCTCCCCGCATCGACCGTCTTTCATGCCATAGGGGAACACTGGTTCTCTATAAAACCCCGATGGATGATGTTATCCTATAACCATGCCCAAGCCCTTTCGTATGCTTTCCGCGTTTGCCCTCTTTCTTTTCGTCTTGGCCTTCACCGCATGCCGCCCTGAAGTCGTGGATTATCACGCCATCGACGACCTGCCCAATCCCGGGCGCGGGTGGACGACGTTTAATTCGTTTACTGGGGAAGCGGTGAACGCGCAATATCCGGCAAGCACGATCGCTTATTACCGGATCACCTGGCGCCAGGCGGAACCTTCGGAGGGCGGATATGCGTTCGGCGAGCTGGATGCGCTTTTCGAAAAGGCGCGCTCGGCGGGCCAACGGTTTGCCTTCCGGATCATGGCGGATGCCGGATCGGATGGCGTTGGAATTCCGGACTGGCTGCTGGCCATGGGAGTCGCGGGATGGCGCTACCGATGCGGGGACGGCTCCGATTGCTTTTCGCCCGACACCGCGGATCCTGTCTTCCGGGAACACGCGCACCGCCTTGTCGCGGCGTTCGGCGCGCGCTACAACGGCAACCCGGACCTCGACCATATCGATATCGGCCTGGTCGGGGATTACGGCGAATGGCATGTCACGCTCGCCGCGCCGTGGGGCGGCGTGATGCCCACCCCGGCCGTCCGCAAAGAATACATCGACTGGCACCGCGAGGCGTTTCCGGACACATTGCTGCTCATGCCCGTCGGCGATCCAACCCCGGTGGATGCGGATACGCTCGCCTACGCCCTCGCGCGCGGAACCGGGTACCGCGCGGATTGCTGGGGTGATTTCCGGTCCCCCTCCAACCACATGGAAGACGACTACCCGCGGAAAATTTCGATGACGCCCGGCCTGTCGGAAGCCTGGCGGAAGAGCCCGGTGGCGCTTGAGACGTGCGGGGTTCCCTCGGATTGGCACACATACTGGCCCGAAAAGCTCGATGCGATTTTCCGGTTTGCGATTGAGAATCATGCATCCATCCTTAATGCAAAATCCTCCGCCATCCCCGCGGCCTGGGCCGGCAAATTCGCCGAGTTCACCAGGCGCATCGGATACCGGTTCGCATTGGCGTCGGCGGCGGAGATCCCCGCATCGGCGGCCCGTGGATCGGCGGTGTTGATCCGGCTGACATGGGCCAACCTGGGGAATGCCCCGGTCTACAGGCCTTACAAGCTCGCCGTCCGGATCGTCTCCGGTGAAAGAGAAATCGCACGGGCAGTTTCGGATGTCGATGTCCGAACGTGGATGCCGTTTTCGGCCGACGGCGTGAATTACACGGCGACGATAAGCGTCGAGACGCCTTCCGATACGGCGGCGGGAAGCGCGGCCGTGCAGGTGGGGATGCTCGATCCGTCGACGGACCTGCCCGCGATCCGCTTCGCGATGCCGGGTGGGAATTCGGGCCTTTGGTACGACATTGGGACGGTCGATTTTAAATAAAGTTCGCGCGGGGTTAAATCCCGCCCTAAGCACGCCGGACGGGTCCGCCGCGCTGGTACACGATGCCCTCCTGCTGGTAGCACGCGGGGGCAGGCTCTGCGGGGCAATGCTCTCCGCATGTGAACAGCCCGCCGGAAGCGGGTTTCGATTAATAGCGCCGTGCTTTAGTGCGGCGCGGCAGCCGCAATCCGGCGTTGTTTGAATTGGAAAACGAGGCACACACCATGGACCTTGAACTAAAAGAAAAAGTGGCGGTCGTCACCGGCGGAAGCGCGGGTATCGGCCTGGCGGTGGCGCAGGGGTTGGCGAAGCAAGGCGTGCATCTATTTTTATGCGCCCGGGATGAAGCGCGGGTGGCCGGTGCGGCCCGCGATATCGCCGCGCGGTACGGGGTCAGGGCCGTCGGAGTCAACGCCGACGTGTCGAAGAAGGAAGATATCGTCCGGCTGCTTGCGGCGGTAAAGGAATCCTTCGGCGGAGCCGACATTCTGATCAACAACGCCGGGACCGGCAGCAACGAAACGATCCGGGAAGCGCCGGACGGGAAATGGCAATATTATTGGGACCTGCATGTGATGGCCTCGGTCAGGCTCGCGCGCGGCCTGATCCCGGCCATGATCGGGCGCGGCGGCGGGGTGATTATTCACAACGCCTCGATCTGCGCCAAGCAGCCGCTGGGCTACGAGCCGGTCTACAACGTCACCAAGGCGGCCTTGATGATGTTTTCCAAATGCCTCGCCGACGAAGTGATCGGGCACAACATCCGCGTCAATTGCATCAACCCCGGGCTGATCCTGACGCCCGATTGGAAAAAGACCGCATCGCAGCTCACCGCCGGCACCGGACAAACCCCGGAGCAATACCTGGATAAAATTGCGAAGGACAACGCGCCCATCGGCCGGTTCGCCGCGCCGGAGGAACTCGCGGACTTTTTTGTGTTTCTCTGTTCGCCGCGCGCCTCCTATTGCGCCGGCTCCGCCTACTATGTGGACGGCGGATGGCTGAAAACGATAGCCTGATCCCCGGCGGGGTGAGGAAAAGGAGCAAGGGCGGTCGAACCGGCCCTACCCTGGATTTTTCCACATTGCTCCAGAAGGATCCCATTACGAAGAAAGGGTGCCGCCATGAAACAAGCGACGATGACCGCGCCGGGTCAAATCGATGTGCGCGACGCGGCCGAACCGAAGCCGGGTCCGGGCGAGGTGTTGCTGCGCATCCGGCGCATCGGCGTGTGCGGCTCCGACATCCACGTCTTTCACGGAAAGCATCCGCTCACCCGCTATCCGGTGATCCAGGGCCACGAGTTGTCGGCCGTGATCGAAGCGTTGGGGCCGGGTGTGCCGGATTTATCTCCCGGAGCAAAAGTCACCGCCATGCCGCAGATCGTATGCGGCGGGTGCGCCCCGTGCCGCCGCGGCGACTTTCACATCTGCGATAACCTCAAAGTGCAGGGCTTCCAGGCGCCGGGCTGCGCGCAGGAGCTGTGGGTCACCGCGGCGGAGAAGATCGTGCCGCTGCCCGGGGCGTTCACCTTCGAGCAGGGGGCGCTGGTCGAGCCGGCGGCGGTCGCGGTTCACGCGGTCGCCCGCGCGGGGCCCATCGACGGGCGGCGGGTGGCCGTGCTGGGGGCCGGGACGATCGGCAACCTGGTGGCGCAAACGGCGCGCAGCGCCGGCGCGCAAGTCCTCATCACCGATCTGAGCGAATACCGGCTCGAGGTTGCGCGCCGCTGCGGACTTGCGGCGGTCTCGAACGCCGAGGCGGAAACGCTGGCTCAGGCCTCGGCGCGCGCCTTCGGGAAAGACGGTTTTGACGTCGCCTTCGAATGCGTCGGGGTGGAACCGACCATCACCGCCGCGGTCGACTCGATCCAGAAAGGCGGCACGATCGTCGTCGTCGGCGTGTTCGGCGACCAGCCGCGCGTCAACCTGGCGCTCGTGCAGGATAGGGAATTGAACCTGCGCGGCACGCTCATGTACCAGCGGCCGGATTATGAGCGGGCCGTCGCGCTGATCGCCTCAGGCGGCCTCCTCACCGAACCTCTGGTGTCGAAGCATTTTCCAATGGTGGATTACCTCGAAGCCTACCGCTTCATCGAGCGGTTCGGCGATAGGAGCCTGAAGGTGATCATTGATGTGGGGTAACCCCCTCCCGGGCGGTCGAGGATGGAAATGGGTTCCTTAAAATCCCGCCGACGATAGAATAAAGGAATAGAGCGATAACAAGGTAATTAGACAGACGGTTGGCGCCATGACGAATACCACGAAAACCATCCACAGGACGGCTCCAATGTGGCGCACTCTATGGACCGGTATTTTGGCGGTCGTGATGGCCTGCCGGATTTCATCCATTTGTTCCCTGGATAAACACCGCTTCGGAATAAGGTTGATCATGGCGTCGGTTTGAAACAAAACCAGCACTTTATCGTCTTCCAGCCACTTCACATACTTCCCCCAGGGAATGGTCGATTCCCCGCGTTCGTCATTGCTCCCGACACTGTTTTCCGTAAACCGATATTCATGCGAGCCGGAAATATTTTTATATTGATGGAATAGTTTTTTAATCGTCCGGGGGGGGATAACATATAGGATGATAAACACCGTCAGCGCCAAGGGGATGAATAAAAAGAAAAGGAACAACTCATCGGCGGCAATCCCGTTGAGAAAACTCATGAACAGCGCGGTGAACACAAGAACCGCAAACAGCAGGAGAGTCAGCGGGGATGCGTATCGATAGAAACCGGTCCTGCCGGCGATCAGCATGTGGAAGTGATAATACTCCTCGTATATGGGATCGAACCGGATGCGGATGTCCATTCGCAAACCCCTTTTCGGCGAACCGGCATTCTGGGAAGAACCTTCCCGGGGCGAATCTGTGGCGGCTATTGCCGGGATGATACCATATGGAGGGATCTGGAGAGGGTGCCCGGAGCCTGCCGCCGGGTGAATGGATCGGAGGCCCGGACAAGGGCGGGGGGTTAACCGTAACCCGAGGATCTATCGACAGGCCCGCACGGCCGTGGCTGCACGGTGGACAAGTCCTTGCCGGATGGCGTCTGCGATTTCCAGGCAAAGCCCTATGGAAAGGATGAATATGAACAAAAAAAACGAGCTGATGAATTTATTCTGGACGACCGCCGGCGTGTTCCCGGGGCGCGGCGAAATCAGCCCGTACGATATTAAAGACCGGGTCCAGGCCGCCGCCCGGGCCGGATTTACGGGGATTGGAATTTGGCATACCGATCTGGAGCATATCCTCCTGCACCGGCCGCTCAATGAAGTGAAAATGATTCTTGAGGATAATGGCATCCGCCATGTCGAGCTGGAATTCCTCACCGACTGGTTCCTCGACGGCGCACGCAAGGCGGAATCGGACAGCCGCAAGAGAAGGCTGCTGGAGGCCTCGCAAGCGCTGCGCGCCAAACACGTCAAAGTGGGCGATTTCTACAACTCCGCCGGCCCCATGCCGCGGATCGTCGAAGCCTTCGCGGGATTGTGCGCGGAGGCGGAGCCATACGGCGCCACGATCGGTTTTGAAATCATGGGCTGCGCCATGATCGACAACCTCAAGGATGCCATCACCATGGTGGAAACTGCCGGAGCGAAAAACGGCGGCTTAATAATCGATATCTATCAGGTGGCAAATCTGGGTATGACGTTCGAGGAGATCCGCCGCATTCCGCTGAAGTATCTGGTCAATGTTGAGCTGAACGACGGCACGCTGCCCGGAAGCCCGCAACACGACCCGTCCAACCGGAGATTCTGCGGGGAAGGCGAGTTTGATATCAAAGGTTTCATTCAGTGCGTGAAAAAAATGGGTTATACCGGTCCCTGGGGGGTCGAGGTTATATCCGAAAAACTGGCACCCTTGCCGTTGGAAGTGTTGAGCAAAAGGGCGTTTGATACCACTATCGCGGAATTCGGCGGCGGTTCGCTCTGATACGTCTCCACGTCGATAAAACCCGGATGCGGGCGTCCTTTCGCCGGTTCCTTTCCGGAACGCACGATGAAAAAAAGTTGAAATTAAACCGGAAGACGTGTTTTTGGAAAGTTGCCGCAACCATCCATCCGCGTGCATCCATCGTTAAGCGGCAAATCGCACGCTTGCATTCATTTTAAATTCGGGTAAAATGGTTTTTGAAAAACCGCCGCCATGTAAGAGGGGATTAAAAAAAGAATCGCCGGATTCCAAAATGGGCGGCGGCGGATAGGGCAACACAATTCCATGGGAAAGGATATTTCTGTTCCGTAAAAGCAATGGCAGTGGAACTCCCCAAACCGATTATGAAAAAAATCTCCCGCAATCACAAACCCAAATTATCACCCTGCCTGACCTTCGCCTGCGCCGACGAATGCTGCATGTACGGGGCGGACGTGGAAATCGAAGAATATCAAAAGCTGATCGAAAACAACCTCGCCGCGCCCGAAGAGTTCAACGGGCCCGAGGAGGACGAAGGCGTCATGCTCTACCGGACGGCGCTCGGCCCGCGCGGATGCGTCTTTCTCCTCCCGGAGCGGGGCTGCCGTCTGCATAGCACGCAATTCAAACCCAGGGTCTGCCTGGTTTTCCCGCGCGATACGGCGGAAGCGAAGGAGGCCTACGAGGACGGGTACCTCCCTTGCGTCGAGGAAGAGCTTGCCGCGCTCACGTCTCCGCGGCGGGAAAAACGATCCGATACCCGGGAAAAAAGCCCCGCATAAAAAAATGCGCGCCCGGCCGGGCGCGCATTTTTTTATTCCACAGGCGTGTGTTTTCGCGTTTACTGTTCTTTTGAATTCCGGAAACTTTCATCCAGCAATTGGTTGAGCTCCTGCTTGGCCTGGACCGGAGTGACGGACATGGCGTACTGCCACTCGTCGACCAGCCAGGTGACGGCCCGCTCCAGGATGATCCCTTCCGTGTCGTTCAACTTGCGGTTGCGGTTGTAAAACGAGAGATCCCGCACCAGTCGGCACAGCGAGCCGGAGTTGCCTTCCCGGATCCGCGATTGGATCTGGGTTTTGCGTTCCATCCGGTTCGGGGAAAACGGATCGTAGCGGGCGCGCAGTATCGGAAACAGGCGCTCGAATTCCGAGCGGGAGGCGGGCGTGCGCAGGCTTCCGTTTTCCGAATGATCGACCGGGATCCAGATCGTCAGATCCTTGGTGCGGACGACATAATAGCGGGTGAGGATCCCCGCCACTTCCTTGTTCTCCAACCCCACGATATCCGCCAGGCCGTGCGAGGCATGGATGACCTTGTCGCCGATGTGGAATGCCACACTTCACCTCGTTTCCGAAAAAAGACGCGCCGCATTAAAAAAACCGGCCTTAAAAGAGGACTGGCCGGAAATCCCACGAATCCTGTCTTAGGTATCTTAATTATACCATCGGACTCTTCCGGCGTTTTCCGGAGACTGGAAATGTTTCCGGGTTCTGAATACAATTCTTGTACCGATCTTCCGTTAACAAGGGAGCGCCCATGGAGCAAAAAACGAACGGTCGTGCGTTGGTGAACGACAAGCGGGAAATTTTCGGCTGGGCGATGTACGACTGGGCCAACTCGGCCTTCTCGACCACGGTCGGAACCGTCTTCCTCGCCCCCTACGTGGCCAGCCTCGCGGCGGACGCGGCCAAACCGTTTGCGGACGGGATGGCGCGGGTGGCCGGCATCCCCGTCGCGCCGGATTCGTTCTTTCCCTTCTGCATCTCGATCTCGGTCGGGCTGCAGGTGCTCTTCCTGCCGATCCTGGGCGCGATCGCGGATTATTCCCACCTGCGCAAGCCGATGATGCAGCTTTTCGCCGTGCTCGGCGCGCTGGCCACCGTCGCGCTGTTCTTTACCACCGCTCCGGTATGGTGGATGGGCGGCCTGCTCTACATCATCGCCAATCTGGCATTCGGCGCGGCGATGGTCTTCTACAACTCCTACCTTCCGGATATCGCCACCCCGGATCAGCGCGACAAGGTCTCTTCCTACGGTTGGGCGATGGGGTATATGGGCGGCGCCCTTTTACTGGTGCTCAACCTGGCGCTCTATCTCCTGCACGATAAAATCGGTATGCCAAAGGATATAGCGGTGCGGATCAACCTCGCATCGGCCGGCCTGTGGTGGCTGGGTTTCTCCTTCTTCACCTGGATCCGCCTTCGCCCGCGGCAGGCCGCCAAGCGCCTGCCGGCCGGCGAGAGTTATATCGGCGTGGGATTCAAACAATTGTGGGGAACCCTCAAGGGCATCCGCAAGTTTCCGGAAACTCTCAAATTCCTGCTGGCGTACTTCCTCTACAACGACGGGATTCAAACCGTGATCGCCGTCTCGGCCACGTTCGCCGCCGCGCCGCTCCTGCGCGGAGGGTTGGAGATCGGCCAGTCGACCCTCACGATCGTCATTCTGATGATTCAGTTTATGGCCTTCTTCGGCGCGCTGTTGTGGGGCCGGCTGGCCGCGCGGATCGGCGCCAAGCGGTCGATCATCATCAGCCTGGTGATCTGGGCCGGCGTGGTGATCTACGCCTACGGCGGGCTGCGCGGGGATACGCGGGTGGTCGAGTTCTTCATCCTCGGCGGATGCATCGCGGTGGTGATGGGCGGCTCGCAGGCGATCAGCCGCAGCCTGTTTGCGCAGATGATCCCCACGAGCAAGGAAGCCGAATATTATTCCTTCTACGAGGTCAGCGAACGCGGCACTTCCTGGATCGGGCCGCTCCTGTTCGGCCTGATGAACCAGTTCTTCGGGAGCCTGCGCCCGGCGATCCTTTCGCTGATTTTCTTCTTCGTCATGGGGTTGATCGTCCTGCCGTTCGTCAACGTGAAGAAGGCGATTGCCGACGTGCAGGCGAACGAGGCGGAGACCGGGCACGGCTAGCTGAATTGAATCCCTTGGTTCCAATGCTCGAGAATTAACCACAAAGACACAAAGGCGCGAAGAGATCGACCTCCGTAGAATCCAAGTGTCTTGGTGTCTTTGTGGTAAAAAAGTCCTTGGGTTGCGGAAGGCTGGTAAAAATCAATATTCCACAGAGGGGATATACTTAATAGATGAACCTATCCAATATAGGGGAGGTCGCGATGATTTCCTTCAACCGGATTCCGCTGTTGATTTGTTTAGGATCGTTTATGTTGCTCTCCGGCTGTCAACCTGCCGCCACACCGGTCCCGACCGGCACGCCGACGGAAACTCCGACCTTGACGACAACGCCGACCTTGACGGAAACGCCGACCATCACACCGACCAATACCGAAACGTTCACGGCAACGCCGACGTTCACCAACACGCCGCCTTACAATGTGGCGGGTACTTACTATATCTACAAATGCGCAAGTTATGCTCTGGAAGGAGCTCCCATTACCGTCAGCTTTTGCGTAAATACCGTAAACGTGCGTGAAGATTTTACAATGCAATTTAACGTTAGCTGGAAGGTCAATGGCAGCGGCTATCGTGTCACAAAATATTCGGATGCCGATAATCCCGATATGTTCCTGGAAGACAACCTCGGGAACCGGTATAAGCATTCGGGAACCGGCGGGTGCGCCGCGGAAACCGCCGTTTTTCAGGGCGCGGGGACATGCGCCGGATGGTTTATATTTCCTGCCGCGAAACCCGGGGTAACCTCGTTCCGTTTTTACGATATGGATAACAACATCTATGTCGACGACATCGTCCTGTTGGATAAGAAATATATCCCTACGGCTACAATGACGCTTTCGCCCACGCATGGAACCACCTACAACGCGCCCGGCAAGTATTTTATTTACCGGTGCGGCACCTATATTCCGGGCGGCCGTCTCAGCGGAGCGCAAAAGGTTCAGTTGTGCCTGACCACGGTGGTCATTAATGATGATTTCACGCTGAAATTTAATCTAACCTGGGAAGTGTTTACCTCGGTGAGCGGCATAAAAGATTCAGATGCCAATAACAACAATATCATCCTGCTGGACAATTTGGAAAATGAATATCGGCATACGCAAACCGGCGGATGCGCCGCCAAAGACGCCAGTTTCGGCAGTTCGGGCGGAAAATGCAGCGGATGGTTCCTTTTCCCTCCGGCCAAGCCGGGCGTGACCTCCTTCCGTTATGTGGATCTGGGCAACCTGATTTCCTTCGACAATCTGGTCTTCATGATCGAGACCTGATGCGAGGCGCAAAATTCAACGGGCAGCCGACCGAATTGATCGCTACGGGCTGAAAACGGCGAGGTCGAGATGAATAGAGACATCTTCTATCCACTTTATACCCTTGCATCAATCCCTTTATTGTTGCTTGCCGGTTGTCAGCCCGCCGCCACACCTGTCCCGACCGAAACGGCGACGGAAACCCCGACCTTGACGGTATCGCCGACCACGACGGATACGCCGACCATCACGCCAACCAATACCGAGACGTTGACGGAAACGCCGACATTCACTCAAACACCACCGTACAACGTGGCGGGTACCTACTATATTTATAAATGTGCCAGATACACACTGAAAATAGCCCCCCTTCCCATTGCCGTTGACTTTTGTGTCAATACCGTAAACGTGCATGATGATCTGACGATGCAATTCAACGTAAGCTGGAAAATCGACGCACCATGGTATCAAGTCACAAAACATTCGGACGCGGATAACCCGGATATGTTCCTGGAAGACAACCTCGGGAACCGGTACAAGCACACGGGGACCGGCGGGTGCGCCGCGGAAACCGCCGTCTTCCAGGGTGCGGGAACATGCGCCGGCTGGTTCATCTTCCCCGCCGCGAAACCCGGGGCAACGTCATTCCGGTTCTATGATATGGATAACAAAATATTTGTCGACGACATCGTCCTGCTGGATAAAAAATATGTACCCACGGCTACGATCACTCTTACACCAACCCGGGGCATAACGTACAATTCCCCCGGAACGTATTATCTGTATAGATGCGCCGCCTCCGTTGCGGTGGGAAGCATTGCGGGCGCAACAAAGCTGAAAATATGCCTGAACACGGTTGTCATCGATCCGGATTACCGTATGAAATTTAATTTTGAATGGACGTTCTCTTTCGATAAGGCACGACAAGCCGTATTGACGCCGGATAAAATTAACAAAGTCATATTAATCGATGACTTGGAATATAAATACGAGCACATCGATGCGGGCGGTTGCGCCGCGGAGGATGACTTGCTTTGGGTGTACACCACACCCGGAGAGGATAACTGCAATGGATGGTTCTTGTTTCCCCCGGCCCAAACGGGTGCGACCTCATTAAGATTATACGATTACGGCAATCTGATTACTATTGAGAATATCGTTTTGATAAAGGACGATCGATAGGTGATGAAGCATCTGCGTTATTATCTAATCCTGATAATCATTCTACCAACGGCTGTGACTCTCGCGCGCGGTTCGAGCGCGACACTCATCCCGCTCACCCCCTGCGCCGATTACTTCCCGGACACCCCGATGGTTCATAAGAAGGGGACGGCTATCGTCTACAAGAAGGGCGAACCGCTGCGCCTGCGCAGGGTTAACCTCGGCGGATGGTAGAAAAATTTTTTACAGGACGTAATTCATTAGAAGGTGCTGGAAAAAACCTTTCTCGACGCAAAGCCGCAAAGGACGCGAAGAGAAAGTAGTAATAATCTACTTCATGATGTTTGTTCCTCCATAGAAAGATGGCTGAAATGTCGGCGGTCGAAAAATCACCCTCCTCTGATACAAACCCCTGATATATACTGTCGCACACAGATCCGGATGCCTATTTGAAAAGGCATCTACATGTCGTGGCTTTTTTATTTATCGGAGGCCGAAATGACTCAAATGATCGCCGTCTGCGGATTGGATTGCGCCGCGTGCGAAGCGTACAAAGCCACGCAGGCCAGGGACGAAGCCGCCAAGGAAAAGATCGCCGCCAAGTGGCGGACCGAATACGGGAATCCGAAGGTGGATGCCGCCTACGTGACCTGTGACGGCTGCCTGTCGACAAGCGGCCTGTTGGGCGGGCACTGCAGGGAATGTGAACCGCGGCTGTGCGCCGTGGAACGCGGCTTGGCCAACTGCGGGTTGTGCCCCGATTACGGCTGTGAAAAAATCAGCGGCCTGATCAAGTACATCCCCGATGCGAAGGCCAGGCTGGACGGTATCCACGCGAACTTGTAGATACCGATCGTTGGGTATTCGAAGGGCATGCCGGCAGGATTTCCTGCCGGCATGCCCTTTTCTATTTGCAGGCTCCCGCCTTTCGAAGCGGTTATGAATCCGCGAAGCCTGCCCTGTGGGATTCTGGCCGGGGAGCACGAAGGCCCGCGAAGGAAAAGGTTAATCCCGAATTCCTTCGTGCCGTTCGTGCTCCACGGGTAAAGCCACACCGGGGCGGGCTTCGTCGATTATGCCTCTGGTTTTTACTGCGGGAAGAGAGGATACCGGCGCATCCGAGCGATTTTAAACAACGGAGAGTAAAATGGAAGGTTGATGGACGGTGCGCATCCCGCTTCGATCCGCAAACACCCGCCGGAGGAAAAGACTGGTCATGACCGAAATCCCGAACCCCATCCCGGAAAGAGTCATCGTCGTCCAGAAGAACGGCCCCTTCCTTGTCAAAGGCGGCATTCCCCTGTATGACAAGATCCAGGTCGTCTCCGAACACGGCGAGCCGCTGACGTGGAAAATGGGGCAGATCTACAAGACCGGCGGCAGCTACATCCTCTGCCGTTGCGGAAAATCCTCGAAGATGCCGTTCTGCGACGGCTCGCATGCCGCCACCGGCTTCAACGGGACCGATACGGCTGACGAACGCCCGACGGCGGAACGCCGGGAACTTTTCCCCGGCGGAACGCAGATCGAAGTCCGGCATGATGATTATCTGTGCATGGAATCCGGTTTTTGCGGGACGCGCTGGACGACGATCAAACAGTTGATCCTGCTTACCGAGGAAATCGGCGCGCGTTCGCACGTGGTTTCGATGGTCGAACGCTGCCCGTCCGGCTCCCTGACCTACCGGTTGCAGGGGGAGGAGATGGACATCGAACCCGATCTCCCTCAGGCGATCGCCTATACGGTAGATATTCTTTCATTGGGCGCGGTGCGGGGGGCGTACTGGGTGATGGGCAACATCCCGATCCTCCGTTCCGACGGCAAGCCGCTCGAGATCCGCAACCGCGTGACGCTGTGCTCCTGCGGCCTCTCGAAGAAAAAACCGCTGTGTGACGCGGCCCACCGCACCGGTGTGGAGGGTAAATCCGGAGCCCGGCCGCCATGGGAAACACGGGGGAAGAGTTCCGGGGAATAGGTATTCGGGAGCTCGTCACCCCGGCGCGGTCCAAGCCGGGGTCCACAACACACTTCAATAAAAAACCTGGATGCCGGTGAGTCATCCCGGCGTGCACTTGGCCGGGACGGCATGACGATCATGGGCCGGATAAACGCCGTCAAAGCTGATAACACG
>JBAVFZ010000094.1:0-9421 GCA_049684495.1 Anaerolineales bacterium | reverse complement strand
GCCCCAACGACCGCGGCGGTCTCTTCTCACAAAGAGCGGATCCCGGGCTGCATCATCCGGTCGAACATCTCCTGCATCTCTTCGGGAGAATACGGCATTTTATTCTTTATCCACCAATTTAATAGGGATGTCGCGGCGCCGGTCAGCATTTGCGCAACCACCGGAAGGGGAACCCCGGGAGTGCCGCCCTTGGGCTGATGCGCCTTAAGCTCCCGCTCGATACGCCGGTTCCAATAGGCCTGCCCGATGTAGAACAGATACTCCCGGCCGCGGTTGCTCTGCCATACCGCGTGGGCGGATACATTTTGATCCTGAAGGTGGCGGAACATCCCGGCGATTGGAAAGGATACCCGGTTTTCGCCCTCGACCGCCTTCACCCCGCGCGTAATGGATTCCAGCATTTCTTCGAAGAGCTGCTTCACCAGGTCGTCTTTATCCGGATAATGCGCATAAAACGTGGACCGCCCGACATCGGCACGGTCGATGATCTCCTGCACCGTGATGTCTTCGTATCGCATCGAGTGCATCAGTTCCATCAGCGCCTGCTTGATCATCCGCTGCGTGCGCACCGTGCGCCGGTCTTCCGTTTCTTTTCCGGATTTCGGAATAATTTTCTTTTTTTGTTCGCTAACGGACATTTTCGCGCTCCTGTGGCTGGACAACGGGTAGAACCCGGCTAGGATATATCGGAACATCGTGTTCGGTAACGAACATAGTATACATCAATAGGAGAAGCCGTGATGCATAACAATAATATTCCCCCCGCCCTCTCCCGTCCGCAAGCGGGAATTCGAATATGCGGCGTCACCAAGGAATACCCGATCGCCGCGGCCAAGCTCGCCGCCCTGGACCGGGTGAGCCTGACCGTCCCGCCGGGCGAGTTCCTGGCCATCGTCGGGAAATCCGGAAGCGGAAAATCCACCCTGCTCAACATGATCACCGGGATCGACCGCCCGACGGCCGGCGAGATATGGGTGGATGATCAATCTTTGAATGCTCTTCCGGAGGGCCGCCTGGCAAAGTGGCGCGGGCGGACGGCCGGCATGGTTTTTCAATTCTTTCAACTGATGCCTACGCTGACGGTCCTGGAAAACGTACTCCTGCCGATGGACCTGTGCGGAGTCGGACCGGCCGGGGAGCGGAAACGGCGCGCGAAGGAACTGCTCGACCGGATGGGCGTAGCGGACCAGGCGAATAAACTGCCCAGCGCCCTTTCCGGCGGGCAGCAGCAGCGCGCCGCCATCGCCCGCGCCCTGGCCAACGACCCGCGCATTCTCGCCGCCGACGAGCCGACCGGCAACCTGGATTCAGCCACCGCCGAATCGGTTTTCGCTCTGCTGGCGGAACTTGCCCATGACGGCAAGACGGTCATCCTCGTGACGCACGATCGTGACATCGCCTGCCGGGCAAGCCGCATCATCACCCTCCAGGATGGACGGATCGTTTCCGATGTCCGCCCGGCCGCGGAGGTGCGCCATGAATAGGACGCTCTTCCATAAGCTTCTGCGCGACTTGTGGGGCCACCGGACCCGCACCCTGCTTGTCCTGCTTTCGCTCACCATCGGCATCTTCGCCGTTGCGGTCGTTTCGGATTCCTACGCCATCCTGCTGCGGGAGATGAATGAAAACTATCTGCGCACGGACCCGTCCTCGGCAACGCTGTGGGTTTCACCGCTGGATGAAAGCGTGCTGGAACGCGTTAAGAAGCTGCCGGGCGTCTCCGCCGCGGATCTGCGGTCCGCTATCCGGGGAAGGATCCGGATCGGGGAAAACGAATGGAAAACGATCGAGCTGTTCGTGATCCGCGACTATCAAGCCATGCCGCTCGACCGGATCTTTTCGGAGAAGGGTGAATGGCCGCCGGCCGACGGCGGGGTATGGATCGAACGCGCCGCGGTCCGGATGTTCTCCGCCCAACCCGGAGACGAACTGGAGATCACGATCCCCGGCGGCAGCGGCGGGCGGCTGCGCTTCGCCGGCACGGTCCATGCGCCCGGCCTGGCTCCGGCCTGGATGGAAGGAATCTTATATGGATATATCACTCCCGCGACGGTCGCCATGCTTGGAGGAACCGCGGCCTGGCAGGAACTGCGGGTGACGCTTGCCGATCCCGCGCTGGGCCAGGAAGGCGTGCGCGCGCGGGCCGGCCAGATCGCGGACGAACTGCGCCGGGAGGGGTACACAGTCAGCCGCATCGAAGTGCCCAAACCGGGAGAGCATCCCCACGCGGCGCAAATGAGCACGCTGCTGTTTTTGCTGGAAGCCTTCGGCTTGCTGGCGCTCATTCTCAGCAGCGTCCTGGCCGCGAATATGATCTCGGCCATGATGGCCCGCGAAATCCGCCAAATCGGCGTGATGAAAACGCTCGGCGCCGGTCCGGCACAGGTCGCCGCGCTGTATCTGACGACGGTGGGATTCCTGGGGGCGCTGGCGATCCTCCTCGCGCTGCCGGCCGGGTATGCGGGCGCCCGGGCGTATGCGGCATTCGGCGCGGACATGCTCAATTTCGATATTTTCCGAAATGACGTGCCGGGAGCCTATTGGCTGATGCAAATCGGATTGGGCGCGCTGCTGCCGCTTCTGGTCGCGGCTCTCCCGATCCTGCGCGGCAGCCGCATCTCCGTCCGCGAGGCGATCACCGACTTCGGGATCAGCGCCCGGGAATTCGGACGCGGGTCGTTCGAACGGTTGCTGGCGCGGCTGCGTTTCCTACCGCGCCTTTCGCTGCTGGCCATCCGCAACAGCTTTCGGCGCCGGATGCGGGCGGCGCTCACCGTGCTCACCCTCGCCGCCGCCGGCACCAGTTTCATCACGGCGATGACCGTCTACGCATCCATGAACGGGTCGGTGGATGCCAAGTTCGCCGCGATCCGGTACGACGTGATGTTTGCGTTCAACCGCCCGTATCCTTTGGAGCAACTGCAGTCCGAGTTCGGCGCTTTCCCCGGCTTGCGCAAGGTCGAGTACTGGGGCGGAGCGCGGGCCGCGATCGTGCGAAGCGACGGCCTGACCGGGAATGCGTTCATGGTGATCGCCCCGAATGCGGGTACCGGCCTGGTGGCTCAGATCCCCGTGGTCGAAGGGCGCTGGCTGCTTCCATCGGACCGCAACGCGCTGGTGGTCAACCAGGGCGTGGTATCGGAAAACCCGGGCTTGGGGCTGGGCGATGCCGTTAAATTGCGGCTCGGAAAACAGGAGAGCGATTGGACGATCGTCGGAATCGCCTGGGAGATGATGTCGGGCGCAACGGCCTACGCCAACCGCGAATATCTGAACGAAGGGACCGGCCTGGGGGATTCAGCCCTCTTCCTTGTCGGACAATCCACGGACCGCGGCGAAGCAAACGTCGCGGCGGTGACGCGGGCGATGGAAGCGCGCCTGAAGGAAAATTCCATGGATGTCGCTTCCACCACCCGCCTGACGGATCTGCGGACGGCGATCGAAAACCACCTGTTGATCCTGGCGTCCTTCCTGCTTCTGATGTCGATCCTGGTCCTGATCGTCGGCGGGCTGGGATTGGCATCCACCTTGAGCATCAATGTCCTCGAACGCCGGCGCGAGATCGGCGTACTGCGGGCGGTCGGCGCATCCGGACGGGATATCGCCCTGCTGGTGGCGGGGGAAGGGATGATGCTCGGGGTAATCAGCTGGATCCTGGCGGTGATCGCCGCCGAGCCGGCCGGGCGCTGGATCACGTGGACGTTCGGCATGACGTTCTTCAACGTCCCGCTGGACTTTACTTACTCGGTAACCGGCGTATTGGTGTGGCTGGGGGTGGTGCTGCTGTTCGCCGCGGGTGCGAGCTTGATCCCGGCCTACGACGCCAGCCGCGCTCCGGTTCAGGAAGCGCTTGTCTACGAATGATGAAATGAAAGGAGGTTGACATGGAACGTGAATCGCTCGTCCGTTTGGCAGTCGTCGCCGGATTGGTGCTCCTGGCCGCCGTGATCTGTGTTGCGGTCGGCGCGCCCATGATCGATATGATCCGCGCGCATCTGGGAATATAAAACCCCTCCCCTGCCCCCTCCCCATAATGGGGAGGGGAAGGGAAGGGGTCAGGTGTCGCTACCGATATTGCTTCCGCAGTTTTATTGATTCGCAGCGGTCGGTTCGGAGGGCGCGGGCGGTGTTTTCCCGGCCAGTAAACCGCCGGCGATCAGGGCGATTCCACCCAGGATCAGGATTCCAGCCGAAAAGAAAGTCATCAGGCGCGAATTCAAACCGGCCAGCGCCATCATGATGGTGGCGGCGAATGCGCCGAATCCGATAAACGACCAGCCCACCGTGCGCACGACCATGTTCTTCGCGAGATGGCCGACGGCGAGGATCATGCAGCCCACGGCCGCCACCTCAAGCCCCCACAGCCAGACCCAATCGCTCCAGTTGCCGGTGACGGCGCAGTAGGCCAGGATCAGTGCCGTCGCGCCGAGAATGATCGCCGGTACGGCCATCCAAAGGATCCGCGTCGTAAACCCGGCCAGGGCCAGGCCGGCCGCGACGGCCAGGATCACCAGCGTCCAACCCCATCCCCATATATTCCAGCTATTTCCGATGCTGGAAACCAGGAGCAGCAGGCCGGTCGTGAGGATTGGCATTCCGGGGATGAAGAAAACGCCCGTCCAATTCTGCGCCCGGTAGAAGAGGGGAACCAGCATGAAGATGGCCCCGCCCGCGACGATGAACAGCGGCCAGGTCTGCCAGACCCACACCCCGGCGGCCTGGAACGCCACGTTGACCAGCAGGAAAAGCCCGCCCAGCAGGATCAACATCGTACCGATCATTGCGGAAACTTTCTGATTCATTGTTGCCTCCTTTTTATTTTCCCCGCCTATTGTGCGAGGATACTCACAAAGATGAAGAGCGGCCAGCCGATGAAGAAGACCAGTCCGGCGCCCGTGACGACCCGGCGCAAGGCGCGCGTCGCCTGAAAATCCCCGTGCCGTGGATCGGATGCTTCGCCGACGGGTACGGCGATGCCCACGAAAAGCGCGATCGGCTCGAGCAGCCAGGCCGGCCATAAATCCCAGCGCCCCGTCCCGATAAAAAAAGCCAGCAGGATTGCGGTGAGCATCAAGAGCGGCATGGGAATGGCCATCCAGGGATTGTTCAAATCCTCCCCCAATCCCCCAAGGAGAAAAACCGGCAGCAGGATGACCACCGGCCATGTCTTTTCCAGAATCTCAGCCCGGTTCAGGGCGGCGGCCGCCGTCAGGCTGAACATGAAGTAGAGCAGAATGAGCGAGAGGGAGATAAAAACCGTCCGTAGAATGCGGACCGTCCGACGGGATCCGTCCGCTGGCGGTTTTTTTTTCGCGAGGGTCCGGCCCAGATTCGCGTCCGTCCGGTCCTTGGAGAACGCGGCATCCGCCAGTTTGGCGCGCTCGGCCGATGTGTAAATGGATACCGTATCCGCATTGGAAGAGGCGGTTGTGAACGAAAGCGGGCGCGAGACCCGGTCCGGAACGCCGATCCCGGCGCCGGCAGCCGCTTCCGCGAGTGCCCGCGCCATTTCCTTCGCGGAGGCATACCGGTCCTCCGGTTGCTTGGAGAGGGCTTTGAGCAAGACCCGTTCCAGCGGCTCCGGGATTTCCGGATTCTTCTCGCGCGGGATGGGAAGCGGGTCGTTCATGTGTTTGAGCAGGATCGCCAGGGGCGTATCCGCGTCGAACGGCGGTTCGCCCACCAGCATCTCGTACAACACGATCCCCATGGAGTAGATATCGCTGCGCGCGTCGCCGCGGGCCAGCCCCTGCTCCGGCGCCATGTACTGCAGGGTCCCCATCATCGCGCCGCTCGAGGTGTATTGCGTTCCGCCCGCCACCTGGGCGATCCCGAAATCGGATAAGACCGCCGCGCCGTCGCCGGTCAGGAGGATATTGGCCGGCTTGATGTCGCGATGCACGATCCCCGCCTTGTGCGCGTATTCCAGGCCGTCCAGCGCGTCGAGCACGATCCGCACCGCCTCGCCGTTGGGGAGGCGGCTCCCGCGGGTCCGGTAGTCGGTCAAGCGCGTCTTGAGCGAGTCGCCCTCGACCAGCTCCATCACCATGTAGCACAGGTCGTCCTGGGTGTCGAAATCGAAGACCTGCACGATGTGCGGATGGCGCAGGGCGGCGACGGCTTTCGCCTCGCGCTTGAAGCGGGCGGTCATCTCCGCCTCCCCGGCCACATCCTGGCGGAGGACCTTGACCGCCACGTAGCGGTCAAGCTGGGGATGGTAGCCGCGGTACACCCGCGCCATCCCGCCCTGGCCGAGAGGCTGAAGCACCCGGTATTTTCCCAACGTCTTGCCTTCCAACGATCCGTCGCTCATGATCATCCGCTCCTTGGGAGATTCCGGCGCGATCAAAGGAGGAAAAGGATGCCGGCGGATGCCAGCCCGGCGGCGACCTGAAGCGCCCACCCCGCGTTGAGGAAGGTGGCCAGCGTCACCGCGCAGGCGGCCAGGCCGAAGGCCGCCAGCGAACGGACGACCAGATGCCGCCCGTCGAATCCCGATCGCACCGCGTTGGCCGCATTATAGAACGCTCCCAGGCCGGGCATGAGGATGAAAATCCCCCACCAGTGGAAGGGATACCAGGTGGTCAATATGGCGTTCCGGCTGAAATTGTTCAGGAGGAATACCAGGCCGAGCAGCAGGACATCGGCGCCCAGCCAGAGGTGCATCCGCACCCAGGGGCGGGCAGCCGGCGAGTCGACTTCGATCATCCCGAGCAAACCGTGCGCCGCGCCGGGGACGATCAGCATCAGCGGCCACCAGATCCCCCAATCCGCCCCTAAAAGGAACATCGCCCCCACGGTTCCGACGACGAATCCGACTCCGGTGAGCGCCAGCGGCAGGGGATTCCGCCATCCCAGGGCAACCCCCAGAACCACGCCGGCTCCGAGAAAGATCAATCCCGGGAAAAGGATGAACAGCGACCACCAATAGGTCAACGGAACCAGGACAAGGATGGCTCCCACGGAGAGGAGCATCAGCCCGGTCGCCATCGGGATTATCCGGGAAATTATCAGACGCGGTTTGCGGGCGGTCGAATTCACCATCGGTCACCTTCCTTTGGAGAAAGGATACCCCGGCAAGGCGGGCCGAAGCCTAGCCACAAGCTAACAATTGGCTAACAACAGACCATCATCTGAGAAAGGGGGATAAGAGGAGATCACGGATTTCACGGATATGTAATCACGGATTTCACGGATTTTGGAATACGCGATTTTTTTATCCGTGCAATCTTTGGTTTATCCGTGTAATCCGTGGTTAATTAAACGGCCAGCTTGTACCCGAGCCCGCGCAAGTTTAAAAGCAGGCGGACGTTTTCCGGATCCGGCTCCAGCCGGTTGCGCAGGCGGCGGACGAGGTTCTCGATCTGATAATCGTAAACGCCCTCGCGGTATTCCGGCCAGACCGCCCGGCCGATCTCATCCTTGGCGCAGACCTGGCCGCGGTGGTCGTACAGGTGGGCCAGCAGGAGGAACTCCTTCGGGGAGAGCGCGACCACCCGGCGGTTGATCCGCACGATCCCCGACGAACGGTCGATCTCCAATTCGACGGCGGAGGAGTCGCGCAGGGTGGTTTCCGGATCATGAAAGACGAACGTGACGTCGCCGATGGAGATGCGGTCGCCGTCGGCCAGCTCCACCGGCTCGCGGATCTGCTCGTCGTTCAGGAAAGTGCCGTTGGTGCTTCCGGCGTCCTCCAGCACGGTTTTCCGGTCCTTGCGGAGAAGGCGGGCGTGTTCGCGCGAAATGCGTTTGCTGGTGATGACAATGTCGTTTTCCACGCCACGCCCGATGGAGGTGGCCGGTCCGGCGAGCATATGCTCGCGCCCGGTGGGATCGGTCAGGCGGGGGGAGTCGTTCGGATCGGCCATGGGTATCGGAACAATTTTAACCGATCCGCCTCTCCGCCTCGGGAGAGCTTTGAAAAGTCATTCCGAGGGGCCGCAGGCCCCGAGGAATCGGTGACTCATGTGAATTGACCGATCCCTCGCCTTCGGCTCAGGATGACCTCTCACGCCGCCGCCGGCAGCAGGCCGCCGATCGGGGCTCGTTCCATCCCCGGCAGCGGATCCTGCCAGATGCCGTCGAGCTGGGCGAGGATCGCGGCGCGGTCGTATCCGGCCGGGACGGCCAGGCTTTCGAGCATGCGCAGGAAGAGTTCGCGGTAGCGGGCGGTGTCGACCCGGTCGGTGGCGCGCCAGATGTCGTAGGGCCGCGCCCCGCCCCCCAGCGTGAGCACGAACTCGACCGCCTCCCCCGGTGAAAGGTGCACCCCGCTCGACGCCAGCGCGCGCGCCGCGAGCGCCACCGGCAAATTCGCGCGGTACTCCTCCGGCGGCTGCGAGAGCCGGTGCAGGATGGCAAGCATCCGCGGCGGAACCGCGCCGCGCCGCAGGTCGGCCAGCTTTTCGCGCGCGAGCGCAAACACCTCCCCCATGCGCGCACGGTACCCGGCCGCGTTCTGCGCGCGGGCCAGGATCTCGAGCATCTCGGCCTGGGCCTCGCGCACCCAGCGGATCGTGTCGTGGCGCCGGGCCTCGATCCCGCGCATCTTGATCTTGCCGTCCTCGAACGCGCCGAAGTAGCGGTTGGCCACCGGATTGCCGGCGTACTGGCGCGAGGGCGGAAACGCCAGCCAGCGGTAGAGCCCCTCGATGTCGATCCGCACGCCCGTATCGCGCCCGATCTCCTCCACCAGCGCCTGGTGGTCGGCGTCGGTCGAGCCCTTCTTGTAGATCCACAGCGCGTCGGTGAGCGCGTGCAGGAAGAGGTAGCCGCGCTCCTCGGCGATCTCCTTGGCGCGCAGGAGCGTATCCCGCCCGCAGGCGGTCGTGGATTCATGCGCCTCGATCCGCCCGAAGCGCGCGTTCTTGTAGCCGAGGTATCCGAAGCAGGTCACCAGCAGCCACTTGAGCGCCACCTGCCGGCGGCGCAGCACTTCGCGCTCGGGCCCCTCGGGCAGCGCGCGCGCCGCCTTCTTGAGCGCAAGGCGCTTCTCCAGCAGCGGCGCGAGCGTGAGCGGGACGATCCCCTTGCGGCACTGGCACACCGGGTAGCCGATCTCGGGAATGATCGTCGGCGGGGCGCCCAACTCCGCATCGCTCGTTTTTCCTTCCTCAACCCCTCGCTCCCCTGCCGCCGCAGGTTCCGACCCACCCCCCACTCCCCCATCCCCACTCCCCCTTCCCTTAAGGGAAGGGGGAGAGGGGTGCCCGACGAAAGTCGGGCGGGGTAAGGGGGTTAGGTCGGAGGGCGCGCACTTCGGGCACGTCCGCCCGACCGTCTCGGCCGAGAGATTAAATTTCACCATCAGGCTTGGGTACATCGAGGCGAAGTCGAGTTCGAGCACGTGTTCGTAGAGCCCCGGCTCGGGCTGAAAGGTCAGCCCGCCCTTGTCGCCGCGCACCAGCTCGAGCGCGGTCTT
>JBAVFZ010000093.1:0-9014 GCA_049684495.1 Anaerolineales bacterium | reverse complement strand
GCTTTTAATCTGCATGCTTTTCTGCGATATGGGCATCTGGAGAAAGTGTACGAAAACGGCCTGGCGCACCGGCTGCGGAAAGCCGGAATGAAAGTCGAGCAACAAAAACCCATTAGTGTTTATGATGAAGACGGCACGATACTGGGTGAATATTTTACCGACCTGTATATTGAAGATTGCCTGATCGTCGAATTAAAAGCCTGCAGATTACTGGTAGATGAGCATACCGCGCAAGTTCTGGGTTATCTTCGAGCCACCCGTTGCCGCGACGCAATGCTGATCAACTTCGGTTCACCAAAGATTCAAATCATGAAATTAATTTTGTGATTTTTGTGGCAAATTAATAGCCACAAAATGCACAGAAGGCACAAAGTATTTCTTTCCTTTGTGATTTTTGTGCTTTTTGTGGCTAATTGCTTTTCCAACATCACACTAAAAAATGAGATGTGATCAGGAAGTAATTTCACCCATCCAATCAATGAATTCGCCGGTTAACCGTTTGAAATCGAAGAGGTCGACCGCGCGGGCGCGGGCCCGCTTCCCCATCGCGGCGGCTTTCTCCGGCTTGGCCAGAAGCGCGGCCAGCCGCGCCGCCATCGCCGCGGAATCGCCCGGGGCGGTCAGATATCCGGTCCGTCCGTCCTCGACCTGCTCCGGAATCCCGCCGACCGACGTGGCCACCACCGGCACTCCGGTCGCCATCGCCTCGAGGACCGAGTACGGCGCCGTATCGGCGCGGCTCGGGTGGAAGTAGACATCCGCCGCGCGGTACCAGGCGGGCATGCGGGAAGGGTCTTTTACGAATCCGGCGAAGACGATCCGCACGCCGCCGAACACCACCGGCTCGCCCTCATCCCCCACACACAGGAAATCCACCGGCGGAAGTTGCTTGATCCGGCTCATGCGCTCGGCCGTGTCCAGGATCCAGCCGTAGCCCTTCCACGGATTAACCTTCAGGTGATTGCCCGAGACCATAATGATCCGCCGTTTCGGGTCAAGCCCCAGCGCGGCGCGCGCCGCGCGGCGGCCGCCGGGCTTGAACAGCGCGGTGTCGACGCTGTTGCGGATCACCCGCTTTCCGGCCAGAGGCATCCCCGCCTCCTCGAACATCGCCATCAGCCACTGCGAAGGCGAGGCGAAGTACAAACGGCTGCGGCGGAAAATCTCCCGCTTGCGCTTGAAATTCCACGCGGTCGCATCCCGCCGGATGGAGGGATATATTTTCAGGTCGGGGCATTTCCCGCAGCCGGTCCGCCAGCGCGGGCACTCGATCGGATGGCCGCAATGGCCGGTGATCAGCCACGGATCCTGCGGGAAGAGGATCACCGGCGCGCGGCGGCTCAGCTCTGGCAGGAATTCCAGGTCGAAGAAACCCTCGCGGCGGCTCCAGCGCGCGTGCAGGTTGTGCAGGAGGACAACGTCCGGCGGCTCGGGCGCCAGCCCAAGCAGTTGATGCGAACCCGGCTGGGTGTAATCCTCTTGCCCGCGCCATAAATCCCAGGTCACGCGCGGGAAGGCCAGCGCCTCGAAGAACGGGAACAGGCGCGTCGCGCCGCGGCCGCCGGTCAGGGCCAGCGCGCTTCGAAAAACCGCGCGGACGCTCCGCGCCCGGGCCGAGACGTCCCAGCGATCGGGGATTTGGAAGACGTCCGCTTCCGAGAAATTCTTCAGCCGCCCGGCGAACAGCATCGAACGATGCCCGAGCCGGCGGAAGGCGCGGTGCAGGCGCAGCGAGATCTGTTCGCCCCCGCCGCCTTCCACGGCGGAGGTTACTTGCAGAATGCGCAGCTTGCGTTTGGCGGTTTTCATCTCCGTGGCATCGCCCGACCGATCCATCCTTCCTTGGAAAGAATTGTTTCCGTATCGCCCGCGGTCTCGTTACGGCTTCCGAGAACCGGCGGCTGTCCCGGTTCCGCCCCGGCGCGCGCCCCCGAGCGATGCGAGCCGGCGAGCTCCCGGCTTGAAGACTTCGCGAGCGGGGGAGCCGGGGCGGGGCTCGACCGGCTTCATAGGATCCATTCGCGGAAAACGATCCATTCGGATCCGCGCCTTTCCTGGCGGATTTTTACCACCGGGTACGCAAGTCCCGTCCATGGGCGGGCCCGCCGCGGGAGCAGCCGGGCGGCCTGTCGCGCGGCCAGTTCCAACCGCGCGGGCGGCCGATACCCATACCGGCGCAGGATGGTTCGGCATTCGGCGAGGTAATCGGCCGTCGCGTCCGAGCCAGGGGATGGCTTCCGAAACCGGGAACACCCAAGCGGGACGCCGACCGCATATAGCTTGGCGTGTTTAAAGAATCGCGCCCAAAGCTCAAAATCGCCGGCCAGACGCAGGCTGTCATCCATGCGGGCCCCGGTCCGCTCCCAGAGCGACCTGCGCCAGAATGTGGATTCCTGCGGAATGGCAAAGGCGGGGAAACGCGGGGAGAGCGGGATGTTCCGCCCGCGGTAAAACGCACCGGCGTTGAAGCCTTCGTTATACCGGGCGGCGACGACCACGCCCTCTTCGTTCATGACCAGTGGAAACAGCGTGGTGATCCATTCCACCTCGGGCAGCGCCTGGAAGACGCTTTCCACCACGCGCAGCGCCCAAGGGGTCAGCCTGTCGCCGGCGTTGAGCCAGCCCATGATTTCGCCGGTGGAATGCGCGAAGCCTTCGTTGAGCGCGTCGGCATACCCGCGGTCGGGGCGGCTCCGCCAATACGCGAGGCGCGCAGCGTGCTTTTGGATCATCTCCACGCTGCCGTCGGTGGAACCGCCGTCGACGACGAGGCATTCCAAATCCCCGATCTCCTGATCCCATACCGAGCGCAGGGAACGTTCGAGGGAACGATTTTGGTTGAGCGACGGAACGACGATCGATGTCTTCATGGGCCGAATTAAATTATCCACGACTTTCGCAGGACGAATTGCTCCGCTTCCTCATCCCGGACGATATGCCAAACCGGGTATCCCAGTCCGGACTTCGCCCGTCCGCTTTCCGGCAGACCGCCGACCATCCGCCGTATAAGCAATTCCACCCGGGAAGGGGGACGGCGCCCGTGCCCGGCCAGGACCCGCCGGCAGACGTCCTTATACGCGTCGAACTCGGTCGAGGTGAAGGATTGCTTCTGAAAGCGGAAAATTCCGAGCGGCACGGCCAGCGTGTACAGCTCGGCGTGCTCGAAGAAACGCGACCACAATTCGAAATCGCCGGCGACCCGCAGGGTCGTATCCACCTTTCCCCCGGCCTTCTCCCACAGGCTCCGGCGCCAAAAAGTGGATTCCTGCTGGATGAACGAGGAATAGAACCGCGGATTGATGGGGACGTTCCGGCCGCGGTAGAACGCCTCCGCCTGGAAGCCCTCCGCCCGGCGCGCGCCGAACACCATCCCTTGCTCGTCCATCAGCATCGGATACATGCTGGTGATCCACTGCACGTCCGGGAACTCGCGGAACACTCCGGCGGCGGCGGCCAGCGCCCAGGGCGCGAGCTTGTCGTCGGAGTTTAACCAGCCCATGATCTCGCCCGTCGACCGGTTGAACCCGTCCTGAACGGCGTCCATGTGCCCGCCGTCGGGATGGCTGCGCCATCCGGTCAGCCGGGCCGCGTAGCGGCGGATGATTTCCGGGCTGCCGTCGGTGGAACCGCCGTCCATCACAAAATATTCCAGATCCGGGTACTCCTGATCGAGTACCGAGCGGATGCACGTTTCCAGGAACCGGCCTTGGTTGTAGGACGGGGTGACGATGGAGAATTTCAATGGTCCGGCCTTTCCCGGATTCGTCGTCATGCACAATCCCTTCCCGGTCTGGAAATCCCCGGGACTGCAACCCAATCCGGATGCGCCCCAAGGGATTGCCGCCGGAAACCACCCCGGTTAATCGACATCCTGCTGGCTTTTAAAACCCAAAAGGAAACGGGACAGCAGCAACGGCAAGCCGATCTGATAAGCCAGGATGGAAAGCACCGACATATCCTGCCGGTGATTGTACCGATTGGAGCCTTCGGGCGCGATACATTCCTTGACCAGGGCGCACTGCCTCCACCGCTCCACGAATACCCTGGCCTTCGAAGACCGGAAGTTGGCGGCCACGCAATAACCCGCCAGATTGGTCTTTGTATAAATCCATTTCTCCACATTCAGATACGCCAGGGTGCCCGGATGCGTCCAATCCGCCACATGGGGTTTGGCAAAGGGCGAATAAAATCCCTGCCACTGAACGACCTTGCGCATATGCGTCAGGGGTCCGGTCAGAAGATTCCCCGCATCGAACCAGCCGACGCTGCATCGGCATTCCTCGAAGACCTCGGAAAAAATCACCGGCTTCCAGGCATATTCCCCGGCGTTGATGCGGATGTTGAAATACTCCGGGTACTTTGAATAATCAAAGCGCCGCACTTCGCGGGCCGGGAAAGCGGCGGCGAGCGCCGAGCGCTGATCCGGGTCCAGGCCGAGATCGTATACGATACAGCGCATCCCCGGCTCCCATTTCTCCACGCTGCGCAGCAAATTGCACAGGCTTTTAAAATGAGTCCGGTCCGCGCCGGTGACCATGACAAATTCATCCCGCAACGGCACCGGGATGAGAAGGATAGTCTTGATGCGGAATTCCAGGCTCCGGATAATTCCCAGCATCGGGAGTTTTTTTATCCTTTCATGCGGAAGCGGCGTGTCCGCCGTTAGGGTAAATGGGAATGGCCATTCCTCCTCATCGCCCGAGAAGCATCGAAAGGGTTTCTTCCAGCGCATCGGGAGGGACGATCAAATCATCAAGCCAGCGGCGCGGGGCAGCGCCGGCCGCGACCGGTCCGGGATGGCTGCCGAAGACGACGGCATAGCGGTGCCCGATCGCCGAACACAACGAATAGTAGCAGGTGTTGGTGTAGGCCGGATGCGGGGACATGAATTCGACCACGCGCGTCTTGGGCGGGGCAAAGAGCAGGTTGGCCAGCCCGGCTCCATGGATCGAGACGACGCATTCCACATTCGCAAACAGCTTCATCTGGTCCGTCAGCGACATCCCCTGCGTTTCCAGCATCTCAAATTTAAAGGATTTCAGGGTCGGCACCAATTCCGCTTCATTCGCCACTCGGCGGTTGCCGGCTTTGGCGCGCTGGAGGTAGATCCGCCGTTTGGGGCTGGAGGATTTCGGCAGGCCGATCTTCCGGCGCAGCCAGTCCGCCGCCCACGGGCGGACCATGCCCGAATAACCGAGAAACGACGGGAGCAACAAGCTTTCCACCTGCCAGTGTTCGTTTCCGAACGTCACCCACCGGTCGGATGGATACCCGAGCCGCTCTAGCGATTCCCGCTGCCAGCCTTCCATTTTTTCCGGAACGATTACTTTAAAATAACGGATCCCCGCCGCCTCGGCAACGGCCAGCCGCGGAAGCGTATCGACCCACCAGTGGAAGTAATTCGGCTTCGCCGATACCGGCGAGAGCAGGGTCAGCAGCGCACCCGGCTTCCGCTCGAGCTCCGGAACGCGCAGCCGCGAGAACACCGGCCACTCGGCGGGAGGCAGTTCCCAGGCGAAGGTGGATTCCTCAAGCACCTGTCTGTCGGACGTCAGCACGACGCCGTCGTTGCCCAACAACCGTCCGTTGCGGATATGCGCCAGGAAGAGCGGCGGGTAGCGGTAACATTGCGCGGCGCGGTATACCGGGTTGACCGATCCGTCGGCGGTAAGCGGCGGGGCCATCTCCACCATCTCGGCGTCGCGGGCCGGGACATACCAATGGTCCCAGCCGCGCGCCAGCCAGGGCAGGCGGGCTTCGCGGGCTTCACTCCACGCCCGATAATCGGAAATCCGTCCGCGGGGCAATGGCGATCCTGGAAAACGGCTGAGGATCGCCGCCGCAATCCGCTTTCCCGTATTCGTAATCCGTTCCGCAATGTTGGCCATCTTTTTACTTCCTGACTGAGCCGGAAGATTCCGGCGATGTCCCGGCTCTGAGGGCGCGGGCCCGCGCGCGGAAAGGCAGCGCCAGCCAACGCGCCGCCCGATCCGGGATTCCCCAGGTGCGCAACGTCCGTTCCACGCGCATGCCCAGCGGCATCACCGCTCTTGCGCGCAGATCAACGGGAATATGTTCCCGCCGGCACAGCGCCACCGCCTCCGGTTCCCAATAGCCGCGGAAGACAGCGGTCGTGTAGTAGTCCAGCGGAAAATCCACGCCTTCGCGCAGGCTGAGAAACGGCGCGGCCAGATCATCGGACCGGCGGCTGCCCAGGCGCTCGAACTGCCACGGCGATTCGCCCGCCGCGAGGACCGCCGCCAGACTCTCCTTGCGCCACCAGGCCGCCTGCAGCGAAACCCGGTACGCCGCGCCCTTTCGGATTTCCCCGATTTCCGGATGATCCGCGCACGGCTGATCCGGCCCCGGTATCGGCATCAGGCGCAGGCAGGCCGCGTCTTTCGCCGCCGCGTATCCGATCAGCCCGCGAATCCGTTCCGTTTCCACCGGCCGGTCGATGAGGAAATCCTCCTGCAGGAGGAGAATTCCGTCCACCGGGATCCCATCCAACATCCGCCTCAGATTGGTGGACCAATCGATATCCGTCCCGACCGCCAGCGGAATTACCCGGCGGTCCGGAAAAGTTTCGTTGTTGGATCCGAGAAAAACCGGATACGGACAATCCGGCCAATAGCGGAATAGCAGCGTGAAGAACGGCACCCACAGATCCCGGTATCGGTCGCACGAGACGACCAGGAGCGCCGTTTCGATGGCCATCACCTCAGGAGCGACATCCGCCGGAGGGTTTCTTTCAGGCGTTCCGGCGCGATCCGGAAGTTGTCCATGTTCAGGAATTCGTTGGACCGGTCCTCCGGCGCCGAGGTGCCGGTGAGATAGTAATATTTCTGGTCCAGGACGTGGGCCAGCATGCAGTATTCGGGGATGACGTAGCGCTCCGCAAACATCTCCAGGACGGGAATACCGCGCGGGGCGAAGAGCAAATCCGTCACTCCGGCGCCGTGCGGACACACGACGGCGCCGGCTTGCGAGAAGAGCTGGAGCTGCTGCAGGAAGGAAAGTTTCTCCAACTCCACGTATTCGAATCCAACGCCTTCCAGGATCGGCCAGATTTCATCCTCATTGACGATCCGGCGCCAGCGGGCCCGGTTGCGTCCGATAAACAGCCGCTTCCTGCCGGGCTTCTTGTCGTCGATGCCGAGCCGGCCGCGCAGCCAGCGGTAGCCCCACGGTCGCGTGTATCCGGGAGGGGCCAGGAACGAAGGCACCAGCAGGTGTTCGCATTCCCAGTGCCCCGAATTCAAGGATTCACAGCGGTCCCGCCCGTATCCCAGAGCTTCCATCGGCTCAAGGTAGCGCGGCTCGGTTCCATACAATATGAATTTTGCTTCCCCGGCGAGACCGGCTTCCTCGAGAACGGCCAGCCGGAGCAGGCCGTCCATCAGCCAATGGCCGACGTTGTGGCCGGCCGCGGGGACGACCAGCGTCGCCCACACACCCTCTTTGTATTCCAGTTTCGGCAGTCCGGGCTCGATGAATACCTTGTTCATCCGGACCGGATCCCCCCATTGATGGGTGAACTGGTCGAAGACGTTGTCGTCGGGGGAGATGATCGTTCCCTGGGAAGTGGCGATCCGTCCGCGCCGGATGCAGGTGACCGATAATTCCGGGAAGCGGAAAAAATGCTGATCGAAAAAAGCCGGGTGAACGGATTTCTCGACCGTCAGCGGGAGGCTCCCGATATAAACTTCGCTGTCCCGCACTTTGATCTGCCAGTGGCGGCAGCCGCGTTCGGCCCACGGCCGGACTTCCTCGGTCATCCGGATCCATTCCGCCGCGTCCCGGATCACCCCCTTGGGGATCCCGCCGCGGCGCGAAGATATCGGCAGGAACCGCAGGAAAAACGCCGAAATCCGCTTGAGCGACGGCCGAAGAGACACCTTCCAGATGTGGGCCAAGCGTCGTTTCATCGGTATTCCCTTTCCGCTGTTTATTCTACCGCGTTCCCTTATCGCGGGACAAGGAATTTAACGTCGTTCGCACCGGCTGAAATGCGCACCCATGAAAATTCACGAGGGGGAATGCGATGCGGCACAACCGCGGGCGAAGAAAGGGGGAGCTTTCGGACTCGGATAAGGCCGCGGGGAAACCCGGAGGAGGAGAAGGCAAGCCCACACAGGCGCCCCCTTCGATATAGGCGCGCACAAAATGGTTTACAATAATCGCGCCGCGGCGGGAATTCGCGCATGCGCCGGGCTAATCCCATCCTTCGTCAGATACCCGGCGCAATCCTCATGCAAAAAAATCTGGATCTTCCCATTTGGGTGCTCAACCTCAAGCAGGATACTCACCGGCTTCAATTCATGCGCCGGCAATTGCGGGGGTTGAAACTCCCCTTTACCGTTATCGAAGCCGTCGACGGTTCCCTTCTGACGCCCGCGGAGTTGGGGTTGTACTCGAAGGACCGGGCGGCGCAATATTCCAAGCGGGAATTGAGTCCCGGCGAGATCGCCACTTCGCTCTCCCACGCCGGGATGTGGGAGCGCCTGCTTCGGGAGAAGCTGAAGGAAGTCCTGATCTTCGAAGATGATGTGCTGATCGCCGGGGCGCTGGTCGATATCCTGCGCAGCCGAAATCGATTCCCCAAGGATTGGGAGTTTATTAATTTTTCCACCGATGCGCCGCAGGAGCCGTTCGGACCGTTCATCACCGACATCTACCGCGCCTCCCGGCACAAAGAATGGGCGGATCGGGCCAGCGCGTATCTGATAAATCCCGCCGGCGCGCGGAAGCTGCTGGCGCGCGTCTACCCGATCGGGCACACCGCCGACGGATTGACCTGGAGGACGGACATCACCGGTCTGGTTTCGTACGGGGTCTATCCGAGGGTGGTGATCCTGAGCGGTCTGGAGAGCAGCATTTGGAAGAAGGGCGATATTCCGAAACGGAGTTTCGTCAGCCGCAAAGGCGCGGAATTTGCGGCGATCCTAAAAATGATTTCTCGATTTTTCGGAATTACGCAAATATATAAAAAGATTTCCGGCCGACGGTAGGGG
>JBAVFZ010000092.1:0-30460 GCA_049684495.1 Anaerolineales bacterium | reverse complement strand
GCGATCGCCTCCCACACGTTCACGCCGTAGCGCTCCGCCAGGCGCAGGAGTTCGTTCGCCAGGGCGATGTTGACGTCGCGGAAAGTGTTCTCCATTAATTTGACGGTCTCCGCGGTGGTGGCGTCGGTCAGGACGATCTCGCCGCGGACGAATATCCCGTACAGGTCGCGGCCGGCTTCGGCCGAAGCTTTGTCGATCCCGCCGATGACGCGCGCGTTTTCGATCAGTTCGCGCAGGATCTGCCCGGGGAGCACGCGTTCCGGCGAATACACCAGCAGGAAATCCTTCCCGGCATTCAACCCCGATTGTTCGAGGATCGGCCGGACGATATCCTGCGTGGTTCGCGGCGGCGAGGTGGATTCCAATACGACGAGGTTGCCTTTCCGCAGCACGGGCCGGATGGATTCCGCCGCGGAGGTGACGAAGGACAGATCGGCTGTTTTATCCGGGTGGATCGGGGTCGGCACGGCGATGATGAACGCATCGGCTTCGACCGGCTTCGAGACGACGGTCAAGTTGCCGGATTGAAACGCCGCCTCGATGATGGACCGCAATCCCGGTTCCTGGATGTGCACCCCCCCGTTTTGGAGGGTTTCCACAACATGCGGATTGACGTCCACACCGACGACCTTCGCTCCGTGCGCGGCGAAGGTACCGGCGGTGGGCAACCCGATATAACCCAAACCCACGACACAGATTTTGGAAAAATTCACATGTTCTCCGGATTACCGCTGTTTTCCGTTCCCACTCACGGCCGGAATGGATTCTAGCACACGACGAAGCAGGGAAGAAAGGCCCCTTACCCTGCGCCTTCACCAACACTCCACCCTCATCCCCAGCCCTTCTCCCTGCCGATGCAGGGAGAAGGGAGTGAATTCCCCCTCTCTCAACATCCGCCGGGAGAGGGGTTTGGGATGAGGGATTAAAAGAAAAATGCCGCCTCATCGCGGCATTTCCTTTTTGGCACCTTTTGAAAAAATCAGGCGCGCCCGGCGTGACTCGAACACGCGACCCCTTGCTCCGCAAGCAAGTGCTCTATCCAAACTGAGCTACGAGCGCACAAAAAACCGACGGTCCGCCTTTACGCACAACCGTCCAGGCGGGGAGGCAGGGATTCGAACCCTGGGTAGAGCTTTAAAGGCCCTACAAGCGCTTAGCAGGCGCCCCCGATCGACCACTCCGGCACCTCCCCAAGAGCAATGGCGGAGGGAGAGGGATTCGAACCCCCGGTGAGGTTGCCCCCACAGCTGTTCTCAAGACAGCCGCCTTAAACCACTCGGCCATCCCTCCTCGACATTGCGGGCAATCCTCGCCGAGCGCGCGGATTGTACCACGCGCGCAATTGGCCTGTCAAAAAAAGGGAACCCCGCCTTCATGGTGTGGGCGTGGGAGTCTGCCCAGGGGTATCTTCCGGTGTGGAATCCGGGGTTGCCGCCCCGCCCGGGACCGGTGTGTTCAAACCGAAATAATGAACGTAGGCCTCGGTCTTCCAATATTCCGGAACGCCTTCCAGCTCCATCAATTCCTTCCAGAGGGCTTTGGCGCGGTCGTAATTCTTATACGCTTCGTACGACAGCGCCAGCCAGCCCATCGCATCCGCCTTTTCTTCCACGGTGGTGGAAAGTTCGACCGCCCGCGTCAGCGTCTTGATCGCGAGGTCGATTCGTCCGGCTTCCAGGAGAGCACATCCGTACGGGAACTGGGTATAGTACCAATTGGGCGCCTTCTCGGAGGCGATCTGCAGATCCGCCACCGCCAGCTTGTATTCGCCGATGATCCGGTTCACCTTTCCGCGGCAGAGCCGCGCCTGGACCGAGTTGACGTCGAGGTCGACCGCGCGCGTGCACGCCTCCACCGCCTGCGGGTACTGGCCCGTGCCGGTGTAGGCTTCGCCCAGCCGGAGCCATCCGAGGATCTCCTCCGGATCGTAGGTGGTGTAGATGCCCAGCGGCGTGACGGCCTGCGAATAGAGCTTTAATGCGTCATAGGCCTCGCCCAGCGCGAGGTAGCCTTCCAGGATGGTCGGGTCTATGATCTGCGCCCGGATGATGTTGTCCAGCGCGCTGTCGGCTTTGTTGTTCTTGATCTGCGCCCGCCCCAGGCGGATCAGGACAAACGCATTCTCCGGGGCGATTTGGTTCGCGCGCTCCATATCGACCAGCGCGTCCGCCCAGTTATTGCGCCTCCCGTAGAAATACGCGCGCTCGATATAGGCGTCGATGAACGCCGGATCCCGCTCGATCGCCCGGGTGAGATCCTTGTCGTAATCGTTGTCGGGATTGTTCTGCTTGCTCCACATCGCCCGGCCGAAATACGCCGGCGCGTAATTCGGATCCAGGGCGATCGCCAGTTCGTACTGCTCGAGCGCCTCTTTCATCTTCCATTGCATCCGGTAGCACTCGCCTTTCAGGAAGTGCGCTTGCGCCGATTTCGGTTCGATGAACAGCACCTGGTCGAGGGAGGAAAGCGCCTCGTCGTACCGCCCTTCGCGAAAGGCTTTGAGCGCATCGTCGAGCGCGCCGGTCAGCGCCATCGGGGTGAAGCCGTAAAGCGAAGTGGGGGTGAGATCCACGCCGACAAACGTCGCGAACGGGATCAGATCGGATGGATTGACGGTGCGTTTGAGGGTCGGAACCGGCTGATAGGTGGTCTCGGCGGTGGCGCCGGAGGTCTCGGATGGAACGGACGTCAGCGAAGGCTGCACCCCGCCGATGAACGGGAATTTGATCGCCGCCAGGTTCACCTGTAAAAGGGTGATGGCGACCATAATCGAAACGGCAGCGATCCCCAATACGCTGATGGCGATGTTTTCCCGGTTCCGCCGGACCTTCCACCAATCCCCCATCGAGTTGATCCGTCCTGCGGATTGGTGCGGCATCGGCGCCGAGCGCTGCTGCCGGACCGGGCCTTCGCGTTCCATCCCCAGCGAGATCTGCCCCATCACCCCCAGGCCGAGCCGCGCCAGCGGGTGGTTCGGCTGCATCTTGGTGACGGAGCGCAAACAATAAACCCCCTCGCGCTCGCTGTCCACCACCGCGCTCATCCACAACCAGTAGTCCGGATTTGCCGAATCCGCCCGCAGCAGGCGCGCCAAAAGATCCCGCGCACGGACGACCTCTCCGGCGCGTGCCGCTGCCACCGCCTCGGAAAACATAGTATCTTCGGCCATATCTCCTGACTCCTGTATTCTAGCTTATGCCGGGCATGCGGGTAAAGTATAATCACCGAAGTTTAACCGGATTTTTACCCCCGGGACGGCACATCGACCGATGACCCTGCATAAAATGTTCCTATCCACCCTGTTGGGGATTACGCTGCTGGCCGCCTGTTCCCTGAGCGATCTGCAATCCGCGATAGCCCCTCCCCCGACCGAGACGCCGACGGCGACATCCACCGTCACCCCGACGCCCATTCCGCTCGCCGCGCGGGTGAACGGCGAGGGGATCCCCCTCTTGGAATTCGAACATGAAATCGCGCGATTCGAGCTGGCTCAAAACCGCCTCGGCAACGACCTGGCCGCGCTCGGGGATTACCGGCGGCTCGTCCTGCAATCCATGATCGAGGAACGGGTGGCCGCCCAAGCGGCCTCCGCCATGGGAAGAGCCATCCTCGATGAGCAGGTCGACGCCGTGATCGCCGATTCCCGCCAGGCCCGGGGAGGAGACGCCGGATTTGAGGCCTGGTTGAAAGAAAACTTCTACACCCCGGAAGAATTCCGGGAAGCCATCCGGCGCCAGCTGCTTGTTCAATCCGCGACCGATGCGGTGGCCGGGCAGGTGCCCGTCGCCGCCGAGCAGGTCCACGCCCGTCATATCCTCGTCGGGAATCTGGAATTGGCGAATGCTTTACGGGAACAGATCCTCGCCGGAAAAAATTTTAGCGAGTTGGCGCTTGCCTTCTCGCAGGACTTCAGTACCAATGCTAGCGGGGGGGATCTCGGCTGGTTCCCGCGCGGCGTTTTGAACGTCCCGGAGGTGGAAGAAGCCGCGTTTTCCCTTACGGAAGGCCAGACCAGTCCGGTCGTTCAAAGCCGGCTCGGTTACCATCTGATCCAGACTTTGGAGCGGGAAGCCTCCCGCCCGCTGTCATCCTCCTCGCTCGAGACCCTGCGCCGGCGAGCGGTGGAAGCCTGGCTGGCACAACAAATGCAAACCGCCCAAGTGGAAATATTCATATAATAGAAACGGGGGCGGTCCACGGCGGGGCAACTGCCGCGATCGGTTTTCCACGCCGGGGGCAACTCTGGACGGATAAGGGCATCCATCGTCCGGTTGTCGAACGCCATCCGGCGATACTACTCAGGGAAGGGAAGGTGTCCGTGAAATCCTGGAGGAACCGCAATGAACGATGAACTCCCTCTGGAGAGTAACGCTTCGAGCCCGGCGCTGAAACCGATCCTGTTCAACATCCTCTCGATCTTCTTCCTCGGGCTTGCCTGCCTGTGCCCCGCCTTCGCCCTGATGATCTTCGCCGCACCCGATTCCGGCTTGAACCCCCTGCCTCCCGGCGGACGGTTTATCGCCACGGTGACGCCGACCCTCACGGATACGCCGCTTATCGAATTCCCCCCGACCTGGACCCCCACGGTTACTTTGGGATGGACCGTCCCGGCCACGCGCGCGCCGGTCCAAACCTCCGGCCCGACCGAGACGCCCGTCTTCAATCCGAATCCGCAGGATACTCCGAAACCGTTCTTTCCGTTCGTCGTCGAGGGCGGGAATCCCACCTATTCGACCAGCCCGAACGGATGCACCTGGCTCGGCGTGGCCGGCGCGGTCTATGACCTTTCGCACAACCCGCTGGACAACCTGCTCGTCCAAGTCCAGGGGAAGCTCTCCGGCCAATCCATCGATCAGGAGCAGATCACGGGATCGGTCTCCGACGACTTGGATGGAGAGTTTGAATTCAAGCTGGCCGATCAGCCGGTACTCTCCCTCAATACGCTTCGGATCCAGCTTCTGGACGGCAACCGGAATCCGATTTCAGATAAAATCGTATTCAATACGTATGCCGCCTGCGATAAAAACCTGATCACCGTGGTATTCATTCAGATCAATCCCTGAGCGGAGAGGGCATCATGGCAGACACAGCGGAGAATAAATTCGGAACGCGGTTCCGTCCGGGAACGGTCCAGACCGGGCTGGCTGCGGCCGTCCTGATCCTCCTGGGGCTGCTCGCCGGTTGTGCCGGCGCTTCCTCCGGAACCGCCGAACCCCCCGCCTCCGCCCCGATCGGCGGGCTGGACGCGACCGGCGCCGCATCCGCTTCCACCCCGCTCTCGGACGCCATGGGCGTCTATCCGCCGCCGGCCGATGGCGCCGGGGTCACCCTCGACCCCAAGGCTGTACCGCATGCTGTTGGAACGAACGCCGTCTACCTCCCCGCGATCATCAACGAAAAACCGCCGCAGTACCCCTTTGAGGTCCAGCAGACCGGCGTGCTGGCCGTCCAGGGATTCTCCGGATGCGACTGGATCGGCGTGGCGGGGCAGGTCTTCGACATGAGCGGCGCCCCGATTAAGAATCTCATCCTGCATTTGGAAGGATTCTGGAACGGCAACTCCGTATCCCGCGAGGCACTTTCGGGCAGCGCCGACCAATACGGACCGGCAGGATACGAGTTCGTCCTCGGCACGCAGACGCTCGACAGCACTCAGTCGCTGTGGATCCAGGTGCAGGACGCCACGCACAAAGAACTCTCCCCCCGCGTCTACCTCAATACGTACAACGATTGCGCCCGCAACCTGATCCTGGTGAATTTCGTCCAGGTCCGGTAAATCTTTTCACCGCAAAGCCCGCCCTTGGCGGTCGGGCCGGGGGACGCAAAGGACGCTAAGAATTTCCATGATTTCTTTGCGATCTTAGCGCCTTTGCGGTGAAAATTTTTTGTTCATTTCACACTCATTGATATAATCTTCCCCGTGACCTCACTCTCCGACTGGGAATCCTTCATCCAATCCAAACATCCCGAAGCGCATCTGCTCCAGACGGCGGCATGGGCGCGGTTGAAATCGGCGTTCGGCTGGCGGCCGGAAGCCGTGCGAGCCGGTGATGCAGGGGCGGTGATTTTATTCCGCCCGCTGCCGCTTGGTTTCTCGATCGCCTACCTGCCGCGCGGCCCCGTCCCTCCGACGCTCACCGCACTGGGAGCGCTTCTGCCGCAGATGAATGATCTCTGCGGCTCGCACCGGGCGGCCTTTCTCAAGGTCGAGCCGGACATCGCGGACGATCCCTCCTCCGCGGACGGCCTCCGCCGGCTGGGTTTCCGGCCCAGCCCGAACACCATACAGCCGCCGCGCACGATCCGGGTCGACATCCGCGGTTCCGAGGAGGAGATCCTCGCGCGGATGAAGCCCAAGACGCGCTACAACATCCGGCTGGCCGCGCGTCACGGCGTGACCGTTTCGGCCTCCGAGGATCTCTCGGCTTTCGAACGCCTGATGAACACGACCGGCGCGCGCGACGCTTTTGCGGTCCACTCCGGAACCTATTACCAAAAAGCGTTTGACGGATTTTCCCCGCACCGCAGCGTCGAATTGTTGCTTGCCCAATTCGACGGCGAACCGCTGGCCGGGCTGATGGCCTTCGCCCAGGGAAACCGCGCCTGGTATTTATACGGGGCATCTTCCGATGCGCACCGCGAGGTGATGGCGCCCTACCTCCTGCAATGGGAAGCGATCCGCTGGGCGCGCGCACAAGGCTGCACCGAATACGACTTATGGGGAATCCCCGATGCCGACGAGGAAACGCTGGAGAAGCATTTTTCCGCCCGCCAGGATGGATTATGGGGCGTGTATCGTTTCAAACGTGGATTTGGCGGGCAGCTGTGGCGGTCCGTCGGCGCATGGGACCGGGTATACAACCAACCCCTATACCTGCTGTATCGCCTCCTGATCGCCGGCCGCGCCAGGAACCTGGGATGAACTCGAAGCTTGTCACCGAACGCGAAGCCTGGGATTCCTCGATGGCCATGCTGCCGGGCGCGCATGTCCTGCAAACCTGGGATTGGGGCGAAGGGAAAGCACGATTCGGATGGACCGTCGAGCGCCGGATTTGGGAAGCCGGCGGCTCCATCGCGGCAGCCGCTCAGATCCTGCGCCGGAGCGTCCGCGCCGGTCCATTGGCGGCGACTCTGTTTTATGTCCCCAAAGGCCCGATCCTCGATTGGCATTCGGCTTCGGTCCGCGCGGCGGTGCTGGCGGACCTCGAAGCGACCGCCCGTCGCGAGCATGCGATCCAGGTAAAAATCGATCCCGACCTTATCCTCGGACGCGGCATCCCCGGTTCGGCGTCGGACAAGACGGATGAAACCGGGAAGGATGCCGTCCGCGCGCTGGAAGTCCGCGGATGGCGGTTCTCCCCCGAGCAGGTTCAATTCCCCAATACCGTCACCCTCGACCTGCAACCGGATGAAGGCTCGCTGCTTTCGGCGATGAAACCGAAGACGCGCTACAACATCCGGCTTGCGCAGAAGCACGGCGTCACCGTCCGCGAAGGCTCGGAACGGGATTTGCCGCTCCTGTACCGAATGTACGCCGAAACGGCCGACCGCGATTCATTCGTCATCCGGTCGGAGGGATATTACCGGGATATCTGGGGCGCGATGATGCGCGCCGACCGGGCCCGGCCGCTGATCGCCGAAGTCGAGGGACTGCCGGTGGCGGCGCTCATCCTGTTCCATTTCGCCGGGCGCGGGTGGTACTTGTACGGGATGTCGCGCGCGCTGCACCGCGAAAAGATGCCCAACCACCTTTTACAGTGGGAAGCCATGCGCTGGTTGAAAAACCGCGGCTGTTTGGCATACGACTTGTGGGGAGCCCCGGACATTTTTAACGATTCCGATCCGATGTGGGGCGTGTTTCAATTCAAGACGGGGTTCGGCGGGGATGTGATTCGAACCGCCGGCGCCTGGGATTTTGCACCCTCACCGCTCCGCTATACCGCCTATCACCGGATCCTTCCCCGGATCCTGGACTTCACCCGGCTCCTCGCCCGCCGCCGAACGCGCAAGCTAGCCGGCGAAACCGCGGGCGCGCCATGAACATCGATTCGCTTCCGCGAATCCGTCTGGCCAACCTGCCGACTCCGGTCGAGGAAATGCCGCGTCTTTCCAAACACCTTGGCCGCAAACTGTGGATCAAGCGGGACGACCTCACCGGCCTGGCGCTCGGCGGGAACAAAACCCGCAAGCTGGAATTTCTATGCGCGGAAGCCCTCCGCCTCGGCGCCGACATGCTGATCACGGCCGGCGCGCCCCAATCGAATCATTGCCGCCAGACCGCCGCCGCAGCCGCCAAACTCGGCCTGGGCTGTTTGCTCGTCCTGGCCGGTGATCCGCAACCCGCCGACAGCGGCAACCTGTTGCTCGATTCGCTGTTCGGCGCAGAGTTGGCATGGACGGGAGACAGGAACAGAGACCAGGCGCTGCAGGATGCCTTAACCCGCACGCAATCCGCGGGAAGGAAACCCTACCTGATCCCGTACGGCGGATCCAATCCGCTGGGCGCGGCGGCTTACGCGCTCGCCATCCGCGAGTTGCGCGGGCAGGAGATCCGGCCGGATTGGATCATCCTCGCATCTTCCTCCGGCGGGACTCAGGCCGGGATGGTGCTGGGCGCGCGGTGGTTTGGATACAGGGGCCGCATCCAGGGGATCAGCGTCGATGGGAAATCCGCGCCGCTGCGCGCGAAAATCGCCGCGCTTGCCGCGGAAACCGTGCGCACATTGGGCGATGTGGATTCGGTTTTTGATGACGCGATCCGGATCGACGACCGGTTTCTGGGCGCCGGCTACGGCAAAGCGGGAAATTTGGAACGCGAGGCGATCCACCTGTTCGCACGGCGGGAAGGGATTCTTCTGGATCCCGTATATACCGCCCGCGCCGCAGGCGGAATGCTCGAGTTGATCCGCCGGGCCGAGATCGCCGCAACGGAAACGGTGCTCTTCTGGCACACCGGCGGTATCCCCGCTATGTGGGCATACGCAAAAGAAATCCTGTAATATACAACGCAAACCGACGCGATACTTTAACTGTCATCCCCGCGTGCTTTAGGCGGGGATCCAGAGAATCGGCGAGAGGATAAACGAACTTGAATGCTGGATACCCGATAAGTGCACTCGGGTATGATCCCTCGCCTTCGGCTCGGGACAGGCTCACGGGGTATATCAAACCATCGGATATAAATGAACAGCCACCCCGTCACCACCATCTTCTTCGATCTCGACGATACCCTTTATCCCCCCCAGCGCGGGGTATGGGGCGAGATTGCCCGACGCATCAACCGCTATATGATTGAACGGGTTGGAATCCGCGAATTGGAAGTGGACGCTTTACGCCGGCGCTACTTCACGGAATATGGCACCGCATGCAACGGGCTGCGCCACGAGCACGGCGTCGAGCCGGAAGACTTCTACCGGTTTGTCCACGATATCCCGCTGGGCGAGTATCTGGCGCCGGATCCGGCCTTGCGCCGGATGCTGGAGGGGATGCCGCAGAAGAAGATCGTCTTTTCAAACGCCGATCGGGCGCATATTCAACGGGTTTTATCCGTCCTGAACGTATCCGATCTCTTCGAGGAGATTGTCGACATTTTCGCAACCGGTTTCGCCTGCAAACCCATGGACGCCGCCTACCGGATCGCCATGCGGAAAGCCGGTTCGCCGCCGGCGGAGTGCTGCATGTTGGTGGACGATTTACCCCGCAATCTTCAGCCGGCGCACGGATTGGGCTGGACGACGGTGCTCATCCACAATCCGGCTCCGGACGGTTCAGCCGACCATCAGATCGAAACGATCTACCAGCTTTCCGGTTTGCTGGATTGAAGCAAGCCCGGATTCCATTCAACAGCCCCCCGTTCGTAGTCGTTGAAACGGAACTGTGAACGCGGTCATTCAAGCCGATTCCCATGATCCGTTGTCTTCTATACATTCTTATCAATTATTTATTCAATTTGTGGTAATAATATTCACCGGCACTTGAAAAGTGCCCCTAGGAGTCCCCAAATATGCAACCGGAACTCACGCAACCCGACGCACCCAGGCGAAAAAACCTGCGGTGGGTCTTCATCGTGTTGGCCGCCGTTTGGCTGGCTCTGTGCCTGAGCGCCACATCCGCCGGCGTCGGATTCCTCGTCGGCCGCTCCGGCATCGCCGAATCGAATGATGCCTTCGGGCCGCTGTACCAGACATGGGAGATTATCCACTCCAAATTTGTCAATCAGCCGGTCGACGATACCAAACTGATCCAGGGCGCCATCAACGGCATGATGCAATCGCTAGGGGAAGAGAATTCCACCTATCTGGATCCGGCCAACTTCGAAACCGCCTCGAGCTCCCTGGACGGATATGAAGGGATCGGGGCAAGCGTCGATATCACCGGCGAGTATTTGAGGATCACCGGGGTCTTTGCCGGATCACCTGCGGAAAAAGCGGGTTTGAAATCCGGGGATGAAATCATCAAGGTCGATGGCGTGGATATGACCGGGAAAAGCCCGGCCGATGCGCGCGATCTGCTGCTCGGCCCGGCGGGATCCCGCGTCAAGCTGAGTGTCCGGCGGCCGGGGGAATCCGGGCTGTTGGATTTTGATATCGTGCGGGCGAAGATCGATCCCCCGGCGGTGGAAAGCCGCATGTTGGAGCAAGGAATCGCCTACCTGTACCTCAACATCTTTTCCGAATCGGCGGTGCCCCAGGTTAACGAAGCGCTATCCGCATTGATAAAGCAAAATCCCACCGCTCTGATTTTGGATCTGCGCGGCAATCCCGGCGGGTACGTGACATCCGCGGTGGACATCGCCTCCCAATTTCTACCGAAGGATACGCTTATTTTTTATGAAAAATATGGCGACGGCCGGGAAGTTCTTTACAACGCCAAGGACGGCGGAATGGCGATCGATATTCCGATGATCGTACTGGTGGACGGGCATTCCGCATCCGCCGCGGAGATCGTTGCCGGCGCGATCCAGGACCACAAGCGCGGCCGGCTGGTAGGGACGACCACCTACGGCAAGGGATCGGTTCAGGAATGGATCCCGCTGATGAACGATATGGGGGCGGTGCGAATCACCGTTTCCTTCTGGTACACGCCGAACGGCCGGCAGATATCCAAACAGGGACTTTCCCCCGACGTCGAAGTGGGCATTACGGAGGAGGAATTCCAGGCCGGTAAAGATCCGCAGTTGGACCGGGCCGTTGAACTGTTAACACAAGGAAAGGAGTAGGCAGCATGTTCCTGTTTTACGATCCGACTTATTTGTGTTTCATGATTCCCGCCTTCCTGCTGATGCTGTTCGCGCAATGGCGGGTTAAGAGCGTGTATTCCAAATGGGGCAAGACAAGGAATTCATTGAACATCACCGGCACAGACGCCGCCCGCCGGCTGCTTTCCTCCGGCGGATACATGGGCGCCGAGGTGTCGACGGCGGGAGGCTTGGCGGGTGTCCGCGTGGCGGGGATCGGCGGCCGCCTGACCGACCGCTACGATCCATCCGACAATACGCTTTACCTGTCGCAGGAGGTGGCCAATAATCCGTCCGTCGCCTCGATCGCCATCGCCGCGCACGAGATCGGCCATGCCAGCCAGCAGGCGGAGGGTTATCCACCGCTCCGGTTTCGCAGCCTGCTCGTCCCGGCGGTTAACATCGGATCCTATTTGGGATGGATTATGATTTTCGGCGGATTGATTCTGGGAATTCTCCAGATCGCCTGGTTGGGCGTGGCTTTCTTCTCGCTGGGCGCGGTTTTCGCCCTGGCAACCCTGCCGGTCGAATTCAACGCCAGCCGCCGGGCCCGCGTGATCCTCGCCGACAACGGGATGCTGGTCAACGAGGAAGACGCGCGCGGCGTCAACGAAGTCCTCAACGCGGCGGCGATGACGTACGTCGCCGGATTGGCGACGGCGGTCCTGCAGCTTCTCTACTACGTGCTGCTGCTGGGTGGAGGCGGTCGGCGGAGACGGTAATCCGGCTTAAGCCTTGGAATGTTTGATGGCCGCATCCACAAAACCGTGAAACAGGGGATGCGGTCGGTTCGGCCGCGAGAGAAATTCCGGATGGAACTGGCTGCCGACCATGAACGGATGATCCGCGATTTCGGCGATCTCCACCAGGCGGCCGTCGGGTGAAAGCCCGGAATAGATTAAACCCCTGGCTCCCAGTTGTTCGCGGTAGGTGTTGTTAAATTCAAATCGATGGCGGTGGCGTTCCCGGACTTCCTTGCGGCTTCCATACGCCGCGGCCGTTTTCGTTCCCGGCTGTATCTCGCAGGTATACAACCCGAGACGCATGGTTCCGCCCATATCGGTGACATCGCGCTGCTCGGGCATCAGATCGATCACCGGGTGCGGCGTATTCCGGTCGAATTCCGTCGAATGCGCGGATTCATCGCCCAGCACGAACCGTCCGAACTCAACCACCATCACCTGCATCCCCAGGCATAACCCAAGGTAGGGGATTTTCTTTTCGCGGGCATATCGTGCCGCCTGTATTTTTCCCTCTATCCCGCGCGCGCCAAATCCCCCCGGAACGACGATACCGTCTGCCTGCCCGATGACATCCCAGCCCTTGTTCTTCTCGAGATCGGTCGAATGGATCCAGAGGATTTCGATATCATGACCCAGCGCGACGCCGGCGTGTTTGAGCGCCTCGCGCACGCTCATGTATGCGTCCTGCAGCTCGACGTATTTCCCCACCAACGCGATCTTGATCTTGGGCCGCTCGCGGATCAGTTCCCCGACCAGGTGCCTCCAATCCGTCCAATTCGGGCGTTTTCGGGATTCCAATCCCAGCCGGTCGATGATCAGGTCGGCCACGCCGGCTTCCTCGAGCACCAGCGGCGCCTGATAAATGGTCGGGAGGGTCACGAGCGGGACCACCGCGCGCGGTTCCACATCGCAAAAGAGCGCGATTTTGGATGTTAATTCTGCGTCCATCGGCAGATCGGAGCGCGCGACGATCATATCCGGCTGGATGCCGATCCCCCGCAACTCGGCGACGGAATGCTGGGTGGGTTTGGTCTTGAGTTCCCCTGTGGCCCCGATGTGCGGCAGCCAGGTGACATGGACGAAGAACGTGTTGCCGCGCCCGACATCCGTCCGCATCTGGCGCAAGGCTTCCAGAAACGGCAGGCTCTCGATGTCGCCGACCGTTCCGCCGACCTCGACCAGGACGATCTCGGCATCCAGGCTCTTCGCCACCAATCCGATCCGGTGTTTGATCTCATTGGTGATGTGCGGTATGACCTGGATCGTTCCGCCCAGGAAATCCCCGTGGCGTTCCTTGGAGATGACTTCGGCGTACACCTGGCCGGTGGTCACATTGCAGACGCGGCTTTCGCTGATGTCGATGAACCGCTCGTAGTGGCCGAGGTCCAAATCGGTTTCAGCCCCGTCATCGAGGACGTATACCTCGCCGTGCTGATAGGGGCTCATCGTCCCGGGATCGACGTTGATGTACGGGTCCAGCTTCTGCACAGCCACCCGGAAGCCGCGTTCCTTGAGCAGCAGGCCGATGGCCGCGGCCGTGACTCCTTTTCCGACCGAGCTGACTACGCCGCCGGTGAAGAATACGTATCGGGTCATACCAACCTCCTGGGGGGGATTAAGTGGATTAAAAAGGCGGTGGGGAGGCAGTTATAGCCTCCCCACCGGTTTTGACAGTCGGGGGTGTTGCTGGGAAGTGTGAGTGTGTTATCCCACCATCTGCGTGAGGTCATCTGCCGCACGGCGAATCTCCAAAAAGACCAACCCCAGCTTGGCGCTTTCCCGCGCCAATACGGTCAACACGGCTTCCGCGCCGACCGCGGTAAGCAGCACATAACCCTTGTCCCCGTGGATGTACACCTGCGAGAGCGTTCCCCGGCCCAGTTCGCCCGCGATCCGCTCGCCGAGGGAGAGCATGGCGGCCGACATGGCGGACACCCGGTCTTCCTCGACACTCTGCGGAAGCGATGAGGCGATGATCAACCCATCGACGCTGACCACGGCGGACGCTTCCACATCCGGAGTGCTGGCTTGCATGTCCCGCAAGCGCGTTACCATCTGATCGACTCGGGTCTTCTGGACCATTCACCGCCTCTTTCTTCAAAAGCAGGTAATGGAAAATATCGGATTGATAATACCATATCCGATGCGCTCGGGCAAGCACCGGGCGCATTTTCGGTTGGGAATCCCTCCCCCGTCTGCCCGCGCGACCCGTCTTCGCTTGACATCCCCCACCCCCTATGCTACATTCCCACGAGCAGTTTTTCTTTTGCGGAGCAGGCCGTGCCTTCCATCGCCGCAGGATTTTTTCTTCCCAACCGGATGCTGTTCCATTTTCACCAGGCGTTGGAGGAAACGGCCGGCCGCACCGCGACGGCGCTGATCTGGAACAGCGCGGAACCGCGCCGGGAATGCCTTCCCGCGGTGACGGATGACCTTGAGAAGGCGGTCGCGTTCACCTTCTTCTCCGCGCTGTGCGAGTCCATCGAACGGGAATACGGCGAAAGCGGCGCACGCGGGATCCTCCGGCGATGCGGCCGCGCCGCACTCACCCAAACCCTGCGCTCGACGGCGGCGATCGTCGGCCTGGACGCGCCGCGGCTCAGCACGTCGGCCGGTTCGGACCGGTTGGCGGATGGATTGGCGTCCGTCGCCCGGCTGCTGGAACTCTTGAGCGACATGGAATGCCGCGTGGATTCCCTGCCGCGCGGCTACCGCTTTCGCGTTTCCGCTTGTCCGGAATGTTTGGGGCGCCGGAGCGGCGGAAACATCTGCCACAGCGTGGGCGGAATGCTGCGCGGAGCGTTGGATTGGTTCGGGATCGATCCGGCGGTTCCCGTCACCGAAATCGAGTGTGGCGCCGGCGGCGCCTCCGGCTGTGATTTTTCCATTGTGGACGCGTTCTGAGGACTGGCCATGGCGGAAAAACCGCTGCTCCTTATCGTGGAAGACGACCCGGGAACGGCAAGTTTGCTCGAGACGTATTTCCAATCCCAGGCATACCGCACCAAATGCGTCCGCCACGGCGAAGAGGCGGAGCCCCAGGCCCAGGAAAGCCACCCGGACATCGTTCTTCTCGATATCCGGCTTCCGGGGATCGACGGTTTTGAAGTGGCCCGCCGGTTGCGCCGGCACCGGCGCACGTCCAAAATCCCCATCCTGATGCTGACCGATATGCAGGACCGCAGTGACCGCCTGAAAGGCCTGGAGGTCGGCGTCGACGATTACATCGCCAAGCCGTTCGATCTTCAGGAGATCGGATTGCGGGTCCGCAACACCATCGAACGGGCCGGACGTAAACGAACGACCAATCCGCTGACCGACCTGCCGGAGGGCAAGCCGGTTGAGGATGGCTTGCAGCGGGTCCTCCTGCAGCCGGAATGGTCGATCGTTACGATCCGGCTCGGCGGATTGGATGCCTACCGCGCCGGGCGCGGATTCCCCGCCGCCGACGACATGGTGCATGCAATCGGTCAGGCGCTGCAGAATTCCGCCGCCGCCCAGCTTAAGGTGGGCGCTCTGGTGGGGCATCTGACCTTCGACGAATTCGTCATCCTGAGCGATATGCCGTCGCTTTTTGATTTCGCCAAAACCGCCGCCGCCAAACTCAAAGAAACCGCCCAGGCGTTTTACCCCGTCATGGCCAAAGCGGATCCGTCTCAAAAGGCGGCCGAAGTGACGCTCCAGTTCCGCTTCTTATCCTCCGCCGACGGCACCTACCCATCCCTGGACGCCCTGCAAAACGCCCTGGATCAAACCCCGTATAGGACGATATGACCATTCAATCCCTGGCGATCGTCATTCCCACTTATAACGAGGCCAAGAACGTCACCGCCATGGTGGCCGCCCTCCGCGCGCTTCCCTTTTCCGACCTTAGCATTTTCATCGTCGATGATAATTCGCCGGACGGCACCGGGGCGCTGGCCGATGGACTGGCGGCAAAGCCCGAAAACCGGCTGACCGTAATTCATCGGCCGGGCAAGTTCGGCCTGGGAACGGCCTACCAGGCCGGTTTCCGCGCCGCCATCGCCCGGCGCACAGAGGCGATCGCCCAGCTCGATTGTGATTTTTCCCATCCGCCGGACGCATTGATCCGCATGGCGGATTTGCTGGGTTCGTACGACGTCGTGATCGGTTCACGGTACGTTCCCGGCGGCGGGCTGGACAAGCGCTGGGACATCGGCCGCAAACTGCTGTCGCGCTGGGCGGTTTTCTATGCCAAGACCATCCTTGGCCTGAAAGTTCATGACCCCACGGCCGGGTTTAAGCTCTGGCGGCGGGATACGCTGATCGGGATAGACCTCAACCGGATCCATTCGAATGGTTACGTCTTCCTTGTCGAGATGGCCTACCTCACCCAAAAACTCGGGTACCGGGTGTGTGAGATCCCAATCACGTTCGAAGAACGGCAGACCGGAAAATCCAAGATGAGTTTGGGAGTAAAAATCGAAGCCGCCTGGAGGGTCTGGCAGCTGCGGTGGCGTCATAACCGGCTCCAGCCCAGGGATCGGGCGCTCGAACCGTAGAGGAGAGAGCACGATGCTTACCGATAAATGTCCGAATTGCGGTTCCTACAACGACGTCGAAGCCGCGGTGTGTTATTTCTGCCATAAGGACCTCCCGGACACCCCCGGCCATAAAAAGAAACGCGGCCAAAAATCCGAACAACCCACATCGATCAAGCTGCCCCCTTCGTACGTTGTGAAAAGAAAATCCCCTCCCGGCTGCCTGATCCTGCTCGTGACGGTCCTCTTTCTGGCCTGCCTGTTCGTCATTTTTCAGGCGGTCAACGGCATGTACAAGTTCTTCACCTGGGAGATTCCCTTCCCGCCCACGGATGCCGGAAGTTATGCCCGCTACTATCTCAGCGGGTTATTAAGTTATATCGACAGGCTGCTGAAGTTCCCGATCATCGTCGCCGCGTCGGTGGTGATGATTTTAACCTTGTGCTACGGCCTCTTGAATCTGAAGCGATGGGCCCGGGTGCTGGCGCTGATGCTTATGGTCATCCTGCTGTTCGCCAATCTCGCGCTGTTCGTCACATTCGTGATGAACTTCTACAGCTCCGCCACCAGCAACATCAGTTTCGTGATGATTCTGCTCGGGATCGGCCTGAACATTTACTGGCTGGTGTGGTTCTTCGAACATAAGAAAATGTTCGAATGACGGCGCGCCCGGCCGGCCTTTTCAGGCCCGTATTTCCACAATCGATTATTTAGAACGGTGGCGGACACGATTCCTGCCGAACTAACCTTTCGCGGAAGGTTGACCCATGCTGATCTCCTCCTGCCCCCATTGCGGTTCCTTTAACGAAGAGACGGCCACCGTCTGCTACTTCTGCAAAATGGATTTACCGAAAGGCGCCGCTCCGCTGCAACCTTCGGGAACGGCGGTCCCATCCTCCCCCACGCGCGCCCCGGAGGCCCGCCCGGCCGAATACCGGCGGCCGGGCTGCGTCACCGCCTATGCGCTGCTGACCCTTCTCTCCGGCATAGTGGGGATATGTTCCGCGCTGTACCTGCCCTCGATCCTCTCCGGCGATCCCATGCAGCTGGCCGGCGAGTACCCGGAGATCAGGGAATTGGATCCCCAGGCGCTCGCGTTCTTTACCAGTTTCTTAAAATATTATTTGGTGTTCTTCTTCCTGTATTCTGTCGGCACCCTGCTCGTCGGCTGGGGGTTGTGGACGATGCGGAATTGGGCCCGGGTCGCCATTATCGTCGTCCAGGGGATTTCACTGGCTTTCAGCCTGTTCGCGCTCTTTTACAGCATCGCCGTTTCCGGGGGCAGCTTGTTCGTGTGCGGTGTGTACTCAGTATCCTTGATCATTCCCGCCTGGGTCTTCTTGTGGTTTTTCCTTAACCGCCGGCAATTCCGCTGATCCGAACACTTGCGTAATCCGCAGCCATTCCTCGACCGAAACCGTTTCCGCGCGGCGGTCGGAATCCACTCCGGCCTGTTCCAGGATACTTGCGGCTTGCGCGGCCGGAAGCCTCAGCCCCGCAGAAAGCGTGTTGCGCAGCATCTTCCGCTTTTGGGAAAAACCGGCGCGGGCGATTCGAAACAGCCGTCTGGATACGTCCGCGCGGCGCGGCGGGGAACCCTCGAGATCCACGCACACGATCGCCGATTCCACATCCGGGACCGGAAAAAAAGAATCGGCGGAAATTTTCCCCGCCACCGACGGCCTTCCATAATATTGGACGGAAAGCGCCAGCAGGCTCATTTTTCCGGGCGCGGCGCAAATCCGGTCGGCGACTTCCTTCTGGACGGTCAGGACGATCCGTCCCGGCCGGACGGTGGATTCCATCAAATGGCGGATGACCGCCGAGGTGATGTAATACGGGATGTTGGCCGCCACCTTGAACCGCTCCGGTTCGATCCTCCCGATCCGTTGTTCCACCGGTTGGGCAAGGATATCCCCCTCGATGACGGTCACATTCGGAAAATTCGCGAGCACGGAATGGAGTATCCGGATCAGCGCCGGATCGATCTCGACCGCCGCCACGTTCCGGGCGGCCGCCGCCAGATGGCGGGTCAGGCTGCCGACCCCCGCCCCGATCTCCAGCACCGTATCCCCGGGCTGTAAAGCGGCCGCCGCGGCCACCCGTTCCAATGCGCTTTCATCGATCAGAAAATTCTGGCCGAGGGATTTGCGAGGACGCAGGCCCGCCTCGCGCAGCAGCCGGCGTACATCCAAAGGCGGCCACGACGGAGAGGGAGGATTAATCAGGGAAGTATCCACGGGACGTTCGCCGGAACCGGCGAGAGGAAATACAGTGTGGTGTTGCTGTGCCAGGCGATGTACTCGTCATCCAGGTACGCCAGGTCGATCCAATACGGCGCATTCGGGCCCAGCCCGGAATCCGCCACGGTTGCCGGGCCGTATCCGTTCACGTATACCGGCTGGCCATGGAAGAGAAGGTACCAGCTGTTGACCATCGCGATCAACCCTTTCTGCATGGCCATCCCGGAACGGGTGACATAACTGCATCGCGGAGGGGTCACTCCCAAGCGGCAGGGAGAGTAGGAGGTGGCGTAGACCGTAATCGCGCGGTAATACTCGAACGATCCATCCGGGGTGTCGACGGTCCGCAGGACAACTTTGGTGCCGTATCCGACGATCCGGGTCTGCGGAGCCAGCAGGATATGCTGCCCTTCCGGCGTACGACGGACTTCCTGACCGTCCTCCCAGCGTACGCGCACGACCGATTCGAGGATGCCGTAGGCGCCCGGTTGAACGACCTTTGTCTGATCCAATTCCAATTCCGCCACCGGCTGGGTTTCCCGTTCGAAGGGGATCTGAGATTGCTCGCGCTGGATTTCCTCGCGCACCCGGACAATCCGGATCGCTCCATCCGGCGGGATGGGCTCCGCTTCCGCAGGGATGCTGTAATCCAGGCCGGTCAGGGCAAATCCCGCGCGGGCCAGGGCTTCTCCGACGGTTTTACCGGCCGAACGGGCGTCGACCTCTTTGCCGTCCGCGCGGATGGCCAGCATCCGCGATCGGACGATCTCGATCACCACCGGACTCTGCCCGATGGATTCCAGGTCCGTCGTTGCGGATGGGATGACGACATCGGCCGCGAAAAGTGTCACCCCCGCCTGCCATAGCGCTTCCCCGACGGTCGGTCCGGGGGCGCTGTAGCGTTTCGTTTGCCCGTTTTCCAGAAGCAGGAACTCGACCGCCGAGCGGATTTCAATCCGGCGGGGAGGGACGGTAAAAACCGTATCGGGCGGAAACGCGATGCCATCCGCGAACACCCACTCCGCCTGCTCCAGCTTTATACCCGCCAGATCGAGAAGCGTGCGGAGCGAGACACCCTTTCCATCCGGAAAGGACACATAGCGGATTTCACCCCGAGCCAGGATCGGGATCGCCTGCCCGGACGGGACCTCAATCGTCATCCCCCAGCGGACGGGTGAATCCAATCCCGGCACAGGTTGGGCACCGCCCTCCCACGATATCCCGGCTTCCCGGAGCACGACCGCCACCGACGATGCGTGGGTGAGTACTCGTTTCCACTCTCCGTTTTGATGCAAGAAAACGGGCTTAAGCGTGACCAAAAAAACAGCCAAAATGAGGAAAACGGCTAAAAAGGGGGCTCGGAATTTTTTCAGATTATTCATGTTCATAAGTGCCCGACCAGGTTTCCCGGCGGCACCCGGAAGATCCGCCTTACCGTTGCTTCCTTTCGGACCTGGCGGGTTTTGGAGGGTTCCGCCGCGCCGGACCCGGCCGGGCAGAAGGATGGTACCCGAGACATAGAAGAGTGTCAATATTTTGCAATGGAATTGGTCATTGACTTAGCTGAATAAAAGGTATAATTCAATAAACCGACCAGTCGGTATCTTTTATATGCAAACTCGCAGCGTAGAAACCAGAGCCAAGATCATCCAGGCGGCCCAAGACCTCTTTTCCAAAACGGGATATGAGTCTGCGTCCGTATCCGAAATCTGCGACCAAGCCGGGATCAGTAAAGGCGCGTTTTACCATCACTTTCCCTCCAAACAATCGGTTTTCCTTGAGCTGCTCTCGGACTGGTTGAAGGGTATCGACCTCGGGTTGGAGACGCTGCGCAACAGCCGGCCGGGAACCGAGCAGTCGCTGGTTCGAATGGCGGACATCCTCCCCGAAATCATCCGCTCGGCGGAAGGCCGGCTGCCGATCTTCCTCGAATTCTGGGTTCATTCCGCGCGCGACAAGGAATTATGGAATACGGCCATCGCCCCGTATCAACGGTACCGGGAATATTTCCGCAAGGTGGTGGATGAGATGGATCCGGAGGGGACGATCGATCCGGCGAAAAAGGAAACGGCGGCGCTGGCCGTCATGTCTCTGGCGATCGGGGTGCTTTTGCAGGGTGTCGTGCAACCGGACGCGGCGGATTGGGGAGTCGTCGGCCGGGAAAGCATCCGGATGCTGCTGGACGGTATGAGACGGAGGTCATCATGATTTTAGTCACCGGGGCAACCGGACATATCGGAAACGTTCTGGTGCGAAAGCTGCTGGCGGCCGGTGAATCGGTCCGCGTATTGATCTTTCCGGGCGAGGATACGCTGCCGCTCAAGGATCTGCTGCTGGAAATGGTGACCGGCGACGTGCTGGATCCGCTCTCGCTGCGGAAAGCGATGCAGGGGGTGACGCGCGTCTTTCACCTGGCCGGCATCATTTCCATCCTGCCGGGGAGAAGCCGCATCGTCAACCGCGTCAATTTCGAGGGCACAAAGAACGTCATCGCCGAAGCCCGGCAGGCCGGCGTCCAACGGTTGATCTACACCAGTTCGATCCACGCCATCCGGCGCGTCCCGCAAGGCGTCCGGATCGACGAACGGCTTCCGTTCGATCCGGAAAACACCGCCGGGGAATACGACCGTTCGAAGGCCCAGGCCTCGCTGGCGGTCCTTGAAGCCGCGCGCCAGGGATTGGATTCGGTGATTCTCTGCCCCACCGGCGTGATCGGTCCGAACGACTATCGCCGCTCGGAACTCGGCCAGTTGATTCTGGATTGCGTGGAGCACAAGACCCAGTTCTACGTCGACGGCGCCTACGATTTCGTCGACGTGCGCGACGTGGCGGACGGCATCATGAATGCGGCGGATAAGGGCCGCAGCGGGGAAACCTACATCCTCTCCGGTGAAAAACTCACCGTTCGCCGGATCATCGACATTCTCTGGGATCTGACCGGCCGGAGGTTCGCCCGGATCCACATCCCGTTTTCCGTTGCGCGGTTCGCCGCCCGCTACACCCCGTTCTATTACCGCCGGAAACGCATGAAACCGCGCTTCACCTCGTATTCCCTGGAAACGCTACGCAGCAATTCCGATATCAGCCACGACAAAGCGACCGCCGAACTCGGATACCACCCGCGCAGCCTGAAGGAATCGATCACCGACACCGTGGAGTGGTTCCGAAAAAACCGCAAGGCGGTGCTTTCCACAATCTCCGGCTAGTCCGGCGGGATTTCTCTTCCCCTGACCCGCATCCTGCGCTCCCCGGCGCCCGTTTCATGGGAGATCGCGGAGGCAGGTTCGCGCCCCACCCGGGACGGGGCTTCCTTTTCTTTGGAGGTTTTTTATGGAATATGTTTTCCAGGATTTGATACCGGTCCCTTGGTTTTTAGCGGACATCCTTACCGTCGCGCTCACCGTGATCGTCGTGGCCTTCGCCATCCGCAGAACGCGCCATCCCGGAATGGTGATCCTGGAATGCCTGGCGTTTGTCCTCCTGTATGCGGGCTTGTTCGAAAACTTCGCCGTCGTCAACGGATGGTATGTCTACGGACGATCCCTCTTAATGTTCGGGAACGTCCCGCTATCGGTGCCGCTGTTGGAGATGGACGTTCTGATCGCGGGTCTCTGGCTGCTGGAGAAGGTGGCCATGCCCAATTGGGCGAAACCGTTTGTGCTCGGGCTGTTCGGAATGCTGCAGGACCTGTCCCTGGATCCGTTGGCCGTCCAACAGGTTTATACCGTGAACGGAACGACCAGCGGCCGGTGGACCTGGCTGTTGGAACCCGGCGCCACCCAGATGTTTAACATCCCGGTTTATAACTTCCCCGGCTGGATGCTGATCATGCTGTACGGTTCAGTCTTTCTGCTCGCCGGACGCGGTGTATTCAAGCGATCCGGGTACAAACCGTGGGTGGGATGGGTATACCCGTTTCTCGCCATGCTGCTGGCCCTCATCACCATGGTAACGCCTCTTTCGCAATTCCTCCTCTGGCTGGCTCCCGTCGGGATAAAGGGCAGTAATTATGAATGGATCATGCTCGCCTTCCACCTGCTGTTTCCGACGCTTCTTCTGATCTTCCTATGGCGGGGAAGGATGCATGGGCGGTTTGTTTTTTCCGCCGATTGGCCTTTGTTTTTCGTTCCGCTTCTTTTTCACCTTGCGGACTTGTTCTGGATAGTCGCAGGCGGCTTTACCAATGTTCTCGGGCTGGCATTGCTTGCCACCTTCGTCCATGGGGCTTTGCTTGCGTGGATATTTTTCGGGGGCGTTCGCCAGGCTAAAACGGCGGATCCTTTATACGTCTATTCGCCATAATCGTGCGGATCGACGATCCGCCCGATAAACGATTACCCGTAAGGTGGGTTGACGCCCAGAAAGAATGCGCAACATAAATTTTTATCGGGACGTCAACTCATCCTACATAATTATTCGCAACCGTAGGGTGGGTTGACGCCCGGTAATAACGCGCGATAGGAATTTGTTTCTCCGGGCGTCAACCCACCCTACAAGACATACACCCGGTCCCGATCCACCACTACGATACGAGCTTCGAAAAGAACCCCGCCGCCAGCGCACCCGGACCGCCGTGCGTAACGATCGCCGGCGGCAGTTCGTAGATCGGAATCTCCTTCACCCCCATCGGCTCCTTCAATCCGTCGGCCAGATCCCTGGCGATATCCTCCGCATCGGCCTGCATCACGCACAGGAACGAGCCATCGCCCTTCGGGCACTCCGCCGCCACCAGCTCCAACAGGCGGCTCAACGCGCGCTTGCGGGTGCGCTGCTGTTCATACGGCTCGACATGGCCGTCGAAAATTCTCAGGATCGGTTTCACCTGAAGCATCTCACCCACCAGGCGCTTGGCGCCGCCGATCCGCCCGCCCTTGTGCAGGTATTCCAGCGTATCGACGACAAAATACGTGCGCTGGGTCGTTTTCAATTCCTCAAGCCGGGTGAGGATTTCCCCGATCGGTTTGCCTTGTTTCACCCAGCGGTCGGCAAGCAGGACCGCGGCGCCCAGCATGCCCGCGATGCTGCGCGTGTCGACGATGTGGATCGGCGCGCCCGGAAAATCCCGCGCGGCAACCTCCGCGGACCGCAGCGTTCCGCTGACGTCGGCTGACGGCACCAGAATAAGGACCGTATCGCCCTTGTCCAGCATCTCCTTCAGAACCGGGGTGTACAGCGCCGGCGGCGGGGCCGCGGTTTTGGGAAGCACCGGGGACGCGCGCAGCTTCTTGAGGAACCCGGCCGTATCCAGTTCGGTGTCATCCCGGAAAGATTCCTCTCCGAAAATAATAATCTGCGGCATGACGTGGATGTTCAGCGAACGGGTGAGTGCTTTGGGGAGCGCGCAGGTCGTGTCGGCGATTATCCGGATCATCCTATCCTCCATGACGGCCGTCGGATATACGGAGAGTGCGACGGTTAATGAATCCTCATCTGTGTTGGATTGTACACTAAATCGTATTCCAATCTTTGCATAGGAAATCAGGGAATCCGCCACGGAATGCACAAAAAGCGCATAAAAAATATTTGTGCCTTTTGTGCTTTTTGTGGCGATGAATTCGATCTGCCCCTGCTGGAGAAATCCAGGCCATCGAATCCGGCGGATTGCCATCCGCGTCCCCTCTCGACTATAATCCGTTCACCCTTTCTGGAGGTCGGATGCCTAAAAGCAAAATTTCACGCGCCGAACCCGCCAAGGCGCGCAAAGCGGCGCTTAAAACAGGCGCCCAAATTCGCCAGGAATTCATAGATTTTTTCGCCGAACGCGGCCACACCGTCGTGCCTTCGGCCTCACTGGTTCCCGGCAACGATCCCACGCTGCTCTTCACCAACGCCGGGATGGTCCAGTTCAAGGATGTGTTCCTCGGAACCGACAAGCGTTCCTACGTGCGGGCCGTGGATTGCCAGAAATGCATGCGCGTGGCCGGCAAGCACAACGACCTCGACGAGGTTGGACGCGACGATACGCACCACACCTTCTTCGAAATGCTCGGGAACTGGTCCTTCGGCGATTACTATAAGAAGGAAGCCATTACCTGGGCCTGGGAGCTCCTGACGAAAGTCTGGGAACTGCCGGCGGACAAGCTCTACACCACCACCTTCCGCGACGAGAAGGGCGAGATCGCGGCGGACGAGGAAGCCGCGAAGGAATGGAAAGCCCAGCCCGGGATGGATCCCGCCCATGTGTTGCCTTTCGGCCGCAAGGAAAATTTCTGGGAGATGGCCGATACCGGCCCTTGCGGCCCGTGCAGCGAAATCCACCTGGACCGCGGCGAGGAGGCCTGCGATAAGCAAGGCGTTGCCGGCCATATTTGCCGCGTCAACGGCGACTGCCGCCGATTCACCGAATTGTGGAACCTGGTGTTCATCCAATACAATCGCACCGGTCCGAACACCCTTGAACCCCTGCCCGCCAAACACGTCGATACGGGAATGGGATTCGACCGGGTCGTCGCGGTCCTGCAAAACGTCAACTCCACCTACCGGACCGATCTGCTGTGGCCGGTCATCCTCGCCGCGCAGAAGCTGACCGGGCACACCGACAAGCAGCGCGAGGCGGATTTTACGTCGTACCGCGTAATCGCCGACCATGCCCGCGCGGCCGCCTTCCTGATCGCCGACGGCGTGGTCCCGGGCAACATCGGCCGCAATTACATCTGCCGCATGATCATCCGGCGCGCGGCGCTCTTCGGCGGGAAACTCGGGCTGAGCGACCCGTTCCTGGCCAAGGTCGCCGAAGCCGTCGTCGAGGGCTACGGCACGGCATATCCGGAACTGTTCCAGCACCGCGAGGCGGTTTATTCGGCGCTGACGCTCGAGGAACGCCGCTTCCGGACCACGGTCGACCTGGGTATGGAATACCTCCAGGAGATGTTGTCCGAGCTCCGCCAGAAGGGAGAAAAGGTCCTGCCAGGCCGCCGCGCATTCGACCTGTACGCCACCTACGGCCTGCCGCTCGAAATCACCCGCGACATGCTTCGCGAGAGCGGCATGGAGGTGGATGGCGAGGGATTCCGGCAGGCGATGGAAGAACACCGCGAAGTCTCCGGCGGAGCGCAGGCGATGGGCGAAATGACGGGCCAGGATGCGGTCCGCTACCGGGGACTGCTTGAGGAACTCAAACGGGACGGGATGCTTCCGGAAAACGGAGTCGAATATGATCCGTATTCCACATTCGAGATGGATGAACCCATCCTGGCCGTCCTGCGCGACGGCCAGCGGGTCAAAAGCGCCCAGGAGGGCGACGCGATCGAATTGGTCCTCCCGCGCGCCTGCCTGTACATCGAATCGGGCGGGCAAGTGGCCGACAGCGGCCTGCTGTGGATGCCCAAATCTGCAAACGGCGACGAGGCGGTATGGGAGGTGGAAATCTCGGAAGCCCGCCGGCCGGTCGGCGGTTTAATTATTTTGCGCGGGAAGGTGAAATCCGGCCGACCGGCGCAGGGCGATATGGCGCGGATGGAAGTGGACGAGGAACGGCGCTGGAGCGTCATGCGCAACCACACCGCCACGCACCTTTTGCATACGGAATTGCGCTACGTGCTGGGGAACCATGTCCGTCAGGCGGGGTCGCTGGTCGCCGCGGACCGGCTGCGCTTCGATTTCACGCACCACAGCATGGTCAGCCAGCAGGATCTGGAAAAAGTCGAGCGCTTCGTCAACGAAGCAATTCTCGCCAACTATCCCGTCGCCTCGACCGAGGAAGCGCGCGAACAGGCCGTCGGCAAGGGCGCCATGGCCCTGTTCGGCGAGAAATACGGAGAGATGGTCCGCACCATCGCCATCGGCGAGGAGGAAAAACCCTTCTCGTATGAATTGTGCGGCGGCACGCATGTCTCCCAGACCGGGGACATCGGGTTGTTCCTGATCGTCTCGGAAAGCAGTGTGGCGGCCGGGGTGCGCCGGATCGAAGCCGTCACCGGCCACTCGGCCGTCGCCCTGGTCCAGGAACGCAACCGTATCCTTCAGCACGCGGGCGCCTACCTCGGCGTTCCCGCCGAGGAAGTCGATCGCAAAGTGCTCGAGCAGATGGACGAGCTGGACCGGTCGCGCAAGGAAAACCAGCGCCTGCGCCAGGAGATGGCCAGGGCGGAATTTGAATCCTCGCTGTCGCGGATCGAATCCGTCGCCGGCGTACCGGTCCTCGCCGTTCAGGTGGCGCAGGCCGGAGCCGATACGCTGCGGATGCTCGCGGATAATTTCCGGCGGGCGCATGCCAGCGGGATCGCGGCCATCGGGTCGGTCGCCGACGATAAACCGCTGATGGTCGTCACCGTCAGCGACGATTTGATCGCGCGCGGCCTGCGGGCCGACGAACTGGCCAAGGCCGCCGCCAAACTGATGGGCGGAGGCGGAGGCGGCCGGCCGAATATGGCCCAGGCCGGAGGCACCGACCCGAAACGGCTGGAGGACGCGCTAAAATTCCTGCGCTCGACGATCCGGGAAAAGTTGGGTTGATCGCCCGACATTAATCTGTTGATTATTTCCTGTACGCGGATTTCGCGGAAGGGACGGATTACACGGAAGTATTTGGTAAAAAAATCCGGTAAATCCGCGTAATCCGCGTACAAGAGTATTAAAAACCGAAACCACACATCACGATGAAGGAACAAATCCTCGCCCTGGAATCCACCGACGACCTGCATACCGTGCGCGATAAAATCGCCCGCGCCCAGGCCGGGCGTCTGGTGTTGATGTGGAGCGTCTTGGAACAGCCGCTCCGCCGGCGTTTGGACCTGGTCCTGATGCGGCGCTGGGCGGCGATGGCCGGATCGGAACTGGCGATCGTCAGCACCGACGCGGACGTCCGCCGGCTGGCGCGCCAGGCGGGAATCCCCTGCCATCCGAACCTGACCGCATCCGCCCTTTCCGGACTTTCCACACGCTCCATCCATCCGGAAAGCAAACACCCCTTCCGCCACGCGCACCCGCTGCCCAAGATGCCTCCCCGCCCCGGACGCCCCCGCCCGATCCCGCCGGCGCTCCGGATCGGTTTGTTCCTGGCGGCGATCCTCTCCATCGCCGCGGTTTTTCTGCTCCTCATTCCCTCCGTCCGGGTGTACGCAAAATTTCCATCGCGGTTGGTGGAAGCCGCCGGCCGCCTGGATCCGTCCTTGTGCTCGATACTGAATACCCGGCTGGCACTTTCCGAACGCATCGTGACCAGCGGAAGAATGCTCGTCCCGACCGCATTCGCAACCGGGAAGGTCCGATTGACCAACATCACCAGCCGGACTCTGAACCTTTCGGCGGGATTGCGGGTCGCCTCGGAAAGCGGCATCGCGTTCGAGATCCTCGACGGATTTGTATTGGCGCCCGGAACATCAATGGCTTCCCCGGCCCGCGCGGTCGAACCGGGCCCGTCCGCCAACCTCGCGGCGGGAACGATCACCCGCGTCCTGGGACCGCTGGCATTATCCCTAAAGGCGGAAAATCCGGACCCCATGTCCGGCGGCGACGAAGCCTGGCGCAGCACCGTCACCAAGTCGGATTGGGATGCGTTGCAGAGTTCGCTATCAGAAAAAATACGGGGTCAGGCGGCGGGCAGTCTGCAGACATTGGCCGGCTCCAGCCGGATGATCGTGGAGGAATCCCTTCGCGTGGAGTTTGATCCGCTCGACGAACCGGATCTCCCGGTAAACACGCCGGCCGATACCGTTGGTCTGACGCTGCATGCGGCGGCTTCCCTGCGCGCCTGCCCGGCCGACCGGGTTCGGATGCGGGCCGCGGAATTTCTCGGGTCGCGTTTGCGGCCGGGGGAAACGCTTTCCGCGGAGGACGCGCAGATTCGGCTTGCGGAAACCGCCGCGGGGGGAATCGATCTGCGCGCTTCCGGAACGGCGCTCGAGATCCCCGACTGGAATGCGATGACCATGGCCTTGCGCATGCAATCCCCCGCCGGAGCGTCGTCGATCCTGCGCGACCGCTTTGGGGTGGTCGATGTGACGATGCTGGAAATGAACCCGGCCTGGCTCCCCCTGCTTCCGCTGTTCCCGTATCAGATCGAGATCACGGCGGCGGGATGAAGATCCTCGCGGTGGATCCCGGGTTGCGGAAGATCGGGCTCGCGGTGAGCGACCCCACCGGAACAGCCGCCCGCGCGCTGGCCGTATTCGAGCACGGATCCCTACAGCAGGATTGCGCGAGGATTTTGGAAGCAGCCCATTGCGAAAAGGCGGAACGGATTTTAGTCGGCAGCGCCCATGAGCCGGGAACCAAGATGAACGAGGAGGCGCGGTTCACGCATAAACTGCTGGCCGCCCTGCGCGCCGCGGCCGCCGTTCCGGTCGACCAGTTTGACGAATCCTTTTCCACCCAGCGCGCCCAGGAAGCGCGCAGGCAACGCGCGGACCGGCGCAAAACGCGGCGCGGCGCCGATGACGCGCTCGCGGCCGCCGCCTTCCTACAGGAGTACATCGATGGCCAGGCGGAGTAAGCTTCAAAAATCCACTTCCAACGCGGTAAGAGTTTTTATCGCATTCTTCCTGGGCGGCATGATTCTCGCGCTTGCCGCATCAGGGTCGATGCTGCTCCTGAGCGCGGAATCCGGCGCGCCGCTCCCCAAGGCGGCCGCGGACCTTTCCACCATCGATCTGCTCTACCTGCGCGCCTACCTGCGCTTGAATTACGATCGCCTGCGCGCGCCTTCGGCCGGGGCGGATGGCGTGTTCGAAGTCTTCGAGGGGGAAACGGCGTCCGATATTTGTGAACGCTTGAAACAGGAAGCTTGGATACCGGATGCCGGGTTAACCTGCAATTACCTGCGGTACACGGGCGGCGACCGGTCGATCGGTTCGGGATTATTCCTCATCCGGACCGGACAGAGTCCGATGGAGATCGCCGACTCACTGGCGAGCGCGGAAAGCAAGATCCGGGTGCTGACTGTTTTCGCCGGATGGCGCCTGGAAGAGATCGCCGAGGCGCTGCCGGGTTCGGGAATCCCCATGCAGAGTGCGGATTGGCTGGCGTCCGCCTACGGCCGTCCCGACAGCGGGAGCGGCGTGAGCGCGCTGTATGCGGAGATACCATCCTGGGCGGGTCTCGAGGGGTTCATCCTTCCGGGCGAATACCGGGTGATCCCGGGTGAAACAGCGGCGCATTTGGTGGAAAGAATGGCGCTGAACTTTTTAAATTCGCTTCCGGATGGCTGGATCTCGGCGGTACAGCAGCGGGGATGGAGCGTCTACCAGGCGGTGACGATGGCCTCGATCATCCAGCGCGAGACGCTGGCGGAAGAGGAAATGCCGCTGATGGCCTCGGTCCTGTACAACCGGCTCAATCAAGGCATGCGTCTGCAAGTCGATCCGACCGTGCAATACGCGGTGGGATTTCAAGCCGGACGCGGCGGATGGTGGGTTAATCCGCTGCTGGATGCGGATCTGGCTTTGGATTCACCGTTCAACACATACTTGTATTACGGACTGCCGCCCGGCCCAATCTGCAGCCCGAGCCTGGCGGCGCTCGAGGCGGTTGCCTATCCGGTTGCATCGTCCTACCTTTATTATCGCGCCGCCTGCGACGGATCCGGCCGGCACAACTTCGCCGAGACGTACCTGCAGCATCTGGCCAACGCCTGCGGGGGATAAGGCCCTCATCCCTGCCTTCTCCCAGCGCTCGTCCGAATAGACACAAAATATCCGTATAGAGTTTATGAATCTTTCGCGGAGCGCTGGGAGAAGGTGGCCGAAGGCCGGATGAGGGTGATACGCGGGCGTGACAAGTGTGATTAAAGTAGATCGT
>JBAVFZ010000091.1:0-2876 GCA_049684495.1 Anaerolineales bacterium | reverse complement strand
GATCAATCCGGAAACGCTTCATTCCTGCAATCCGGCCGAATTAAGCAAACGAAGCTATTACGTGCTTTACATCGATCTGGATTGGTGCGTGCAGTTGCAGCAGTCCTTGTGGCAGCTGGAAGCATTTCATCCGGTGGACACCATTCTGCTGGAAGACAGCTCGGTCCACCGGCAATTCATTGACACCATGGAATCGATGCTGGGTGAGGGGGATCTGCTGGAAAAAGAGCAATTACTGGTCGATCTTGTGGAAAAGATCTTTTTGCGGGCTTGCAAGCCGGCGGCCGTAATAGGCGAGCCGCCTTTGCATATAGAACAACTGAAACGGCAATTGGGCATGAATTTAAACCAGGATGTATCCATGCGGCAGATCGCTTTGCGGCTGGATGTCAACCCGTACACGCTGCTCAGGCAATTTAAGTCCGCCACAGGCATAACCCCGCATGCGTATCGGCTGAACTGCAGAATAGAACTTGCGAAAAATCTTCTGCAAAAAGGTGTTAATGTCTCCCAGGTCGCCCTGGAATGCGGCTTTTTTGACCAGAGCCACTTTCACCGCCATTTCAAAGCCATCACGGCCGTGACTCCCAAAGAGTATCAAATCAATTTTATACAATAATTATTTTAAAAAATATCTATACTGTTGCGCGAAAAGGAGAAGCAGGGGATAATTCCGGTTGCCCTTTACCGCTTTCGAGCCTTGGCCTTGTTTTTCCCTCAACCCGCAGGCGGAACGGAAAATTCCTATTACCGCAATATCCAATCCGCGATTAACTGGGAGCCATCCAAAATGGAATTGCACGTATACCTTGCCTTCGTTGCCGCCACGGCCGTCATGATCGCACTGCCTGGACCGAGCGTGGCATTGTTAGTTGCCCATAGCATTTCCTTCGGTTGGCGGCGCGCGATTGCCACCGTTTCCGGAGAAACGATGGGAGTTGCCGTTCAGCTGATCGTTGCGGCAATCGGCCTGGCCTCCTTGCTGAATGCTGTGGCCGGTGCGATGAAATGGCTTTGCTGGGCCGGAGCCGCCTATCTGGTTTATCTCGGGATCAGGCAGTGGCGGAGCGCGGGCAAATCTCTTGAGGTTGGCGCCTCGACCGTCTCCAATACGAACCTCATGGTTCAAGGGCTGGTGATCACGATCCCCAACCCCAAAAGCTTGATCTTCATAGCGGCATTTCTGCCCCAATTCATCGATGCGACGAATCCGCTCGGGCCGCAATTTGCCCTTATCGTGCCGACTTTTTTGGCGATTACATTTCTAGTTGCTTCGGTTTGGACATTGGTCGCCGGGAACGCAAGAGGATTTCTAAAAAGTCAGCGGGCGTTTCAATGGGTCATGCGGATCGCGGGGGGATTGATGATCATGGCCGGGGTGGGGCTGGCATTGACTCGACAAGCCCACTGAATAGGAATGAATGGAATAATCTCCCAACCTTCAAGACAGCATGTTCGCGCTTCGGAAGGTTTCGATCCGATACTGCCAGCCCGGCTTCGTTCCAAAGCACAACGAAGCATCGAAAAGCGCAGACGAACCCACTAAAAAACTCCTAATCGGGGTCATCGGCTTTTCCCGCGTTAATCCACATACATCAGGACAATCCGGACCGGATGGTCTTTTCGGGGATGTTCTTCAGCCCGGGAAATATTTAAAATTCGCTCGTATAATCAAATACCGGGCGGTAACTATCAGGCGAAATCGTAAATTTGCAGGCGGCCGGGTATCGGCCATCAGGAGAAAATCCAATGAAAATCAACGGGAAAATCATCGCCGTAACCGGAGGCGGAAACGGGATCGGCCGGGAGCTGGTTCTGCAGCTGCTCTCCAGCGGCGCCAAAGTCGCCGCCATCGATATCAAGCAGGCCGCGTTGGACGAAACGGAAAAGCTGGCGGGGGACAATAAATCGAAATTATCGACCCATCTAACCGATATTACCAATCGGGATGCGGTCCAAAAGCTGCCCGATCAGATCATCGCCCGCCACGGCGGCATCGACGGGATAATCAATTGCGCCGGGATCATTCAGCCGTTCGTCAGGCTGAAGGACCTGAATTTCGATGCGATCGAGCGCGTGTGCAATATCAATTTTTACGGGACTCTGTATATGGTCAAGGCGTTTCTGCCGCCTCTGCTTTCGCGGCCGGAAGCGCACATCGTGAATGTTTCCAGCATGGGCGGTTTTCTGCCGGTGCCGGGCCAGACGGTCTACGGGGCTTCGAAGGCGGCGGTCAAGCTGTTGACGGAGGGCTTGAATTCGGAACTGCTGGATACCAATGTGAGGGTGACGGTCGTATTCCCGGGAGCCATCGGAACCAATATCGCCGCCAATTCCGGCGTCGGATTGGGAACCCAGACCGATGCGGAAAAGAGTTCTTTTAAAATGCTGGCGCCCGCGAAAGCGGCACAGATCATCCTCGACGGGATGGAGAAAAATAAATACAGGATTCTCGTCGGGCAGGACGCGGTCCTTATGGATTTCCTTTTCCGGTTGAGCCCGGAACGGGCCGCGCGGTTCATCTATAACCAGATGAAATCTCTGTTGCCTTCGTAGAAAGTACACGGATTACACCGAGAGAACCGATGACACCGATTTATTAATAAAATTCTTTCGGTGTCATCGGCTCTTTTCCGTGTTTCGGTGTACGCTTTTTTCGGTCCGGGCAGGTGCGCCCCGCCCATCAGACGATCTTCACCGTCAACGTGAAATCCACCCAGGTTCCGCCCTGCACGGCGTCGATGATGTATTCCTGGGATTGGGGCAGCGTCCCCGTCCAGGTCGTCTGCGAGGCGGAGGAGGCCACCAGCGTCTGGCCGCCTGAAAAGCCGCGGATGGCCAGGTACACGGTGCCTGTTGAGGAAGTCAGCGTGGCG
>JBAVFZ010000090.1:0-6993 GCA_049684495.1 Anaerolineales bacterium | reverse complement strand
TTCTCACATTGATGCACATAATCGACGCATTGTTGGATCATATTAAAGTTCAAAAGTGGTTCCCCGCCGTAGAATCCAATGGACAAATTCTTCGCATTTTCCCGGAAGGAACGATGAAAATCAACAGCCGCTTTCACCACAGAGAAGGGCATGGAGTGCGTCCCGTGTGTTCGGCTATGCGGATATCCGCCAGAAAATATGCAGTATTTGCATCGCAGGTTGCAATTGTCCGTGATTTCCAGCGTCATCAATTCGGAGCCTTGGCTGACTGCCTTGGCAACCGCCTCCGAGTCGATGACCGCCGACCGTCGTTCCAGCGGACCGGCGAGGAAAAGCCCCTTCACACCGGCTAATTCGTTTAAGATACCCAGAGCATGCCGGATCTCTTCCTGCGAATGGCGATCCGCCATGATTCTCATAATTTCATTTTCCGGTGCAGCATCAAAAATGTTCAAGATGTCATACATGGCCGGAGTCAATCGCAATATGCGATTAGTCCTAGCGTCGTAAGCATAGTAGCCATCCTCGGTTTGGAGCTTTTTTACCAAAGGGCGGTTGGCAGGTTGAACGGCAATCATATCCTTCCATCCTTTTCGAATTTGGTTCTCTGAAATCCCCATCGTTTTGTCAGATATCGAGTTTGGGCGAGGAATCATTAAAGAGGTATTACATTGTCTGATGAGTAGAACTCTCCCGATTGCCACAGAACTGATGGATCTCGATCTGCGTCAGAGAGAATTCTACTATTACGGCCCTTGACCGGTATTAGCGTTACTGTACCAGTGGCTGTTCATATTGCTGCTTTGTGTTCCCCAGGCCGAGCTGTTGTAATTCGACGTTTTATTCACCCCGAGAATACAGAAGCAAAAGCAATAGCAGTTGCATCCACAGCCGCAGACACAGGTGGCACTTACTGCCGCGCTTTTGGTTGCGCTTAGTACTGAAGCAGTTCTAACATCATCCATTGGTCCTACCTCCCTCGCTTGCCTCTCTTTCCTCGCCCAAACTGATTTTCATGATAGCAGAGGAAAACATTTGTCAATAGGACTACTATGCCGCTGAGCAATACTATATATAGGGATCAATTATTGTGTGAAAACCATCATATTAAAAAAGTATCTGGCATTACTAAATCCTTATTATTGGTTGGCAGTCGTATTTATGCAAATATATTCTAGAAGCCACCAATATTACAAAATATTTGGAAGTAGAAGAATAATAATTAGGAAATAAAAATATGCTCATCTGCATAAAATAAACGGCAATTAATATAGGAAAATGCTTGTAGACAATTCCCCTACGAAATACCTGCGATGGCGGATTATCGATATCTTTCGGCTTGCAGGGTATACAGTTTGGCGTAGATTCCATTGTTTTGGATTAATGCATTATGAGAACTATATTCGGAAATAGTGCCATTATCCAGCACGGCAATGACATCGGCCATTCGTACGGTGCTGAATCGATGGGATATCAAGATACAGGTTTTCCCTGGAACGAGATTCATAAAATGTTGGAACACTTCGTTTTCGGCTTGCGCATCCAACGCCGCAGTAGGTTCGTCCAGAATAAGCAAATCGGCATCGCGGATGTAGGCGCGGGCCAACGCGATTTTTTACCATTCACCGCCTGACAAATCAATTCCTTGACCATCCTCCGCCAACCACCGGCTAAGGATGGTATCGTATTTTTGCGGAAGGTTGAGAATGGTGGAATCAATACCGGCCTGTTGGGCGGCCGTTCGAATCCACTTTTCATCCGATAAAGCCGACACGTCTCCCAATCCAATGTTCTCACGAGCCGATAACTCATATCGCACAAAATCCTGAAATACTGCCCGAATTCGTTGGCGGTATTCCTTCGGATCCAATTCGCGGATATCCGTCCCATCCCATAAAATCCGGCCTTCCAACGGGTCATATATGCGGGTCAGCAACTTCACCAGCGTCGTTTTTCCTGCACCATTTAGGCCGACCAAAGCCAGGCTCTGTCCCACGGGAATGGTGAGATTAATATCGTGCAACACCCATGGCAATTGCTCGCTATATCGTAAGGACACATTCCGTATCTCGAGTCCCTTTCGCAAAGGGGGCATTCTTAATGCCGTAGTGGAGATCGCAATCGTTTGCGGCAAGTCTACTAATTCTTGATATTGGTTGAAAAATAAAATACCTTCATTCAGATTGGCAAGCGAATAGGTGATTCCCGAAAAAGCTCCTTGAACGCTGGAAACTGCGTTCAAGTAAAGAGTTGCATCACCCAAACTTAGTTTTCCCGCGAAGGCTTGAACCGCTGTATATACAAAAGCTCCACCGGAGATCAGGCTGGACAAAGTATACAAGGCGGTGTTAGATACAATCTCGCGTGATTGTTGATTCCTTTGCGTATGAAAAATCTCCCGGTAGAGCTTATTGAAGAGGCCCAGAAAATAGTCGCCAAGATTTAACAATCGCAACTCCTTGGCGAAGGAAGCTCCGGATAAGATAAATCCCATGTATGCCGCCCGTCGCTCCTTGGGGGTATTTTGAAACAGCAAGCCTAAATGCTGACTGCCTATTTTCCATTGGATGAATAATTGCGGCAAGGTCGCCACAGTGACGATCCCGGCGAGGATGGGGTTGAAGGAGAATAATAGGCCCATAAAGGCAATCAAGGTTGAGACATTTCGAAGAATATCCGCCCCAAGGAAAAGTAATTGTTGCGGTCCAAATTGCGCTCCTTGAACGGCCATTTGAATAAGATTGTAATTCTGAGGATTCTCAAAGGAGGCCAATCCCTCCATGCCCACTAATTTCTTAAAAATATCGTTTTGAGTATTAATAGTAATTTGACGCGTAAGTTCGGAATTAAGGAATCCACCTAACGGTTGTAAAACCTGGCTAAGGACGGAAACCCCGACCTGTAAACCGAGGAGTGTCCACAATTCTGGAGGAATGCCGATGGATCCGGTTAAACTGTGAGCCAATAAATCAAATATCAATTTAGCAATCCACGCAATGGCTAGGGGTAAAACCCCTTGAAGCAGCATAAGAACGAATATACCAATGCAACAAAGGGGGGATGCCTTCCATAGAATCGTACCCATCGCGGACAAAGCCCCTACCCATTTTGGTTTCCTATTTATTTTTGTATTCGGAACTCCGTGAAAGGACATAATACCTCACCTGGGATCTGGAATTACAAAAGCGAGTTGGGTGGTAATTCAATCCAAAAGACTTTTTGGAAAGACTCCACCCATTCTTGCAGGGGAAAAAACATATTGTCCTTACCATATTGAAGGCTGTTCTTGTCTATAATACAATTAAAGTACATAATGGTATAAAATGCCGTCGAGCTTATAATAATTAGCACAATGAATCACAAAAAAGGGTACATCCAGAAGTGTTTCTTTGGCCCGTAAACCACAAGGCTTGGACTTTGAGGCTAAAACACCAGTGGCTCCGGCGCCGACAACAAGCAATCGTAGGGTAATAGGATGGGTGTCGATAGAATGCATAGCGGAACGAACCGAAATGTTGTGCCTGCCGTAATTATCCGCCTCGTGACGGGGGAGGCGACCCACGGTACTCGCGAATTCTTCCTGATGAAACACCGGGCCGTGGGCGGCCGGGGAAGTGATGGCGATGCTGGATTGGATGCGGGCCTACAACGCGGATCCCGGCCATCCGCACAAGCTCACCTTCCACGGCATTGATCCGATCGCCGGTGAGCGGGACCGGATCATGGGTGAGAATACGGCAGCGATCCTGGAACAGAACGATCCGGGAAGTAAAATCGTCCTTTGGGCGCACAACTACCATGTTTCGATGCAGGATGGGCATCTCGGATATTATCTCAAACGCGGCTTTGGGGATCTGGCCTATATCATCGGCTTTGAGTTCAGTGCAGGGGATTTCACCTCAAGGATGGCGACGGTTCACACGTATCATGAGGAGCCGGCATCCACGGCCGATTATGCCCATGCGCTTGCCCGGCTCCATCAGCCGGTCATGTTTCTGGTTTTTCAGACGATGTCCCGTGATCCCATCTTACGGCAATGGCTGGAGAAGGATTAGTGCTCACATGAGTTTCAGGAGCTGCATGCGATCTTCCGGCTTGTTCCCGACTGGCACACCTTGCATGTCAGCTGGCTGAGGATGTACGATGAATTGATATTCATCGAAAAGAGCACTCCGGCGGTCGGTTTATCCTGATCGCGGGTCCATCGGACAGGAGAGTCAGCCCATGCCATCCAATTCCGGGAAGATCAATATCTACCTTGAAATCGGAGGCAAAAAAACCTTCGCCGGAGCCCTGGATTGGCCGGGCTGGTGCCGGTCCGGGAAGGACGGGGAAGCGGCCGCCCGCGCGCTGTTCGAATACCGCCTGCGCTATGAACGCGCGCTGAAAGGCGCGGAAACGGGTTTTCAGCCGCCGGATAAGGAGACGGCCTTGTCGATCGTCGAGCGGTTAAGGGGCAATGCGACGACGGATTTCGGCTCGCCGGGTATGGCTCCGGCATCCGATTCGAAGCCGATGGGCAAGCCGGAGCTCATGCGTTCCACCGCGATCCTGAATGCCTGCTGGCGGGCGTTCGACCGGGCGGTGAAGGCAGCCGGCGAACGGGAATTGCGCAAAGGACCGCGCGGCGGCGGCCGCACTCTTACTGAGATGATCCGTCATCTGCTCGACGCCAACGCGGCCTACCTAGGAAAAATCGGTTGGGCATTCCAACTTGATCCGAAAGCGGATCCGGCGGCGGAATTCCGGCGCATGCGCGCAGTCATCCTGAATGGCCTGGCCGCCTCCGCGGCGGGCAAACTGCCCGCAAAGGGGCCGCGCGGCGGATCGCGCTGGACGGCGCGCTACTTTGTCCGGCGCGTCGCCTGGCATGCGCTGGATCATGCGTGGGAGATCGAGGATCGAACCTAAGGTCGTTTGGGAATCCTCTTCATCATCAATCGGTTTCAGTATTGTCACCTCCCTGTAACACCTTGGACACACATATCCCCATACAATAAGGCGGAGATCCTTCACCCTCGGAGGAAAAATGCCCGCCTGTCGCCGCCATTCTGCGCTGCGGCTGATCCCATGTGTTTTCCTTCTCTTGGCCGGCTGCTTTCCGGTTGCCGTGACCGCCGTTGAAACCATAACCGCGGACCCGATCCGGACCTCTCTCGAGACCTTCAAGACAAGAGCGGCCGGGTCCACGCCGACCGCGACCCGGGCGGGTGTGGAAGAAACGAAGCCGGGCTCCGGTGCGCCGACTTCCACACCGGAAAATTCAAACCGCGCATTCTCCATCGCCGCCGGGCGGTCCCACACGTGCGTCGTGACCGCGGCGGGCGGGGTTCGGTGTTGGGGGAAGAATGAACACGGCGAGCTGGGCAGCGGAACTTGGAGCGACAGCAGCGTGCCGGTGGATGTGACCGGTCTGTCGCGCGGGGTCCGCTACATCGCCGCCGGCTGGGGGCACACCTGTGTCTTGACCTGGGAGGGCGGGGTGAAATGCTGGGGGTACAACCGGAACGGCGAACTCGGAAACGGCGCCAATGCCGACCGCAACACGCCGGTAATCGTCCGCGGGCTGGAGCACGGCGTGGAATCCATCGAGGCCGCCGATGATCATACGTGCGCGGTCCTGCGGAACGGTTCCGTGAAGTGCTGGGGATTCAACTTGTTTGGGCAGCTCGGCGATGGGACGGCGGTGAACCGTAATGTCCCGGTGGACGTCGTCGGATTGACCCGCGGGGCGGCCTCGGTCGCCGCCGGTTGGGGCCATACCTGCGCCCTGATGCCCGAGGGAGGAGTCAAGTGCTGGGGGAACAATCACTACGGACAGCTGGGTATCCTATCCGACCAGGAGAACATTCACGCGCCGGTCAACGTCAGCGGCCTGGCTTACGGGGTGACGGAAATCTCCGCCGACGGCGGACAAACCTGCGCGCTGACGTACAATGGGTTGACGATGTGTTGGGGGAATAACAAGTACGGGCAGCTTGGCGACGGCACGTCCGAGGTCCGGAATTTGCCGGTTGTGGTCGCGGGGATGACCGAGCGGCCGGTCCGGATCGTCGCCGGGTGGAATCACACTTGCGCGGTGGACGGCTCGAAGCGCATGGTTTGTTGGGGATGGAACTTCTTCGGCCAGCTGGGCGATGGGATCCGCACCACCCGCGCCAGCCCGGTTTCGGCCGGAAAGCGGATGTCCGGAGTCCTGCGCGTGGCCGCCGGCTGGGGGCATACCTGCGTGATCACCGACCGGGAAACCGTGCAATGCTGGGGCTTGAACGATTTCGGCCAGGTGGGCGACGGCACAACCGAGGACGCCTACCGGCCCGTGGATGTGATCGGGCTGTCGGGGGATGAGTTCACGCAATAAGAGTTATGCTTTCGGGGGAGAGGGATGCCTGGGGCAAATACAAACCGGCCGCGTTCGAGAAGGTGACGCGGCCGGTCCCTATTTTATGATCACCGTATCAACCGGAGTAGGGTGGAAGAAGGTTTCCCGCCGACGGATCGTGGGCTTCCCGCCCTGGATTCGGTGCGCTGAAGCGTGTTTCAATTCTGTAACACCCCCGTAACAAGCCGGTAACAGGCGGCAAATCCAACCCGGATAGAATTTATTGGGTTTCAAAACCACTGCCTTTGGCAGTGAGTAGCATGAAAAGGTTCCACCGGTGGAGTAGGTATTATGTGATCCATCCCATCCTACCTCCCCTTGTCCTTCGCTCCGCTCAGGACATACCCCTCCTCCCTTCCCGTATCACGGGAAGGGAGGAGGGGTCAGAGGAGGTGGGATGGGATGGTAAACGGAACGCATCCATACCGGACAGGCATGGGAAGAAGCAGAGGTAACGGGTGGGTGACAAGAAAAGGTTCGACCGGCATGGAAGGGGGATGGAGCGGAGCATGAATGGTACCGGATCACATATATGAAAAAGGCGGAAAAGGGGATCTTGCGGGCGCGTAATGCGGTGGCTCGATAAGAACCGGCAGGAGCGCACCTTCCAG
>JBAVFZ010000089.1:0-15341 GCA_049684495.1 Anaerolineales bacterium | reverse complement strand
GCCGGGAACCGGCCGTGTTCCAAAACCGTCCCCGGCGCCTGCGCATCCTGGAAGGATTCCACCTCAATCTCGATTACCTTGAGCGGCTGCCTCTTCCATAAAACAAAGGTACCCGGCCATGGATGATAGGCACGCACCTTCCGCGACAGATGCTCAGAGGACTGGTGGAAATCCAACCGGCCATCCTCCTTCCGGAGTTGAGGGGCATACGTCGCGCGTGAATCGTCCTGGGTGACGGCGGTCAGCCCTTCACGAATATATACGGGGAAAAACGTCTGAAGGGTTTCTGCGGCCAATCCGGCCAGGCTGCGGTTGAGACTTTCGGCGGTATCCTCGGGAAGGACGGCAATTCTTTTCTGCGCCAAAATCGGGCCGGTATCCAGCCCTTCGTCCATTTTCATCAGCGTAATGCCGGTTTCCGTATCGCCGGCGAGGATGGCTGCCGGGATGGGGGCGGCTCCGCGGTGGCGCGGGAGCAGCGACGCATGCAGGTTGAGGCAGCCCAGCGGCGGCAGGGAGAGCACTTCCGGCCGCAGGATTTTTCCGAATGCCGCCACCACGATCACATCCGGCTGCCAGGAACGCAGCCGGTCCATCGCCTCGGGCGAGCGCATCCTCTCCGGCTGGATGACGGCCAATCCGAGTTTTTGCGCCAGCACCTTCACCGGCGGCGGTACCAGCGTCCGCCCCCGGCCGGCAGGCCGGTCCGGTTGTGTGACGACACCGGCGACTTCGCTCAACGCCGCCAGGGCCGTCAAGGCCGGAAGCGCAAATTCGGGGGAGCCCATAAAAATGGACCGCATAATCCTGATTTTATCATCGCATGATCGCTCCCCGATTAATCCATGTTGCATTCAACGTCATATCCCTTTATAATCGGCACATCTGAACCGGAGCACATTTCAACCCTAATTGGGACATCCACATAAGGAGGAACACATGGCAGGACAGGCAGGACCGGAAGTAACAAGCGACGATAAACTATGGGCGTTGCTGACGTACGTTTTCACGCCCCTCGTACCGATCATCATCCTTCTGATGGAAGATAAGAAGAACCGCCCCTTCCTCAAGGCGCACAACGCGCAGGCATTGGTCTGGGGCATCTTCAACCTCGTCGGCGGCACGATTCTGAGCGGCGTGCTGTTCTTCTGCTTCGGCCTGCCGTCGATCCTCATCTGGGCCGTCGGCGTTTACTGGGGATTCCAGGCCTACGGCGGCAAGTATGTGGAAATCCCGCTCATTACCAAGTTCTGCAAAGACCAGGGTTGGGCGTAAGCACATCCAGTTTTTCAAAATAGACGGCAAGATAAAAGCCCGCATCCGCGGGTTTTTATCTTGCCGTCTTCCGGATCGCAGGGGGATCCCACAAGACGCCGCCCGGTATAGCCGACAACCCATCCTGTTATTTTGAAATCCGGGCCGCCGACAATCCCGCGCGGCTGCATCCTTTACCCATGATGAGGCGCAATCCATGGACCTGGCAGTTCCCACTCAGAAACCGGACCGGCTCACCGCCGTTGCGGCCATGACCCTGATCAGCGGAATCCTTAATCTCTTCTGGAGTATCGGCATATTCCTCGCCATTGCCGTTTTCGGTGTGGGTACTTTCCTCATCGGCTGCATCTGCCTTCCGCTCGGGCTTTACCCGCTGGCGCTGGGGATCCTCGAAATCGTTTATGCCGCGAAGCTGCTCCGCAATCCGGTGTCTCCGGATCTGAAACCCGCGTATCACATCGCCGTTATGGAAATCATCGACACCCTGTTTGGCAACGTGATGGCGCTGATCGTCGGTGTGGCGGCGCTGATTTTTTATAACGATGTCGCGATCCGCCGGTTTTTCGGAGAAACATGAATCCACGGTGTATTTCCGGCGTTCCGGGGATCCGCCGCCGGCCGTTTGCCGATCCGCTCCCGGGCGGCGCGGTCCGTAGCCCATTCCTTTTACGGGGGAGCGCCCGAACATGAAGCCGGTCCGAAAACGATGGGAGGTGCCACCGGAGCCGGATGCCTCCGTTTACCGGAATATGGCATCGCTCCCAAAGCCGATCGTACGCGCGCTTTTCCACCGCGGCATCGCCGACGCGGAATCGGCGCGCACCTTCTTTCAAACCGACGCTCTCCGGCTGGCGGATCCGTTTCTCTTCGCGGATATGTCGAAGGCCGCTGAACGTATTCTGCGCGCGATCCGCTTGGGTGAACCGATTGTCGTCTATGGAGATTACGATACCGACGGCGTAACCGCCACCGCACTGCTGGTGGATTTCCTCGGGTCGATCGGCGCTGCCGTCTCGGCCTACATTCCCAGCCGGTTTGATGAAGGATACGGATTGAACCGGCCGGCATTGGAAGGATTGGCCGCACAGGGAGCGAAGCTGGTCATCACGGTCGATTGCGGCGCCCGATCGGTGGACGAATCGGAATTTGCCAGGGAGAAAAACCTGGATCTGATCATCACCGATCATCACGCCCCGGGCGCCGAAGAACCGCCTGCGTTGGCCTTTCTTAACCCGAAGCGGAGCGGTTGCATCTACCCGGATAAAAACCTTTCCGGCGTGGGGGTGGCCTTCCGGCTCGCCCAGGCATTGACCCAGCGGATGGGCGAAACCGACCGCATGCTCTCCGACCGTTATCTGGATCTGGTCGCCGTGGGCACGGTGGCCGATATGGTACCGTTGACCGGTGAAAACCGGGCTTTGGTGCAGGGGGGATTGAAAGCGTTGAACGATGCCGAACACTTCCCCCTGCGGACCGGTTTGCAGCAATTATTGGACGTCTCAGGCCTGGCGCGCGGAAAAATCACCGCCCAGGGAATCGGGTTCATCCTCGGCCCGCGGTTGAATGCATCCGGACGGATGGGTACAGCGGGTACGGCGTTGGATCTGCTGCTCGCCAAGGATCCGGTACAGGCGCGGGCGCTCGCCCGGCAGTTGGATGCCCAGAACCGGGAAAGGCAATCCCTGACCAAATCAACCGTCCTCGAAGCCCGCACCCGGAACGCGCAATCCGCGGATTGGGATCCCGATTCTCCGCCGTTCTTCATCCTGGTGGAGAAGGAGGGCTTTAACCCGGGTGTGATCGGCCTGGCGGCTTCGAAATTAATGGAAGAGTTTTTCCGCCCGGTGGCAGTGGTCACGATCGATGGCGAAAACGCGCGCGGGTCGGTCCGCAGCATTCCCGGGTTCCACATTACCGAAGCGCTGGATTCCTGCCGCGACATTCTTGACCGTTACGGCGGGCATGCCGCCGCAGCGGGTTTCACCCTTCCGGCCGGACGGCTGCAGGAATTGCGCGAACGGCTGGAACGATTGGCGGAGGAGGCATTGCGCGGCCAGACGCTGAGCCCGGTTCTTTCCGTCGATTCGGAAGTCCGGATCTCGGAACTCACCTGGGATCTCCATCGCTGGATTACCCGTCTCGAACCCTGCGGGCAGGGGAATCCGGCGCCGGTCTTTTTCACCCGCGGCGCGCAAATCCGGTCGAAGCGCTGCGTTGGCAAGGACGGCTCACACCTGAAATTGACGCTGAGCGACGGGCGAACCAACATCGATGCCATCGCATTCGGTTTCGGGCATTTGGAAAAATCGCTTTTGGAAACGGTGGATGTCGCCTTTGCGCTTGAAGAAAACGATTATTACGGAAAACAGATGCAGATGCGGGTTGTGGATATCCAGGGAGAAGCCGGGCCGGTGCGATAATAAATGGACGCCCGCGGCGAATACCCTCGCTTCGCATTCATCCCGGCTCATAAACCGGAAGCGGGCCGGGATGCTTCTCCCACTCGCGAATGCTTCGCATCGGAAAACCGCCGATGCTCATCGCTCGGGGGGCAGGCGCGAGGGAGGGCGCGGGCATGACCAAGAATTCAATCCATAAAGCGATACTTTATCAGCGCCCAAATCGCGGCGAACGCATCCACCAAACCTATTTTTTTCCCTTCGTCATACTCTCTTGGGTTAAATGAAATCGGAATCTCGAATACGCGCGCCTTCCGCTTCAGGATCTTGGCGGTGATTTCCGGTTCGAAATCGAACCGGTTCGCGCGGAGCGGGATGCTTTTCAAAAGATCCGCTTTGAACACTTTATATCCGGTTTCCATATCCGAAAGGATGCTGTTGTAAAGCACGTTGGTGGCAAAGGTCAGCAACTGGTTGGCCACCATGTGCCAGAACATCGTCACCCGGTGTTTGGAACCGAGAAACCGCGATCCGTAGACAACGTCCGCCTGCCCGCATTCAAACGGCTCCAGCAGAGCGGGGTATTCGGCCGGGTTGTATTCCAGATCCGCATCCTGGACCAGGATCACGTCTCCGCCGGCATGCTGGAATCCGGTCCGCAGCGCCGCGCCTTTGCCCATGTTCTTTTCATGAAACACGGCCTTCACCGCGGGCGGGGAAGCCAGCGTGCGCAGCAATTCGCGGGTTCCGTCGGTCGAGCCGTCATCCACGAGGATAATCTCGTACGCACGGCCGGTGGTTTTAACCCTGCGCAGGAGTTCCGCAATGGTGTTTTTTTCATTGTAGACGGGGATCACGACGCTTAGTTTCATCGGCGGGAGTATACCGATTTCGCGGAGGTTGGGCAACCCGGATGCCCCGTGCTATAATTTGCAGGGAATAGGATTTCTCATCCCCGGACCCCCGATTTCGGAGGTGTCATTTGGCCAATCCCGTAAGCGCCGCTCGAACCGTCGAGACGGGCCCCCGCTTCACCCCGACCGTCATCACCCGTGTCGAAGATACCGGTCTCTCCTCGCTCTGGCTGCAGGACCTTGCGCTGAAAATTTTCTATTTCCGGGGCTATATTACCGGATTCCGGGTGGCCGACCTGATGGCGCTTCCCTTCACCGGCATTGTCGATCAGATCGTCGAGTCACTGAAGCGGGAGAAAATGATCGAGGTGAAATCCCAGACCGGGATCGGCGACGGCGCCTACCAATACGCCATCACCGGCCAGGGAATGATCCGGGCACGCGAAGCGCTGGAACGCAGCCAATACGCGGGCGCCGCCCCCGTCCCGCTCTCGGAATACAACGCGTCGATCCGCAAGCAGGCCCGCACCCGCCCGGCCGTGAATTCCCGGGTGATGCATCAATGTCTCCACGCGCTGACGCTTTCGGACACAACGTTTGCCCGGATCGGCCCGGCGGTCAATTCCGGCACCTCCATTTTCCTGTACGGCCCTCCCGGCAACGGCAAGACCACCATCGCCCGGGCAATCGGCGATCTGATCCTGCAGGAGGAGATGTACATTCCCTACGCGCTGGACGTGGAAGGCCACGTCGTCAAGCTGTACGATTCGGTCAACCACCAGCTCGTTCCCGAGGAAGATGCTTCCACCAGCCAGGCGGTAAGCTCCATTCAGCGGAGCGCCAGCAAGCGGGATCCGCGCTGGGTGCGGATCCGCAGGCCCTTCATCATGGTCGGCGGCGAACTGACCCTGGCCGGGCTGGACCTTGTGTTCAACGATGTGCAAAAATATTACGAGGCGCCGTTCCAGGTGAAGGCCAATGGCGGAATTCTCCTGATCGACGATTTCGGCCGCCAGCAGGTCCGTCCCCGGGATCTCCTCAACCGGTGGATTGTGCCTCTCGAAAACCGGATCGATTACCTCACGCTGCATACGGGCCAAAAAATCGAGATCCCGTTTGACGTGATGGTGGTATTCTCAACCAACCTGCCGCCCAAGGATCTTGTCGACGAAGCCTTCCTGCGCCGCCTACGGCATAAGATCGAGGTGGTGGATCCGACGTTCGACGAGTATCGCGAAATTTTCAAGCACGTGGCGGAATCCAAGGGTGTCATATACAACGAGCAGGCGCTGGCGTATCTGATCCAGGAGTATTACATCAAAACCAACCGCAAGCCGCGGGCTTCGCATCCGCGCGACCTGTGCGACCAAATACTCGACATCGGACGCTATATGGGGAGCGAAGCCACGATGACCAAGGAACTGATCGATCGCGCAGCGCAATCGTATTTTGTCGAAATCTAGGGCCGCTTCCGGAAGATGGTCGACGCCCTTTCCTGGTGATCCATGCGGGAATTCAGCAGGGATGATCCGATTGACCGGCGGAAAAGCAATCCGCCGGTTTTTTTTTTTTTTTTCATGCCAAAGCCGGTCCGGCCGTGATCCTGGAACCGATGCCTCTGCACAGCCTCAGGCCAATCCGTCGCTCCGGCCGGCTGGTACGCAACGAGACTTCGACCGATGGGGCATCCCGGCTTGTCCGGAACGGCGTTCCGGTGCAAAGCGCGGGATTTCTTGTATCCGCCATCCGATTTTCTTATAATGAATGATGTTCTTATCTTCCCTTAGGAAGGGCACCATGGCCATTAATCCCAGCTTGGTTACCTCCGGCAAGCGTGCCATTGTCGTTGGTATCCTGACTACACTGATTTTGATCCTCACCTCTTCCGCCATCGGCGTGACCTGGGACGAACCGACTTATTTCGCCGCTGCGGAATCCTACAACGGTTGGTTCAACCGTCTCGTATTCGGTCCGCACGGCGTGCTCCACCCGAGCGTTATCGACCAGGCCTGGAGCATCAACGTCGAGCACCCGCCGATGGATAAGGTCCTTTCCGGGCTGGTCTGGGGCCTGACACGCAACCTGTTCGGGGACCTTCTGGCGCACAGGATGGGGAACATCCTGCTTTTCAGCCTGATGGTCGCGCTTCTCTATCACATGGTTTCGGACGAATTGGGCGGCGTGGCGGGGATCGCCTCCGTCGGCGCCCTTATGGCGATGCCGCGCTTCTTCTTCCACGCCCACCTGGCGGCGCTGGACGTCCCCGCGGCGAGCATGATCATGATCGTCACGTATATTTTCTGGAGGACCAAGGAAAGCGCACGGTTGCGTTACACGCTGGGTCTGGGGATCGTCTTCGGTCTGGCCGCCGCGACCCGGATCAACACCCTGCTCGTCATGCCGACCCTTTTCCTCTGGGCCATATTATTCCGCAGGAAATGGTACCTCTTCCTCCGCATGATCCTCTCCACGGTGATCGCCGCGCCGGTGTTCTTTTTGGCGTGGCCGTGGTTGTATTACGACACCATCGACCGAGTCAAGGAATTCCTGAAGGTGGTCGTCAGCTGGCCGATCCCGCAATACTACCTCGGGCATAATTATCTGGACCTCCCATGGCACTTTCCATTTGTCATGGCGGCCGCGGTCATCCCGCTCGGCATTCTCATACTTTGTCTGCTCGGCATTATCCGCGCTATCATCCGCCGCAGGGACCGCGCTTTTGGCTTCCTGATGATACTCAGCGCGCTCATTCCACTCCTGGTGGTGGCCTCCGGGCAGACCAAAATCTATGACAACGACCGGTTGCTGATGCCGGCGTTCCCGTTCCTGGCGGTTCTGGCGGGCGGCGGCTTCGGTTGGTTCGTAAAATCCGTGGGCGCGCTGGCCGTGCGCTTCCGGATCCCGCAATTCGTCACGCCGATTCTGGCCCTTGCGGCGGCCTGCGCCGTATGGATACCGCCCGTGCAAAGCATGATTTCTTATGCGCCATACTGGCTCTCCTATTATTCCGAGACTGTGGGAGGGCTGCCCGGTGCCGCCCGGCTGGGTCTGGAAACGACCTACTGGTGCGAAAGCTACCGCGAGGCGATCCTGTACATCAACGCCAATGCCGAACCCGGGGACACGGTGTGGGTGCTGCCCTCATCCATCGATGTGCTCGTGTATTACCAATTGCAGGGAGTACTCCGGAAGGATGTGGCCCTGGCAAGCCTCTCGCCGCTGGAAACGATCTTTGGCCCCGAAGCCTTGGGAACGCAAGCGATGGAGGGCTTCGATCAGGCGGATTTCGTCATCGTTCAATACCGCCAATCCTTCCTGAATGACGAAGCCAGCCAACCGACGGACATCCTTCAATGGATGACATCCCGCACACCGGCCTTCCGGGTGGAGCGCGAGGGAATCCCGATCGTGGATGTTTACACCAATCCATAAATCGGAAGCGGAGCAGGGGACGGATGGAAAACTCGGAACTGCGCGCGAGCACGCCATCAGATCGGGAGCGCCCATTGCCGCTTGGGTTGCGATTTCTTAAAAGATGGTGCATACTTATCGCGTGGGATAACCTATGACGGAAATTGCGCTACGGACGTACAACCAGGAAATCAAAGACCTCATCGATCACGGACATTTCGATGAGGCCATTGCCCACTGCCAGCATATCCTGGAGACGTTCCCCCGGCATATCGAAACGTACCGGCTGCTCGGCAAAGCCTTCCTTGAACAGGGCCGCCATGGCGACGCGGCGGATGTATTCCAGCGGGTGCTTTCCGCCATCCCCGAGGACTGGCTATCCCATGTGGCAATGGCCATCGTCCGCGAGGATGAAAGCAATCTGGATATGGCCATTTGGCATATGGAGCGGGCCTACGAGGTCAACCCGTCGAATCCCACCGTTCAGCAGGAAGTCCGCCGGCTGCGCGGCCGGCGGGATGGTGTGGAACCTCCCAAACTCCGGCTGACCCGTTCCGCATTGGCGCGGATGTACATCAAGGGCGGCCTGTATGGCCAGGCTATCGCGGAAATCCGCAGCGCCCTGAACGAAGATCCGGACCGGCCGGATTTACAAGTCCTGTTGGCGTCGGCACTGTTCGATTCCGGAGCCGTCCAGGAAGCCGCCGACATCTGCACCGCCATCCTTCAAAAATTGCCGTATTGTCTGGAAGCCAACCGTGTTATGGGGATGGCGCTTCAGGCCTCCAACAAGCAGGAAGACGCGGAAAAACTCTTCCAGAGAATCGAATCGCTGGATCCGCACATTGATCTGGATATTCTCAAAAAGGAAAGACGGATTGCGGAGCATCCGGGTCAGACCGTTTCGCTTTCCCGGCTGGAGTACGAAGGCCAGGAAAAAACCGTCCGGTCAAAACAACCCTCTTGGGCGTCCTCGCTGGGTTTGAAGATCGAGGAGCCGCAGAAGGGTCCGGCTATTCCTGACTGGCTGGCAAACGCCTCCCAGCCGGCCGCCGCATTCCCACCGGCGGCGCAGCCCGCCGCACCGGCCGCACCCACCGGCGACATCCCCTCCTGGCTTAATGAAGCGTCCGCCGCGGTAAACCAACCCGGAGCGGGGGGATCCATTTTTGGAACGCCGGTTGAGCCGCTTCCCCCCGCCGCGCCTGAACCCGTCGCGCGAACCTCCACGGGAGAACTGCCGGATTGGATTCAGGCACAAGCTCCGCCGGCCGAACAGCCAGCCGTGGAAAAACCTTCCGGCCCGCTGCCGGATTGGCTTTCCGCCGCCACCATGCCTCCCCTGCCGATAACTCCCGAACCTACCACCGGAAGCACGCTCCCGGATTGGATAAAAACGTCCTCCCTGCCTCCGGAAAAACCCAAGGAGAAAATTTCCGATATCCCGGATTGGTTGTCTGCTCCTCCTCCCCCTTCGGTGGAAGCATTGCCGTCGTCGTCCCTCCCGGAATGGACCAAACCGGAAACCAAAACGTCTCCCTTGGGCGTGGAACCGAACAACATCCCCGATTGGTTGAGTTCGTCCCAGCCTACAAGCGTAGATATCCCGCCGGAACCGGAATGGATGAAACAAGCTCCGCCCGCCGCACCCGGCACCGATGCCATTCCGGAATGGATGAAGGGTGTGGGTCCGGTCGAACCGGCTCCCGCCGCCCAGCCTGAGGAAGGCATGCCCGATTGGTTGAAGGAGAGCACGGCTCCCGCGTCCAAACCGGTCGAGCTCGTTCCCGAATGGATGCGAACCGAATCCCCCGTGCCCGACCGCAGCGGATCGGCGACCCCGCCTATTCAAGCCGTTCCGGTTGAGGCACTTCCGGAGTGGATGAAACCGGATCAAAACGAAGCGCCAATTTCCTATCCGTCTTCCGAACCGGTCCTCGGTGCAAAAACGAGAACTTCACCGTTGGCAAAGGAACAGTCTGCGGCTCCGGCGGCATCTGTTGCCGGATCAGAACCGGCTATGCCGGATTGGATGAATCCTCCTGTTGCCGAACCGGCTGCGTCCGCGGCTGGAAACGCGGAAGCCGTTCCGGAATCGATTTTTCCGGATTGGTTGAAACCTCCGCCCTCCGCCGCGGTTGAAGCGGCAGTCCGCATCCCTGAAGCCGCTCCCAACCCCGGGTTTCCGGATTGGATGAATCCAGCCCCCGCAGCGGCTCCATCGGCAGCCATGGAACCCGCGGGATCGATGGCCGAGCCTGAAATCGCGCCACCGACGGATATGGCTCCCGTGGTGGCGGAAGAACCTGCGCCCGAGATCGCGCTTCCGGATTGGCTCAGAGCGGTTCCAACACCTGCTCCGGAACCGGCGCAGCCTCCACCCCCGGTGCCGGCACCGGTAGTTGCCCCCCCCGTGGATTCACTCCCCATTGCCGAATTGCCGGATTGGCTCAAGGGCGGTCCTCCGCAAACGCCGCCTCTGGCGTCAAAGCCTTTAGAACCCGCGTTTTCGGCTCCGCCTGTACAAAAAACGGAACCCACTCAACCGGCAGCTCCGGCGGAAGAGATTCCCTTATCGGAACCGGGCCCGACCCATGTTACACCGACCGCAAGCGACGGGATCGATCTTCCCGATTGGCTCGTCTCTCAACTGCAAGGAAAACCGGCTGAAGCGGTCGCAACAGCGACTCCACCGACACAAACCGCAGCTCCGCTACCGGATTGGTTGAAAGCTTCGGCGCAAGGTTCGCCCCCGGCTTCTGTCGTTGATTGGGACAAAGCCGCCAGCCAACCCGTCCCGCCCGCGCCGGTTGATGCCACCCGTCCTGCAACCGGCCTCTCCCAAAATGCACCGGCCGAGGCTGGCGCAGAAGCACCGGGCATGCTAAAACCAACCGGCAGCGATACTGTTGCTCGCTGGCTGGATCGCCGGTTGAAAACCTCCACGTTGAGCTCGCTTGATGAGTCGGCGCTGAAAGCCGGGGTCAAGCCGTCTACTCCGCCCCCAACCGGAAAACCCGGCAGCGGGACACAATTACCCACCTGGTTGGATTCTCAGAAACCGGGCGGATCCGATACGGTTGTCCGATGGATGGACAAGCGCGAGACAGGCTCATTGCGAAAGGTCACGGCATCCTTCTCCGCGGTCTCTAGAAACGCCGTCCCCGCGCCCGCGGAAAAACCGGCTCCCGCACCGGAAGCGCCGCCAAAAGCCGCGGCTCCGGCACAGCCTGCGAGTCTTGAAGCTGAGGTTTCCAGTCCCCCGAAGCAGGTCCCGGCTCAGGCAGTTGCAGCGGCGCCGGTTTATGAATCGTCGGCTCCCGTTTTCCCGAAACGGGAAACGCCGCCCGCGCCAAAACCGCCCGAGGCGGTGGTTAGCCGACCGCCGATTGAACCCGTGCTCCCGGTTGCCGCGCCGGCTCAGGCCGAGGATGACGAAGAGGGCGCCTTCGTGCCCCCGCCGGAATGGCTTCAAAAAGCGCTCGGGAGCGCCGTTGCGGAAGTGCCCCCGATCCCCAAGAAACAAACCGGCGGATTGCGGCCGGGCACCGTTTCACCGGTGGGATTCGCGACGCAAAATATTCCACAGGCTCCCTCGCCTGCGGCGGCGCCAACTGTGCCGTCCGTCCCGGCCCCGGTAGAACGTGCGCCGGCGGTCATCCAGCGGGAATCACCTCCGGTAGACGAACCGCCGCCCGCCGCCACGGCGAAACCTGGTGCATGGGTGCCGCTTGCTCCGGCGCCGGCCGCGCCTGCGGCGAAACCCGAGAAACCCGCGAAGAAGCCTGCGCGGAAGAAGCCCCGAAAACTGACCGACGTCGAGGCCGAAGCGCTGATTCGCGAGGCCCGTGTCTATCTGGAGACCGACCTGCAGAAAGCCACCGAGGCGTATCAGCAGGTAATCGACGATCCCTCCAGTGCGCAGGTCGTCGTCGGCGATCTGACGACCTATTTGGAACAGGATCCGGCATCTCCGCAATTGTGGAATCTTCTTGGAGACGCCTGCAGTCGTGCCGGCCGCCTGCAAGACGCCTACCGTGCTTATGCGGAAGCCCTGCATAGGATGTAGTTGCGCCACTGTAAAATCCAGCCACTCGCCGCCCGATTGCGTTTACCCCTTGGCATCCGTTGAATTGAGGAACCGGTGACCATCCGCCGTCTGGTGATCGCCCTCGCATTTCTTGGAATAGTCTTCATGGCCGTCCGGCCGATGATCGACACCGACACCTGGTGGCATCTGCGCACCGGCCAATGGATCCTGGAGCACCGGGCCTTGCCGGATGTCGATCCGTTTTCACTGACCCGCAGCGGCGAGCCCTGGTATTACCCGGGATGGTTGTCGGAAATCCTTATGGTTTGGATTTATTCCCTGGGCGGGCTGGCCGCGCTCAACCTGTTGTTTACCGCGGTGATCCTCCTCGCATTCGTCCTGGTGTACCTCAGCCTGGACGGAAATCCATTCGCGGTTGCGGTTGTCCTGGTGATTGCCGCGGGAGCGTCGGAAATCTTCTGGAGCGCCCGGCCGCAATTATTCACTTTCCTCTTCAGCGCCGTTTTCTACCTGGTCTTGAGGAAATACCTATGGGGGAAAAAGAACGCGCTCTGGATCCTGCCGCTGATCATGGCGCTCTGGGTAAATATTCACCCCGGATTTGCGGTCGGTTTCATCCTGGTGTTGATCGCCTGCATCGCGCAGGCGGTTGAATATCTGGCCCGGCGCGAATCCCGTACCGAATCCGGCCGCAGAATAGTATGGCTTGGAGGAACCCTGCTGGTTTGTCTGGCGGCTGCCGCGCTCAACCCGCGCGGACCGGCCGTGCTGGCCTATCCGTTCCAGACGGTGTCGATCCGCTTCCTGCAAAATTTTATCCAGGAATGGAAGGCGCCGGATTTCCATAATTGGCAAGCGCAATTGTTCCTGATCCTGTTCATCCTTACCTGGGCGGTGATTGCGTTTTCACCCAAGAAATTGGAATCGGACGATTTTTTCTTTCTCGTTTGCATCGGGTATATGGGTTTCCTGGCCTGGCGCAACACCAATTTACTGTCGATCGTCGCTCCGGCCATCCTTTTGCGATACGGGCAACCCCTGTTGGAGAGCTTTTTTCCGGATTGGAATCCGGATCACGCGGCCTCGCGGGCCCAATCCGCCATCCATATCGGGGCGGTGACCGTGCTCGCGGCGGCGATGCTGGTCTTCGGAGTATCCGTCCTCTCCCCGGAATCGATCCAGGCGGCCGTCCGCCGCCAAGTTCCCGCCGCCGCCGTCGACTATCTGGCGGCGCATCCGGTTCAGGGCGGGCTCTTCAATTCGTATAACTTCGGATCCTACCTGCTCTGGGAGCTTCCGGAATCTCCCGTGTTTGTGGACGGGCGCACCGATTTGTACACCGACGAAATTCTCGATCAATACCTCACCGTGATCCGGGCTCAGGACGGTTGGAAGGATATCCTCGAGCAGTGGCAGATCCGTGTGGTATTCGTCGAACCCTCGACCCCGATCCTCCACTTGTTGAAGGCGGAAGGATGGACGCTGTATTACGAGGATTCGCAAGCGGTCATCCTGATCCATCCGGATTCCTGATTCCCATTCCGCCATGCAGACCCGACCCGGATCCGAAAGTTCCGCCCGTAACCTCCTGCTTGCACTGCTCTTCCTCGCGGCGCTGCTGGCCTCGCTGGGAGAAGCCTATTACATCCGCCAACCCGGGGTGATGGATGCCTGTTATTACTATGGCGGCGGATTGAACTTCGTCAGCGGTCAGGGGTGGAATGAGTCGTTCCTGTGGAATTACCTGGATGAATCCGCCGTTCTTCCCCATCCGGGAAATATGTATTGGATGCCGCTTCCGTCGCTGCTGGCCGCGGCCGGTATGGTTTTGGCGGGAGCCGGATTCCGGCAGGCGCAAATTCTCCTTATCGTGCTTGCCACCGGCTTCCCTTTTTTGGTTTATTGGATGGGAAAACGCCTTACCGGTTCCTTCCGAATGGCGATCCTGGCCGGATTCTTTTCCATCGCATCCGGTTTCTTCAGCGTGTACTGGCTGAACACGGAAAGTTTCCTGGCTTATGCATGGCTGGGCGGATTGATCCTATGCCTGCTGCCGCGGCCGCCGGGGGGATATCGGTGGACCCACGCATTCCTGATTGGAGTCTTGTGCGGACTGGCGCATTTGACCCGCGCGGACGGGGTTGTATTCCTGGCACTGGCCGGATTTCTGCTCATTGCGGGAGGTTCAGAAAAAGCCGCCGACCGGGTAAGGCATTTGATGGCGCTCGGGGCGGGGTATTTGCTTGCAACCGGAATCTGGTACGCCCGCAATCTGTCGATTTGGGGAAGCCCGTTTCCACCCGGAGCGGAAAAAGCCGCCTGGCTCACGGAATATAACGATCTGTTCCTGTTTCCCTCCTCCGCGGTTTCGATGGAGCGTTTTCTTAATAGCGGCCTGGCTTCCATTCTGACCGCCCGGTGGGATGCTTTTCAAACCAACCTGCTAACGACGTTGTTTGTGTTGGGATTGGTTTTTATGATTCCTTTGATCGGGTGGGGGATCTATCTTCTGCGGCGGCAATCCGCCATCCGGACGGCTCTGATTTATTTCTTGCTGATCTTCATCCTGATGACAATCGTGTATCCGTTCCAGGGATCGCGGGGCGGGTTTCTGCATTCGGCCTCCGCGCTGCTGTGCATCGTATCGATCGCCGCGTCAGCCGGCCTGGACGACGCCATCTCCCGTTTGAGCCGATGGCGGAATTGGCAGACCGAAACGGCAAGAACCGTGCTCGGCGCCGGATTCGCGGGATTGGCGTTACTCGCCAGCGGAGCGATTTATTTCACCCGAGTGATTGGAACCGATCCCGGGAACCCCGTGTGGTCCCGGTTGAATGGCGAATACGATCGGGGGATTTCGCAAATTGGACCGGGACTGCCTGAATCGACCCGTTTCATGGTGAACAATCCCCCCTGCTTCCATGTTCAGACCGGCTTCACGGCGGTACCGGTCACTGCCGGCGATCCGGCCATGCTGCTGGAAGCGGCCGACCGGTATGATGTTCGATATGTGATTCTGGATTCCAATGTCCCGGACGGCCTGCAGGCTCTCTACCTGGATTTGAGTTCACATCCCCGCTTGAAGAAATTATTCTCCGAGGAATTCGACGGGATGCTCTACATCTGGTATGAAGTTCTGCCCGCGGATCCGGAGGGCGGTCCATGAAAAAATATTTTTCCCCGGCCGGATGGCTGTTCCTCTGGCTGGCCGGGCCGGTCGTATTCCTGCTGGCCGCCGGGAGCGGCGGCTTGTCGGGATTCCCACTGGATGACGCCTGGATCCACCAAACGTATGCCCGTTCGCTTGCGAACGGGCAGGGATGGTCCTACGCCGGCGGACCGCAATCGGCC
>JBAVFZ010000088.1:0-9910 GCA_049684495.1 Anaerolineales bacterium | reverse complement strand
TCGGTTTGACGAATCGCCCCCGGCTTTCTGGTCGGGGTGGGAAGGGACCACTTGGATGAGCGGGTATGTTCCCGCCAATGTATACAAACCGAATTTATGGTATTACCTGCTAATTCGCCTGGGGGATGCGGGGCAAGTAACCATGAAGGTATGGGAGAAGGATCATCCGGAAAATCACGGCGATTTCCAGCGGACGATGAACGCGAGTTGGATCGGCCGGCGTTGGTGGTCGTTGTTCCAGGTATATGACGGAACGATACAAATCGATCGATACTGGGAGGCCGCGTTTGCCGGCAAATAATCACCGACCGGACGGTTCGATGCCGCCCCTTGTAGAATTGCATTTGCATCTGGAAGGGGCGATCCCCTATCCGGCCCTGTGGGAATTGATCGGCAAATACGGCGGTGATCCGGAGGTTCCCGATCCGGAAGCGCTGCGGCGCCGGTTCACGTATAAGGATTTTCCGCACTTCATCCAGACCTGGATCTGGAAAAACGGCTTTTTGCGGGAATACGAAGATTTCGCATTTATCGCCGAGCAGGTCGCGCGCGATTTGATGAGCCAGAACATTCTCTACGCCGAAGCGCACTATTCGCCCTCCGGATTTGTCGAAGACGGATTGGATATCCGGGAGATCACGCGGGCCGTGCGGTCCGGGCTGGACCGCGTGAAAGGAATCGAGATCGCGCTGATCGCCGACCTGATCCGGGATCTGGGTCCGGAAAGCGCGGCCCGGACGCTTCAGGCGGTAAAGGAAGTCCGCGGTTATGGAGTGGTTGGAGTCGGGTTGGGCGGATCCGAACAGACCTTCCCGCCGGAATTATTCACCGCGGTGTTTGCGGACGCGCGGCGGCTGGGCTTTCATACGACCGCGCATGCCGGGGAGGCGGCCGGCGCGGCGAGCATCTGGGGTGCGATACGCAACCTGGGCGTGGAACGGATCGGGCACGGAACCCGGGCCGAGGAGGACGAAGCCCTCATGGAATATCTGGCGGAGCGGCAGCTTCCGGTCGAGATGTGCCCGCTTTCGAACGTCCGCACGGGAGTGGTCGGCCGGATCGAAGCGCACCCCATCCGGCGGTATTTCGACCGCGGGCTGCTGATCACGGTCGGCACCGACGACCCGAAAATGTTCGGTAATTCGATCGCCGAGGAATACCGGACGCTGGAAACGGTTTTTGGATTTTCGCCGGGGGAGATTCGCAAAGTGATGGCCAATTCCGTGAAGGCATCCTGGATGGATCCTGAGAAAAAAGAGCGCCTGTTGTCCGCCTGCCAGGATGCTCCCGGCCGCGGCGTAGTATAGTTGGGGCAGGAGTCCGCGCATGCCCGTTTCAACCCCTGTTCGAATTCTCATAGCCGACGATCACCGGATCGTCCGCGAAGGATTGCGGTTGATTCTCGAATCGCAGGAGGAGTTCACACTCCTGGGGGAAGCCGCCGACGGCGCGGACGCCGTCCGGATGGCCGAAGAGCTGCATCCGGACGTCATTTTGATGGACCTGCGCATGCCGGAGATGGACGGCATCACCGCGATCGAAAAAATCCGTGGACGTGATCCGCAGGCGGCGATTGTCATCCTGACGACCTATAACGAGGACGACCTGATGGTCCGCGGATTGCGGGCCGGGGCGCGCGGTTTCCTGTTAAAAGACACCGACCGGGAGACTCTGTTCCGTACGATCCGCTCCGCCGCACGCGGGGAAGCCCTTCTGATGCCGGAAGTGATCGCGAAAGTGCTGGCGCGCACGGCGGATGAATCGCCGCAGTCCGCGGGACAGGGACGCGGCGCGAACGGGCTGGATGGAAAAGCCGGAGCGGAAGGAGGGCTTTCCGAAAGGGAATTGGAAGTGCTCGCATCGGTAGCCGACGGCCGACGGAGTAAGGAGATCGCCGTCCAGCTCGGAATTACCGAGCGGACGGTCAAAGCCCATTTGGCTAGTATTTATAACAAACTGGGTGTGGATTCGCGTGCCGCGGCGATCGCCATCGCCGCACAAAATGGCTGGTTGAACGGCAGAAAATAGCCTTTTTTTACCGGATTCTGTCACAAGACTGTAACTCCCCCGTAACTACCCTGACAAACTAAATCGCTAATATGTTCCAAAGGCAACGGCATTCGAATAAATGCCGGGTCGATGGGAAGAGAAGCGTCGAATTATCCATTTCGAAGAAGGAGAGAATCCGATGGAGAGTGAATGGATCGCCATGTTCCGCCAGGTCAGGCAGCCGAATCCGCCGGTCGCGTCGGTTTTCAACCGCTATGCTACCTCGACCGTTGCATCCGAGAAGTATGAGGACCGGCAAACGATTGAAATCTTCCGGGCCGTTCTCCGCAAATTGTTCGGGTTGGATTACGAATCCGGATCGCCTTCGGACAAGCCCTTCCTGTTCATCCTTTATTCCGAGGGCGACTCTTCGGCGGATAACCTGCATTTCCCCGAGGTCGTCCGCCACGGGGTGACCCGCGGATCGAGGGATTTGCCGCTGCAGATCGTCTGGGTCGAGGATTGCTACGGGGTCGGGGGTGATCCGGACGGCGAATACGTTCCGGACGGGGGAGCGGTTGTGCGCTTCACCGGCATCCGGCGCGAGGGCGCCGACCTCGCCCGGATCAGCGGCAACATCCACCGCATGGGATCCGAACCGCGCGGATTTGAGTATGTCGTGGAAAAGAAGAACGGCTTTTGGATGGTGAGGAGTTCCTATCACCAGTGGATAAGTTAATCGCCGCCAGGGGGCAGGGGGTCGCAGGAGCTGCGCTTCCCGGAGCAGGGGCAAAGGAAAGCGCAGCTCCCTATCTCCCGCTATCATAGAGTATCAGGTTGTGAAAACTTGATCCCAATCCATCCCGCCGGCCCGGCGGGATGGATTTTTAAAATTATGGTCAACCGGGGTACAATAAATTCTAACGGCGGAAACGCCACTTTTTATGCATATTCTTCTCATTCACCAGGTTTTCGTGCGGCCGGATGATCCGGGCGGGACGCGCCATTACGAGATGGCGCACCGGCTTGTGCATTCCGGCCATAGGGTGACCATTCTGGCCAGTCCATATTCCTACCAGACCGGACAGCGGGTCACCGAGCAGGACCGTGAAATCCTCGAACCGGGCTTGGAGGTCGTCCGCTGCCGGGTATGGGGCAGCGTCAACCGCTCCTTCTTCTGGCGAACGATCGGCTTTTTTTCCTTTATGCTTTCCTCGTTCTTTGAGGGACTGGCGCAGCCGGAGATCGATCTGGTATGGGGAACTTCCCCGCCGCTGCCGCAGGTGTTTACCGCCTGGCTGATCGCCCGGATGAAGCGGGCAAAGTTCCTCTTCGAAATACGGGACCTATGGCCGGCGTTCGCGATCCAGCTCGGCGTCCTGAAGAATCCCATCCTGATCCGGCTGTCGCTGTGGTTGGAAAGTTTCTTGTACCGAAGAGCCGACCGGCTGGTCGTCAATTCGCCGGGATTTTTCGGCCATTTGGAGAGCCGTGGTGCGAAAAAGGAGAAGATCGTCCTGATCCGCAACGGCGTCGATCCGGCGATGTTCGACCCGACCTCGGAAGGGGCGGATTTCCGAGTCCGGCACGGGTTGGATGAAAAATTCGTCGCTTTGTATGCCGGCGCGCACGGGCTTTCGAACGATTTGTCCGTCCTGCTCGAGGCGGCAGAACTTCTGAAAGGCGATCCGCGCATCCGCTTCCTCCTGGTCGGAGACGGAAAGGAAAAACCGAATTTGGTGCTGCATGCCACCGAGCGGAATCTCGATAACGTCCTTTTTCTGCCGCCGGTGGCCAAGCACGACATGGCCGAGGTGCTCGCCGCGAGCGATTGCGGGATCGCCATCCTGAAACCGATCCCGCTCTACGGCACAACGTTTCCCAATAAAGTGTTCGATTACATGGCCGCCGGCCGGCCGGTGGTGCTCGCGATCGACGGGGTAATCCGGAAAGTCGTGGAGGAAGCGCACGCCGGCGTGGCGGTTCCGCCCGGAAACGCGCGCGCGCTGGCGGACGCGGTCCGCAGCCTGGCGGACGATCCTTCCGCGGCCCGCAAGATGGGCGCCCGCGGACGGTCCATCGTGGAACGCGATTTCAGCCGCGAGGAGCAGGCGCGCGAGATGGAACGGCTGATGCGGGAGATGCTTTCGTCAAAAACGCCGGATACCCGGGTGGCGTCATGACCGCCGGGATCCGCAAATGGTTCGTGCGATCGTTTTGGGCGGCCCACAACTCGTCTTCCGCGGTGCGGAAAACGATCGATTCGCTCCTGACGGACCTGGGCGATGGACGCGGGCTTAACTTGGGTTGCGGCGACACACGGCTCGACCCGCGCCTGGTGAATTTCGATCTTATGGGCACCGGACCGGTCGATGTCCGCGGCGATGCCTTGGCGCTGCCATTTCCGGACGGTCAATTCGCGCTCGTCATCTCGCAGGAGATGGTCGAGCACGTTCCCGACCCGTTCCGGTCGGTGCGCGAGATGGCGCGCGTCCTGCGCGCGGGGGGAACGCTGTACCTGCAGGCGCCGTTCGTCATCGGCTACCATCCCGGTCCGGAGGATTACTGGCGCTTCTCGCGCGCCGGGATGCGGCGGCTGCTCGAGCAGGCCGGGTTGGAGTGCCGGCGCGTCGAACCCGCGGTGGGCGCCGGAACCGGGATGTACCGGATAACGGTCGAATTCTTCGCGGGCCTTCCGGCGCGGATTCTGCCCGCCGTCTATATCCCGGCCAAAGCGCTGGGATCGGTCATTTTCTTTCCGCTGGTGTGGTTGAACGGATTCCTCGCCCGTGGAAAGCAATCGGATCGCATTCCCGGAGGCTACTTTGCCATCGGCGTCAAAAAGCAAACCTCGTGAAGTGAATGTGCTCTTCACCAGCGCCGGGAGGCGCGTGGAACTGCTGCGCGCTTTTAAGGGCGCCTACCGCGCGCTCCGGCTCAAGGGGAAAATCATCGTCACGGATATCAATCCGCTGGCGCCGTCCGTCCAGGCGGCCGATTCGACGTACGAAGTTCCGCCCTTTACGGATCCGGGGTATGTCCCCGCGCTGCTCGAAATCGCCAAACGGTCCCGCGTGCAGATGGTTTTTCCGCTGATCGATCCGGATATCCCGATCCTGGCCGCCCATAAGCTCCAGTTTGAATCGTTCGGGGCGAAGGTGATGACCCCGGATCAGGACGGGGCGGACACGGCGCGCGATAAATGGAAAACGCACCAGCTGTTCCGGTCGCTCGGCATCCCGGCCGCACGCTCGTGGCTCCCCGAGGATCTGGGCAAAGCCAAACCCGAATTTCCGTTGTTCATCAAACCCCGGCGGGGCAGCGCCGGACAGGGGGCGTTCCGGGTGGAGGATGAACGCCAGTTGGAATTCTTCCTGGCTTATGTTGATGATCCCATCATCCAGGAATGCCTGCCCGGACCGGAAATCACGAGCGATGTGATCTGCGGCGCGCAGGGCGAAGCGTGGGCGGTCGTCTCCCGGCGCCGGATCGAAATCCGCGCCGGCGAGGTGGCGAAGGGCGTCACCGTGTGGGATAAAACGATCGCGGATCATTGCATTCCCGCGGCGCGGGGCATCCGCGCCGCGGGTCCGGTCACCGTGCAGTGCATCCTGCGGGATGGAAATCCGTTCTTTACCGAGATCAACGCGCGTTTCGGCGGCGGCTGCCCGTTGGGAATCGCGGCGGGCGCAAACTCGCCCAAATGGTACCTGGCCGAGGCGGCGGGGTTGAAGGTAAAAATTCCGCCTTTGGGTGAATACCGCCGGGATCTCTATCTGACGCGTTATGACGAATCGTTTTTCATCGAGGAAGCTAATTAGTAAATCGGGCTCTCGATCCAACGGCGAAAAACCCGCCGCCTACTCGACCCCCTGAATAGAAAGCCGGTCGAGCCCCACCATGGCGAAGCCGGGGCAGGGCTCGACCGGCATAAAAAATGCTCAAAGCTTGGATTTTCGATCTTGACGATACGCTGTATCCCGAGCGGGAATACGTCCGCAGCGGATACCGCGCGATAGGGGAATGGGCCGAGCGGCGGCTGAAGCTTTCGGCGGTGATCGTCCGCGCCCAGCTGGATTCGCTCTTCGACGGCGGCTTCCGCGGCGACGCGTTCCAGTGGTGGCTGTCGGAACAGGGTTTGCCGGAATCGCTGCTGCCGGAAATGGTCAAAACTTATCGCGAACACGATCCGCAGATCGCCTTCTTCCCGGAGACGGAAGCGGTCCTGGAGGCGTTGAAACCGCGCTTTCGGCTGGGGTTGGTGACCGAAGGGCGGCGCGCGGCGCAGGAAGCCAAGATCCGGGTGCTGGGATTGGATCGTTGGATCGAGGCGGTTGTCGTTCTTGGCGAGGATGACCGGGCGGATTGGAAGCCCAGCCGAAAACCGTTCGACCGCATGCTCGGGATGCTTTCCATCGCCGGCGGCGAAGCCGCCTACGTCGGTGATAATCCGCTGAAGGATTTCCGCGGCGCGCGCGAGGCCGGCTTGCGAACCGTCCGGATTCGGCGCGGCGGGGGATTGCACGCCGGGGAGGAACCGGCCGCGGCGGAGGATGCGCCGGACCGCGAGATTCGCACGCTCGAGGAACTGGGTGTGATGTTCGAGTAAGCCGGAGACAAAGAAGCCGGATGGATGCTTTCGTTGACTTCATCGCAACCCGTTGGGTGATCGTCATGCAGGCTGTGTTCATCGCATCCCTGGTCCTCATCCTTTGGGTTTACCTGCCGCTCCTCTGGGGAGCGCCGTGGATCCCGGGTCCGTTCCCGGTGATCAACCGGATGCTGGAACTCGCTGAGGTCAAACCCGGCCAGACGGTTCTCGACCTGGGCGCGGGCGACGGGCGGATTGTGGTCCTGGCCGCCCGGAAATTTAAAGCCAAAGCGGTCGGGGTGGAGATCGATCCGTTCCGCTGGTTGATTGCCAACTTTTGGATCCTGCTCCTGGGCGTGCGCGGCAAGGCGGAAGTCCGCCTGGGGGATATGCGGCGGTTCCCGGTCGCCGGAGCGGACGTCGTCACTCTGTGTCTCATGCAGGGAACCAATCAACGGCTGAAGGAGACCCTCGCCACATCGCTCCGGCCGGGGGCGAAAGTGATCTCGCATACGTATTCGATGAGCGGCTGGACGCCGGCTGCGATCGATACGCGGTACGGGCTCTTCGTTTACGAAATCGGCCGGACAGACGAGGAGATCGTCACGAAGATCTATTGACGGCAACGGGGACCGTGGCATAACGGAGGTCCGACATGAACAACATCCGGATCGGGACATGTTCCTGGAAATATCCGTCGTGGAAGGGCCTGGTCTACTCGGAAGCGCCCGCCGATTATCTCGAGGAATACGCGCAAAAATATTCAACCGTGGAAATCGACCAATGGTTCTGGTCACTGTTCCCGAAGGGGAGGCCGAAGCTCCCCGAACCGGCCGTGGTCAAAGCCTATCGGAAGTCCGTGCCGCCGGACTTCCGCTTTACCGTAAAAGCCCCCAACAGCATCACCCTGACGAATCATTATTCAAAGAAAAAAGATGCACCCGGGGAAGCCAATAAGTTATTCCTCTCCGTGGAACTGACGGCCGAATTTCTGGAGAGCCTCGCGCCGCTGAAACAAACGCTCGGACCCCTGATCTTTCAATTCGAATACCTCAACCGCCAAAAGATGGCGTCGCAGCAGGAATTTGAAGCCCACATGGCGAAGTTCCGGAAGGCGTTGCCCGGCAGGCATTCCTACGCGGTTGAGATTCGGAACGGCAATTATCTGAACGAGAGGTTTATGGATTTCCTGCTGGACCAGGGATGGGACCTCGTACTGCTGCAGGGATACTGGATGCCCTCGCTGGCGGAGGTGTGGGCGAAACTGGAACGGCATATACGGCGGTTCGGGACCGTGATCTTCCGGCTGCACGGAACCGGGCGCGAGGAGATTGAAAAAGAAACCGGTAAAACCTGGAACCGGATTGTCACCTCGCGCGAGAAGGAATTATCCGACATCGCCGGGATCGTAAAGGATCTGACCGGCAGCAAGAACGAAATCTACGTTAATATCAACAACCATTACGAGGGGTCCGCGCCGCTAACGATTGAGCGGTTTATAAAATTCCTCGAAGGTTAGCCGATGGAATAATTTTCACAGGAAAATTGGATTATCGGTGTAAGGGTAAAAAAAATCCTGCAAATCCTGAAAAATCATGTAAATCCTGTCCAATTCCTTTGATTCCATATCTACATCCGGGATCGGGATTAGAAACCATTACCTGATAAAATTACCGTCATCCAGTATCGGAGGCACTCTACTTGACCCGAGAACCGATTCGCATGTCGTCCCCGGACATCAGCCAGGCGGAAATCGACGCCGTCCTGCAGGTCCTGCATTCGGCCGATTTAAGCATGGGCGGGCAGATCCAGGCATTCGAGCAGGAAATGGCGCGGATCGCCGGGACAAAGTTCGCGGCGGGGGTGTCGTCCGGAACCGCCGGATTGCATCTGTCGGTGATCGCGTCGGGAATCGGCGAGGGGGATCTGGTCGTCACGACGCCATTTTCATTCGTCGCATCGTCCAACTGCCTGTTGTACGAGCGGGCCGTTCCGATATTCGCCGATGTGGATGATCAAACCGGCAACCTGGATTGGATGCGGGTCGAGGAAACGGTGGAGTCCATCTTTCGCGGCGGCAAGGAAGCGGAGCGTTTTCTGCCCAGGAGCATGGCAAAACAAAAACCGGGCTCCCGCTCGATTAAAGGGATCCTCCCGGCCAACGTTTTTTACCAGGCGGCCGATTACGATCAATTAAGAGATATTGCGCATAGACACCAAATGGTGATTATTGAGGACGCCTGTGAGACGGTAGGCGCGCAATATAAAGGCAGATCCGCCGGCTCTTTGGGCGATATCGGCGTGATGGCGTTTTATCCCAACAAGCAGATGACGACCGGTGAAGGCGGAGTGGTCGTCACCAACAACGAAGATTGGATCGTTCAGATCCGCTCCCTGCGCAACCAGGGCCGAAAACCCGGCGGATTGTGGCTGGAGCATGACCGGCTTGGTTTCAACTACCGGCTGGACGAGATGAGTGCCGCCTTCGGTCTGGCTCAGGCCCGCCGGCTGCCGGAACTTCTGGAGAAAAGAAAACGCGTCGCCGCATGGTTTGAGGAGCGGCTTCGTGATTTGGAATTGGTCCGGCTGCCTCAGATATCTCCATTCACGACGAAACCTTCCTGGTTCGTCTACGTCATCCGTGTTCTTCCACCGGCGAGCCGGGACCGGGTGATCGAACGCCTGGCGCAGGAAAAAATTCCCTCGCGGAAATATTTTTCCCCGATCCACCTGCAGTCTTTCTACCGCGAGCGATTCGGATACCAACCCGGCGATTTTCCCGTGACCGAGCGGCTGGGCGATCAAAACCTCGCGCTCCCGTTCTCCGGCGTGATGACCGAAGACGAGGTGGACACGGTGTGCTTTGCCTTGCGGAAGGCGCTGGAGTGAGAGATAACGACGTCATCCCGGCGTGATCGTGGCCGGGATCCAGGGTGTTCCAAGAAGACACATTATGGATACCGGCCAAATTCACGCCGGTATGACGGACTCAAGAGTGATCCTCATTCCCGCGCCTGCCCCCGCGAGGCGGGGGTGTACTTGGCGGGAATCGAAAGTCCGTCATACCGGCGTGTTCTTGGCCGGTATCCATTATTTAGTCCTCCCGGATACCAACTAAGATCATGACGGAATAACGATCGGGACAACTGGATGCCCGCTACGTGCTCGCGGGTATGACGAACGCTGGAATGGCCGTCATCCCGGCGCCTGCCCTCGCGTAGCATTCCCACTCGTATCTGGTTTATGAGTGGGAATGGTTGCGAAGCGGGGGTGCTCGTAGCCTGTCCTCGCGAAGCAATCCTACTTGTTCTTGATTTATGAGTGGGATTG
>JBAVFZ010000087.1:0-2041 GCA_049684495.1 Anaerolineales bacterium | reverse complement strand
CCTCATCCTCCTCCCCTTGCCCCTCCCCCTTCTCCTGACGCCTGTCCCGAGCTGCCTGTCCCGAGCGAAGCGAGGGAAAGCGAGGGATCAGTCAGGAGAAGGGGGAGGGGTTGGGATGGGGGTTGAGGAAGGGATTACAGCAGCCCCATCTGCTTCATCACTGCCTGGACTTTTTCCTTGCTCGGGGGGCGCAGTTCGCAGATCGGCAGCCGGTAGACTTCGTTGCACATGCCTTTGAGCGAGAGCATGTACTTGATCGGAATCGGGTTGGTCTCGACGAACTCGACGGCGAACAGCGGAGCTAGCTCTTTTTCCAGCGCTTCGGCTTCGGCGAATTTGCCTTCCAGACCCAGTTTTACCAGGCGCGCCATCCGGTCCGGAATGATGTTGCTGGCGACCGAGATCACGCCGTCGCCGCCGGCCTTGATCAGCGGCAGGGTCATGTTGTCGTCGCCGCTCAGCACGCTGAATTCCTTTGTCTTGCGGGCGATCACGTCCTTCATCTGGTTCAGGTCGCCCGAGGCTTCCTTCACCCCGACGATGTTCGCGCAGTCGGTCATCAGCCGCACGAGCGTGTCGGTTTCCAGATTAACTCCCGTCCGCCCCTTGATGTTGTAAATAATGGAAGGGATGGAAACGCTTTCCGCGATTTCCCGGAAATGGCGGTACATGCCTTCCTGGGTGGGCTTGTTGTAATAGGGCGTCACCAGCAGCAGCGCGTCGGCGCCGGACCGGCGGGCGTGCTTGCTCAAGCGGACGGCCTCGCGGGTGCTGTTGGAACCGGTGCCGGCCAAAACCTTCGCGCGCCCGTTGATGTGCTCGATCGTCAATTCGATCACCCGGTCGTGCTCGTCGTGGGTCAGGGTGGGGCTTTCACCGGTGGTGCCGCACGGGACGATCCCGTCGACGCCCCCGGCCAGGTTGAAGTCGATCAGCTTTTTAAGCGCTCCTTCGTCGACGTTCTCGTTGACGGTGAAGGGCGTGACGATGGCGGTATAAAGACCTCGAAACATGATGGCTCCTTTTTCGCAATTATGCCCGGGCTGAATTCGGCGGACCGATGACTTCGTCCATCAGATCGTCGATGGAATAAAAACCCTTTTTGCCCCGGATGAACTCGGCGGCCATGACCGCGCCGGCGGCAAACCCTTCGCGGCCGCGGGCGGTATGCTTGATCTCGATGGTATCCGCGGGACTGTCGAACATCACCAGGTGCGTGCCGGGAATGGATCCGCCGCGGGTGCTGGAAAATTGGATTTCGTCGGGCTCGATTTTGCGGTCCAGTTTGTCCGTCACCAGCCGCTCTTTGCGGTCGAGGTTGTCGATGAGAATTTTGCCGAGCATGACCGCCGTGCCGGAGGGTGAATCGGCTTTGCCTTTGTGGTGAAATTCATGGCCCAACACGTCGTAGTCCGGAAAATTGTTGAGCATCCCGGCGGCGCTTCCCACGATCCGGAATAGGACGTTGACACCGATCGAATAATTGCCCGACCAGATCAGGCCGACCCGGTGCTCCTCTACGATCTGTTTCACTTCGTCCATTTGATTATACCAGCCGGTTGTGCCGATAACCATGTTTTTTCCAAGCGCGGCGAGCTGCCGGATGTTGGCCACCGCCGTTTGGGGCGAGGTGAAATCGATGCATACCTCCGCCCCCGAGAGAACCTGCGCGGTGATTTCTTTGGAGCAATCCCCGCCGGCAATGGGATCCACAACGGCGGTAATGGTATGGCCCTTTGCTTCGGCGAAGCGGCGGACCGTTTGGCCCATCTTGCCGTAACCGATCAAGGCGATATTGGTCATGGTTTGTCCTCTTGGCTTTTTCCACGAAGCCTGCCCCGGTTGGTGTAAGCCGGGGGACACGAAGGGAAATCTGAAGGGCACGAAGAATAAATTCTTATTGCTTTTAAATCTTCGTGGGTTTCAGGTTTTCTCTTCGTGCTCTTCGTGGATATGGCAAGGCCTATTTTACCCAATCCCGCTCAAGGGGCCAAACGGCGCTGGCACACGGATTCTCCGGTAAGAGCCGATAGCACAGGAG
>JBAVFZ010000086.1:0-10247 GCA_049684495.1 Anaerolineales bacterium | reverse complement strand
AAATAATTCTGTAAATCGTGTTCCAAATCCTGTCAATCCTGTCCATTTCTATCCGGCGATGATCTGGAGGGTCCCCCACAACATGGGATTGGGCGGCGAAGTCCGCCGCGGTGAAGTTGAAATTATTCCGTCCTGATTGACGGCTCCGGACTGATCGTTATCCGAGACCGAGAAGACAAACCCGTACGATTCCCCGCCCGCCGGCGAAACCCCGAACTGGCCCCATGGAATCCTCGCTTCCATGACCCATCCCTTCGGATCGGGGGACTTGGTGAGGATAGCGGATATTTCGAGCGTCACCGGGCCCTTTTTCCCCAGCGGGTAGAACAGGTACGCCGCCGGACTCTGCAGGCTGGGGTCCGGAAGGTAGCCGGGGGAAATACCAAGCTGGTAATCGTCTCCGCTCATGATGGAATCGCAGTAATCGCCCCGCAGATCCATGTCCAGAAGAATTTCCACCGCATCCCCCTGGAGCAGGTTCGCCGCGCCGCTGGTTTCCTGCGCGAAGACAGAGTCGTTTACTTGGAGCGCAAAATACAGGTATTTTTGATCCCAGCGCAGCCCGAGCCTCGCGCCGTTCTCCGTCTCCCCAAGTGAGACGTGCGGGAGGGAATACGACAGCGGGCTTTCCCAATCCGCCAGCTTCGAATCCAGCACCGGCGGATTGACGGCGTAGGTGGCCTGAAGAACGGTTCCGTTTTCCGCCGGGCGTCTGTCCTGGGCCGCGCAGACGGGAGCCCGGGTGACGGTGATGCTCACCACGAACGCGGTCAACCCGTCGGGCTCGATGCCGAAGCGGACCCGCTGCGGGGTCTGGAGCTTCCAATAACCGGTGTACTTCCCATCGGCGGCCGGGGAGACAAGATTCACCGCGAAGGTGTAGACCGCCCCGGGCGGAACGCTTGCCGTCAGCGGTATCTCGTCGGGCGCTCCCATCGGATCGCCGCGGTCGAACACCATCGCATACCCCTTGCCCCACAGACAGGTGCCCGTGTTCTTCAACGTCCAGGTTTTCATGAAGGCCGAACTCGGACTCATAAAAGTCCCGTTCGGGACCGATTCGCCGGCAAGCTGAGCCGAATTGGTGCAGTTCATAGCGGTGGGCGAGACCGTCGCCGTGGAAAGCCCCGAACCCGTCCCAACGCCGGCTGTGGTCCGGGGTTTCGTGGTCGGAACCTCGAACAGCTTCGACATCGTCCGGTTGGGCGTGGGAAATTGAAACTTCGTCGGGGCCGAGGGGAAAAGGCCGCACCCTCCGAGAAGCATGGCCATCACACCCAGCATTCCGAATGGAAGGATCTTCTTCTGATTCATGGAACCTCCCCGGGGTTCGGAAATGCCTCTGGTCGAGGTGAACCCGGCAAGCCCAATTATATGAGGAAATTAAAAAAAAGAGGCGGACATGATGTCCGCCTCTTGAGCGTACGCCGCGGTTTTACGGACCGGTCTGGATCTCGATCTGCAGGGTGCCCCACAGCATCGGGTTGGAGTAGATCGTCCGCTTGGGGGCAGTGGAGATCATCCCGTCCTGCTGATTGCCGGAATGGTCGTTATCCGAGACCGAGAAGGCGAACCCGTAGTATTCGCTCCCGTCCGGCGCGTATCCGCCGAAGGCGCCCCAGGGGATCGCCGCTTCGATGATGTAGCCGGTCGGATCCGGGCCGACGGTCAGGGCCGACGCGATAGTGGCAATCTTGATTCCCTTGATGGCGGTCGGATACCACAGGTATGCGAACGGCCCAAACCCGCCCGGGGTTGGCAGAGAGCCCGGGGAAATCCCGAGTTGGTAGTCGTCCTCATCCATCCAGGTTTCGCAGTAATCGCCCTTGAGATTCCGGTCCAGGAGGATCTCCACACTGTCACCCTTGTACATCAGCGCGGCATCCGAATCGGTCACCGCATTGAAGAGGTTGTCGTCGGCGACCTTCACCGCAAGGTACAGATTGTTGGCATCCCACTTTAAAGTGAAGCGCGCATCGTTGTCGGTATCGCCCCAGACATCGTACGGCACATCGTTGATCAGCGGATTGTCCCAGTCGGTGAGGATGCCGTCGATCGTCGGCGGGGTGACGGTGACATACGCTTCGATAACGCCGCCGTAGGAATCGGGCCGTTTGGTCTGCGCGTTGCAGGCCGGGGCGAGCACGGCGGTGGTGATCTTCACCCAGAACGCCTTACCGGCGGCATCGATCCCGAACCGGACGCCCTGCGGCGATTGGATTTTCCAGAAACCCTGATACTGGCCGAGGGTGGCGGGCGCCGTCAGGTTGACGGTGAAGTTATAGACCGCTCCCGGGGGAACGCTGGCGGTCATCGGCACGGAAGCCGGACCGCCCATCTGGTCGCCGCTGTCGAAGACCAGCGCGTATCCGGATCCCCAGGTGCAGGTGCCGGCATTTTTCAGCGTCCAGATCTTGGTGAAGGCGCTCCCCGGCGCGATGTAGGTCAGATCCGCAACGGTCTCGCTGACGAACTGCGCCAAGTTGGTGCAGTTGGGTGCCGTCGGCGAGAGGGTGGCCGAGGGGGTGCTGGATGTCGGAACACCCTGGGTGGCCGTCGCCTGCGGGGCGCTGGTATTCGTCGGGGGGATCTGGAAGAGCGCCGTCATCGTCAGGTTGGGCGTCGGGAACACGAACTGCGTTGGAGTGGACGCCAACGGCAGGGCGCAGGCCACCAGCAAACACGCCAAGACGCACGACGCCAAAACACTTTTACGGAATGTCTTTTTCATAGCATCTCTCCTTTTTTCCAGAGACCGTCCGGCCCGTGCGGAAACGGGGACCCTCCGGGAAGCCTTTTTCCCTTGTGGGGCGGGTGGGAGTTGAACCCACAAGGGGGGTTACCCCGGGGGATTTTAAGTCCCCAGCGTTTGCCAGTTCCGCCACCGCCCCAGGACGCACCGCTTTATTATATAACGGGCCATCTTTTTAGGCGCGGCGGCAAAGCGCGGGCAGGCGGCTCCGGGTTTCTTGCCGGTATCCGTCTCAATCATCACCCAGACGGTCTTATTCGGTTATGAGTTCCTGTTGCACTTTTCATGCCTGAATGCCTTTTCCCCACCGATTCCATGCTCCGGCGGCCGGGTGGGGTTTCGGCCGGTTTGATGGAAAAATGAGCGCGTTGCAATTCGAATCGAATTCGTTTATAAGAGGGACCGGCAGCCCGGGAATCGGACGGAAAATCCCGGGAAACGGCCGGGAGCTGTGAAATTGTTGAAGTCACCGATCTTTACCTGGATTGAGATCAACTTATCCGCGGTTGAGGACAACATCAAAGCCGTCCGCGCGATCGCCGGCGTCCCGGTCATGGCGGTAGTTAAAGCCAACGGGTACGGCCACGGCGCGGTCGAGGTTTCGCGCGCGGCGCTGGCCGCCGGGGCATCCTGGCTGGCCGTCTCCTGTGCGGAGGAAGCGATCGTCCTGCGCGAGGCGGGGATCACGGTGCCGATCCTGGTGCTCGGCATGGTCACCGCCCAGGAGGCCGACGAAGCCATCGCCGCCGGGCTTTCCCTGACGGTCTATTGCCGTGAAAGCGCCGAGCTGTATTCGAAGCGCGCCTCCGCTCTCGGGCGCTCGGTGAACGTGCATCTGAAAGTGGACTCGGGAATGGGCCGGCTGGGCACGTTGCCGGGGGAGCAGACGCTCGCATTGGCGCGGACGATCGCCGGCATGCCATCGGTCCACCTGGAAGGTGTGTTCACGCACCTGGCCTGCGCCGACGAGGAGAATCCCGCGCCGACAAACGAGCAGCTCTCGAAGTTCGCCTCCACGCTGCAGGCATTGCAGGAGGAAGGGATCCGGCCGGCCTGGATCCATGCCGCGAATTCCGCCGCGACCCTGGCTTTCCCGCAGGCGCGGTATAACATCGTGCGCGCCGGGGTGGCGATCTACGGCGTGCATCCTTCGCCGCAGGTCCGACTGCCGGCCACGTTCCGCCCCGCCCTCTCATGGAAAGCGCGCCTGGTCTCGTGCAAGGTGCTGCCGCCCGGGTGGGGAGTGAGCTACGGGATGGAATATCACACGGCGGGGGACGAAACCGTGGGCGTCATACCGGTCGGATACGCCGACGGCTGGCGGCGCAACCGTCCAAACCTCGTCCTGCTGGGCGGGCGGCGCACCCCGGTGATCGGGCGCGTCTGCATGGACCAGTGCATGATCAAACTGCCGGAGGATGCGTCGCTGGGAAGCGAGGTCGTCCTGATCGGGCGCCAGGCCGGCGGGGAAATCCGGGTGGAGGAAGTGGCCGAACGCTGGGGGACGATCAATTACGAGGTGATCACCGGGATCAGCGCGCGCATGCCGAGGGTGTATGTGCGGGACGGGGAAGTGGCTTAATCACCAATTATTCGGAGATGAAGTACCTAAACGCGAAGGCGCAAAGGCGCAAAGAAAACCGATTGAAAATATCTTTCTTCACAACCCATCGGAGCCGGATCAATAATCCATAGCATCAAGGGCTCGGGGCAGCATGACCGGCGTACTTCGATTGACGAAAATCAAAACTAAAAGACGCCGGCCATTTGGCCGGCGTCTTTATTACTCCACGTTTTCCCCTACTCAATTAATTAAATACGCTTCGATTGGCCGTTCGTCAGACCTACTCAACCGTGAGTCGACGGCTTGGGCGTGACCGCAGGGGCATTCGCGCCGCAGCGCGTGAAGGCCACATCCCCGAAGACCTCGCTGTAGCCGATCTTCTGCTCGGCCTTGTTATAGACGACAAACTGGTATTGGAGCCAGGCCGACTCGAAGGCGGCATATTCCGGCACGTCGTAGGCCATGAGGTCGTAGTAGAAGACGTTCTTGCCGGCGGCGATCATGCTCAGTCCCCCGCCCCAAGCGGTCTTTTCACCGGTCGTCCGGTCCATCAGCCGGACAAAGAGAAGAACATAGGAGATCGGTTCCGGCGGATTGCCGATCTCGACCGACAGCCGGACCTTGTCCGGCGTGCAGCGCGGACCGTAGAAAATCTCGGCCGGATCGAAGAACGGCTTGAAGGTCATCGCCGCGGGAGTGGGGGTGACCGAAGCCGCATCCACGACTTGGATGCAGTTGGAAAATTCCGAAGTGTTGCCGGACGGATCGGTGGCGGTGGCGGTGACGTAGTTGGCCGGGTCGATGTAGGTGGCGGGGAACAGGGCGTTGATCAAAGCCTGCCCGCTGATATTGGTCGTGACCGTCATGGTCCGGATCAAGCGGTGCCCTTCGCCGTTGCCGGACGGATCACAGGAGGCGTTGGTGAAGATCTGGATCGTGAAGACCGTCCCCGGGAGGGAGTTGAGCGCGCCGGTGATGGTCGATTCCATCGCCACCCCATCCGCGACCGCGGACGTGAGCACCGGGTAGTTCTGGCGGTTGTTGTCGCCGGTATCCGGATCCAGGTTGTCGTTGGGGATCACCGCATCCTCGTCGATCGCGATGCCCAGGCCCTCGTTGTCGTGGATCGAATTGGAGTCGATCGTATTGTTCACCGCGCCGCCGAAATCGGAGAGCACCGCGACGCCCGTCCCGCCGTTGAAGGCGATCGTGTTGAAGAAACCATATCCCCCGATGACGTTCCCGGAGCCCTTGATCTGGATCCCGTAAGAGCCGTTCCCCAGCGGCCCGGTCCCGGCCGCGTCGGTGCCGATTTTATTCCCCTGGACCGTCACGCCGTTGTTGAGCAGGATGCCCAGCTCCTGGTTGCCCGAGATCAGGTTGCCCTCGTCCACGGGGTTGCCGCCGATGAGCACATTCGATCCCGGATTCATGGGTGCCTCGATCCCGTTCCGGTTCCCCACCGCAACCGTTCCGGAGACGTTCGTGCCGATGTAGTTGTTCTGGATCTTTACACCCGAGGCGGTGGTAACGACCGCGATACCCGGCCCGCCGTTGCCCGAGATGACGTTGCGGCCGCCCTCGAAGGCGGCGCCGATCTGGATGTTGGTCCCGTAGGCCGCGATGCCGGCCTTGATATTCCGTATGGGAGCCATCCCCGCCGCGTCGGTTCCGATGAAATTACCGTAGACCGAAACGTCATCCGAACCATCCTCGATAAACACGCCGACCAGCTGGTTGCCGGAAATCACGTTTTTCGCTCCGGGATCGCTGCCGCCGATCTGGATGCTGCCCGCGGCGAAGACGTATACGCCGTTGGCCCCGTTGCCCAAATCGAGGGTCCCGGTGATATCGGTGCCGATATAGTTGCCCTGGACCAGAACCGCGCCGGAGGTGACCCGCACCCCGTCACCGAGGTTGGCCGAGATGATATTCCCGTTGCCCGGTTCGGTCCCCCCGACGAGGCTGAGATTCGCGTTCGCGATGACGCCGCTGCCCTGGTTTCCCAGCGCGGCGGTGCCCGTGGCATTCACGCCGATCAGGTTGCCCTGCACGGCATTCCGTACCCCGTCGATCGTCACGCCGTTCATTTTATTGGCCGAGATCACGTTGCCGGTCTTGCCGAGTTTCCCGCCGATCGTATTGTTGTTCCCGGCCACCTGGATGCCGTTTTCCCGATTCTCCAGGGGGGCGGCGCCGCTGATATCCGTGCCGATGTAGTTGCCCTGAATGATATTGTCCTCGGACGGAGCGTTGATGAAGATCCCGTCCAGCCGGTTGCCGGAAATGATGTTGCGCTTGGCGGCCGTGTCGCCGCCGATGGTGTTGTGGTTGTCGTGGAGGGTGATGCCCCAGCTGTTGCCGACGGCGGCCGTGCCGGCCGCGTTGGTGCCGATCCGGTTGCCCAGCGCGAAGCCGTCGGTGGCGCCGACCTGGAAGGTGATCCCGGCGGCTTCGTTGCCCGAGATCAGGTTGCCTTCGCCGGCGGTCGGGCCGCCGATGATTGCCAGCCCGGCCTCGACGTCCACCCCCGAGCCGATGTTCTTCAGGGCGGCGCTTCCGGTGATGTCGGTTCCGATGTAATTGCCGATCACCCGGGTCCGGATGTCCTGGATCTGGATCCCGTCGCCGTGATTGCCCGAGATCAGGTTGCGCTCGCTGGCCGCGGTGCCGCCGATGACGTTCTTCTCCCCCTCCATGACCCGGATGCCGCCGGCCATGTTCGGGCGGTCGATCGTTCCGGTCACGTCGGTGCCGATGTAGCAGCCGACGACCAGGTTCTCCCCGGGTCCCTGCATGCTGATGCCGCGCCCGTTGAAGCTTTGAATCACAAGGCGATAGATCGTGCTCGTGCCGCCCCGAACGTCCAATCCGTCCGCGTATCCCGAGGTATACAGGCTGCCGTCAAGAACGATCAGCGGATCGAAGGAGTATCCCGGCTGGGTGGTGCCGTCGATTTTGACCGGAACCAGGATCGCGGGCAGCGGGGATTTCACCTGGATCGTCTGCACACCCCCGCCGCCGATATCGAATTTAATCGTCATCGTCCCGGAAAGGGTGTTGGCTTTGTTGATCGCCTCCCGCAAGCTGCAATGCGTCACATCGCAGGTGCCGTCGTCGACATCATTGGTGGTATTGACCGTCAACGTCGAACCGCCCCCTCCGCCGCACGCGGAAAGCAGCGAACCGAACAGGATCGCAAACAGCGGAACCAGGAAACGTTTGGGAAGGGATTTCATGGCAGCCTCTCTTTGAATTTTCCGATTTTTCAACGCCGGCAGGAAGAAACGCCGGCTCATCCGGGCGACGCGTTCCAAGTCAACCGGCCGCGCCCGCCGGTGCGCCGCATTTCTTAAAAGCGATGTCGCCGTATACGTCGCTCCGGCCGATCACTTCCTGCGCCTTGTTGTAAGCCACAAACTGGTATTGCAGGACGGCCGATTCGAACCCGTTGAAGCCCGGCACGTCATACGCCGACAGATCGTAGAAGAAGATGTTCTTCCCCGCGGCGAGCATGCTCAGCCCTCCGCCCCATTCGGTTTTTTCCCCGCGCTTCTCGTCCCACAGGCGGACGAAGAGCAGGACATAGCTGATCGGCTCGGGCGGATTGACGATCTCGACCGAGATCCGCACCGTGCTCGGATCGCAGCGGCCCCAGAAGATCCCGGCCGGATCCACCGACGCCCGGAAGGTCATGCCGTCGGGGGTGTCGGTCGCGGCCGGGGCCTCCGTCATGGCGATGCAATTGGAGAATTCGGAGGTGTTCCCGTCCGGGTCGGTTGCCGTGGCGGTGACGGGGCCAACCGCCCCGATCGCGGCCGCCGGGAAGACGGTTTGAATTGCGGCCTGGCCGTTGCTGTTCGTGGTCACGGCGACGGATTGCACCCATCGCCTTCCTTCCCCGTAACCCGACGGATCACACTCTCCGCTGACATACAAATCGATCGTGTACGCCGTGCCGGTCGCGGCGCTGAGCGTTCCCTCGATAGCGGCGTCGGTACCGTCAAATTCCGCGGAAGTCAGATTCGGATAGTTCTGCAGGTTGTTATCCCCGGCATCCGGATCCTGGTTGTCGTTCGCAAGGACGCCTTCCGCACCGAGGTCGATCCCCAAGCCGCCGTTGTTGTAGATGGCGTTCTTCCGGACGGCGTTGCGCGTCCCGCCCCCCACGATCTGAACGCCGACCGTCCCGTTGTCGTGGATCGTGTTGGTTTCGATGGTGTTGCCCGACGCCCCGCTCTTCACCAGGATCCCCGCTTCCCCGTTGGGCAGCGCCCCGCCCTGCCACAGACCGTCGCCGATCGAATTCCCTTTGATGATATTGTCGTTCGATTCGATCAGGATGCCGTGGGTGAGATTTCCGGAAACCAAGTTCCATAAACCGGTGGCCGTTCCACCGACGGTGGTATGGTTGGCCCATACGTGCACGCCGATGCCGTTGGGAATCGCCTGCGACCCGTTGGGATTGGTGCCGATGTAATTCCCGAACACCTTCACGTCGCCATCGCCGCAGGCGGCGCTGTCGCGGATCAGGATTCCCGCATTGGTGTTTCCGGAGATGATGTTCCGCGCCTCCGAATCGCTGCCGCCGATTTGAACATTGGTGTTGCAGGATTTCACTACCACCCCGTTAAGATTCGGGAGCGCGGCCGTCCCGGCCTGGTTCGTGCCGATCCGGTTTCCCTGGATCAGCGCCGGCCCCAACGCTATTAAGACGCCCTCCTCCTGGCTGGCCGCGATGACGTTTCCAGCTTCGAGTTCGAGGCCGCCGATCAGGACGATGTTCCCTTCGCTGTAGACTCCGTTCTGTCCGTTCCCACGGTCCTGGGCGCCGCTCAGGTCCGTGCCGATCAGGTTGTTGTGGATGGTGTTCTTGACCGATCCGACGTGCAGGACCTCGACCCCGTTGCCGTGGTTGCCGGAGATGGTGTTTCGCCTGCCGTGAAGCAAACCGCCGATTTCGTTCTGCGAGGCGTGCCGAATCCGGACTCCCGGTCCGCCGTTGCCGACCAGACCGTCCCCGGCCGCGTCCAACCCGACGATGTTCCCCCACACCTTGGCTTCCGAGTCGCGGCCATGGCAGGGATCGAAATCGATGTTGACGCCTCCCAGCCCGTTCCCGGAGATGAGGTTGCCCTGGTTCGAATCGCCGATCTGCGCCCGCAGGGGCATCTCACTCCCGTCGGCGCTGCAGGTGATGTCCACCCCCCAGCCGTTGTTGCCCATGTCCACGTCGGCTCCGCCGTCGGTGCCGAGATAATTCTGCCGGATGAGCACGTCGGGCCCCCGGATGTCGATCCCGTTGCGGTCGAAGTTGACGATCATCAACCCTCTCACCGCGCTGCCCGCGCCGCGGAGGATCAGGCCGGACGTGTTCGAGGTCCAGCTGCCCTCGATTTCAATCAGCGGAATGCCCCCGCCGTAGCCGGGCTGTGTCGTGGCGTCGATGATCACGGTGTTGGTGACGGCCGGCAGGGCGGAGTTCGGCCGGATCATATGCAGCCCCGAACCGGGAATATTGAAACGGATCATCACCGTGCCGGCGGTGGCGTTGGCCCGGTTGATCGCCTCGCGCAGGCTGCAGGATCCACCCGGATTGTTGCACAGCCCCTGACCGCTGTCGTCGGTCGTGTTAACCGTCAGCTCGAATGCGGGCGTCGGCGTGGGAGTCGGCCCGCCGCCTCCGCAGGACGAAAGACCCGCGAGAAAAGCGATGACCACGAATGCGATCCGGAAAAGCTTTTTCATGGCAGTTTTTTCCCTTATTTGGCACGGGCATACTTTTCCAATCCGTATAATTGCCTTATCGCCAAAAGAAGATCTGCGGAAATCCTCTTTCTCCCGACGCTATTTAATATAACGAATTGGATATGATAAAAACCTCTAGAAAATCACTAGATTCCCTCCAGGGCGGCAAAAGGCACGTTTTAC
>JBAVFZ010000085.1:0-1829 GCA_049684495.1 Anaerolineales bacterium | reverse complement strand
CTTTACGACCGCGCCGGTCTTCCACGGACGGCCTTATTTCATCAGCCCTTTCCATTTCATTCGAAAGGAACGAGGATCAGGCGTCCATAAGCGGCGAATGCCGCCATACCAAAGAGGATAAGGCTGGGAATGATGTTGGGGTTCTCCCGGCACGCGCGGTGGAACGGGATCGACAGGATCATCCCCCCCGCCAGGATTCCCGCCGAAAGCGGCACGATCGGAGACGGCGCATTTCCCGCAAGCGGAAGGATTAAACCTGCGCCGAGCAGCAGCGAAGCGATGGCGACGGCATACAACACCGGCCGTGACGCTCCGCCCATGCGCCGGATTCCGGCCTGTATCTTGGTCTGATCCTGTCGAAGCCCGTGCGAGTAGGCCACCGAGAGCAATTTTATCGCGAGGATGATTTGGATGATCCACAGGATGATGTTCATGTTCCGCTCCGCATTCCGTGATTACGGCATGAAGGACTCCGCATGAAAGCAAATACGAATTATTCCGCAGACGAGTTCCCAAATTCTATCGTTGGTACCCGCCAGGTCTCCGGATCGTTCAGCAATTCTTTTTTGTAATTTAATACATCGATCCTTTCGGGGATGATTTTTATCAGCATCAAATATTGCCAATCCGGGAAGGCCTGCGCCCAATACTCCCGCTTTCGTTTTTCCTTTTCCGCCTTATCGTCGACAAGAACCGCCGTGCCGCTGATCGCGACGCATCCAGTCGCCGTTTGATGATCGGCGTAATAGAGACAGACGTTCGGATTATTCCGGATTTCCACGACCTTCCGGCTCCTGCTGTTGGTAGCGATCCATACCGTCATGTCGTCTTCGGGCGGGAACGGGTTCATTGTCCGGATCTGCGGCCGGCCCGACGCGTCCACGGTGACGATCGCACAGTACTTCTGGCCCGCCATGATCTCGCGTGCTGCATCAATCACCCTGTCGCGTTCTGCCATCTTGATGCTGTCTCCTTTTGGCTGGATCCAATTGCGGTCCGGTTGTCCTGGAACATGAATCGATCCGGAATAACCCGGCCGCCTTTTTTCTTACGGCGTCAACACCAATTCCATAAGTTGGGTCGTATCCGGCATATTGTCCCGGAGGTAATCGATCTCCGCCTGTCCGCCGTGGGTTTCGTCCTCCGGTATCCAATGGATCGGGATGAGGATTTTCGGTTTCACCGTGCGCGCGAATTGAACGGCTTCTTCGCCCGAAAACGTATACGGTTTGCTCATGTTCAATACGGCGATATCGATGCCGGAGAGCGATTCTAATTCCGGCGCCATCCCGGAATCCCCCGAGCAGTAAATCCGGACGCCCTGGAGGGTGAAGATGAATCCGAGATACCCCAATTCCTTCGGATGGCTGTCATTGTAGGAGGGGACGCCCTGCACTTGCAGGCCTCCCGCATCGGTCGTTTCGCCCGGAGCCAGCGGAAAGAACCTCAAACTGCTCAAAGTGTATTGGAGTTTTTTAATTGAAACCGCGACGGTTTCCGCCGTAGACAGCGCGGCTATGGTTTTAATCGAGAAATGGTCGCCGTGGTCGTGGGTGATCAGGATCCAATCCGCCTTCGGTAGATTTTCCAGGCCCACCAGATCCACGGGATCCAGATAAATGACTTTCCCTTCGGATTCCAGTTTGATCCCGGTATGGCCATACTGATTCGTTGACCGAAGCCAGACAATCTGACCGGCAACCTGCCGGATTGTTTCCATATCCGGGGGCGCGGCGGTTGGGGTGGAGAGTTCCACCGTATCCGTCGGCCAAAGGGAAGCGGCCGCCGTCGGCGGTTGGGCTTGCGTCCCGGCACAAGCCGATAAAGGA
>JBAVFZ010000084.1:0-7723 GCA_049684495.1 Anaerolineales bacterium | reverse complement strand
GTGGGAAGCAACTCATAATAGACCAATAGATGGGTTCCATATTTTTTTGAGAATCCATCCATCAGGCCATTTTTGTGCTGCCACACGCGTCCGAGCAAGCGACTGGTCACTCCGGTATATAGAGTGCCGTTTCTGCTGCTTGCCAAAATGTATACCGCCGGTCGTTTTTTAATCATGGATGGATTGATCTCCCCCTGGTCGGTAAAATAAATTATAACCGTTGACGATAATATTGAATAGAATTTTCGGCGTGGACAATACGGACAAAGCCGCTGGATTCCCGCTAGGAGCACGCGGGAATGACGGACACGAACAGGCACGTACGTGACGATCAATCCGTCACCCCCGCGAGATCGTACCGGGGGTCCAGAGTCTTTCCTGCGGGCACGACGGACAAAGCCGCTGGATTCCCGCTGGGAGCACGCGGGAATGACGGACACGAACAGGCACGGGCATAACGATCAATCCGTCACCCCCGCGAGATCGTAGCGGGGGTCCAGTGTCTTTCCTGCGGGCACGACGGACAAAACCGCTGGATTCCCGCTAAAAACACCCTCGCTTCGCATTCATCCCGGCTCATGAACCAGATACGAGCCGGGATGCTATGCGAGGGCAGGCGCGGGAATGACGATCACTTTCCCTGGCAACGCATCCTTCAGGATTTCCATTCGTATCCCTCAGATTTCTCTTCGTGTTCTTCAGGTTTCCCTTCGTGGAAAACAAACGGCCCGGTTTTCACCGGGCCGTTATGTGGTTGAAAGAGAACTTATTACTTCCCCGCGGCTTCGACCACCTGGCTGAAGCCCTGCGGGTCGCGTACCGCCAGATCGGCGAGCATCTTGCGGTTGAGCAGGATGCCTCCGGCGTGGAGCTTCGCAATCAGGCGGCTGTAGGTGGTGCCGTTGAGCCGCGCGGCCGCGTTGATCCGGACGATCCACAGTTTGCGCAGGTCGCGCTTGAGGTTGCGCCGGTCGCGGAAGGAATACCACAGGCTTTTGAGCATGGCTTCGTTGGCGCGGCGGAACAGGCGGTGCCGCGAGCCGAACTGGCTCTTGCCCATCTTGAGGATTTTCTTGTGGCGGAGGTGGGGCTTGTAACCGCCCTTGACTCTGGTCATGCGGTAACTCTCCTGCCGATCCCTGCGCGCCGGGCCTTCCCCCCGCTCCGGAAAAATCCGGCGGGCGGAAGCGCCCCGTTGCTAGCGCGCAACGACGGCAACCCTGGACGGTCAACCGGACCGCCCGGCGGCCTCCGCCTACCGCGGAGGATTTGCTTTGTACTTCTTGAGATACGGCGCCAGGCGCTTGACGTGCCGCGCGGTGCCCTGGTCCTTCACCACGATCATCTCGGCCAGCAACAGCTTCGTGCGCTTGGGGGTGTTGCGGCGCAGGTGGCCCTTGCCGATCTTGGTGCGCATGACCTTGCCGCTGCCCGTCAGGCGGAACCGCTTGGCGGTGGCTTTGTGGGTCTTGAGTTTGTACTTCCCGACCTTCGGTTTTCGAGGCATGTCGCCTGCTCCCATGAATCTGTTCTTGGCATAATCGCGCCGGGTGATCCTTCGCTTTTCCCTCGCTCGCGCTCGGGACAAACGCTCAGGACAAGCCCGGCGCGTCGATTATCGCGTTCTGCGTGAAGCCGGGATCTTACGCCTTCTTCTTCCCCGGCCCCAGCACCATCAGCATCGTGCGCCCTTCCATATCCGGCGCCTGCTCCACCACCGCGATGTCTTCCAGTTCCTTGGCGATCTGCGCCAGGTCTTCGCGCGCGATCTCCGGGTAGGTGATCTCCCGGCCGCGGAAGCGGATCCGCACTTTCACCTTCATCCCGTCCAAAATCCATTTGCGCGCGTCGCGGACCTTGAACGACCGGTGGTGGTCGGTGGTCTTCGGCCGCAGGCGGATTTCCTTGACTTCGATCTTGGTCTGCGCCTTGCGGGCGATCCGGTCTTTCTTTTCCTTTTCGTACAGGAACTTCCCCAGGTTCAGCACCCGGCACACCGGCGGCTCGGCTCCCGGTGAAACCTCCACCAGATCCAAGCTCGCTTCGCGCGCAATACGCAGGGCTTCCTGCAGGCTGACTACGCCGACATTTGCCCCGTCCGCTCCGATGAGACGGACTTCTCGGGTGCGGATTTGCTCGTTAACTCGGAATTCAGAAGCGCTGATGGCTCGTCCTCCTGTATCAAAACGACCGCCGCCCAATCCCGTTCAGGCGGCCCGGTGGAAATGGCAGTTTACCACGGGCGGCGCGGAGCCGTCAACCGGAGGGGGCCGTCATACCCGAGTGTTCGTATCGGGTACCACCCGGGAGGCGTCCTTGGGAACGACCGTGACCTTGCGCTGGCGCCCCACCCCGACGCTCTCGGTGGTGACGCCTTCGTGGGTGCGCAGCTCGATGTGGATGATGCGCCGCTCGTTGGCGGGCATCGGTTCGAGGGTGATGGTCCGGCCGCGTTCCACCGCCTGCTCGGCGGCGCGGCGCGCCATGCGCCGCAGCTGCTGCTCCCGCCGCCTCCGGAAGCCTTCCACGTCCACGATCACCGGCAGCGGGCGGCCCAGCTTGCGCGCCACCATCATCCGCGCCAGGTATTGCAGCGCGGACAGCCCTTCGCCGCGCCGGCTGACCATGATCCCCAGGTCCTGGCCGTGAATCTCGACCAGCGCGTGGCGGGTTTCGTGCTCGTCCTCCGGGACGGTCCATTCCGCGGTCGTGCTGGCGGTCACCCGCATCCGCGCCAGGAGCTCCTGCACCACCGTCCGCGCCGCTTCCAGGTCCGGATCCTCCGCGGCGGTCGGGTCCAGCGCCGTCAGCCGCACGCGGGAGGGAATTCCGCCGCCGAACAGGCTGCCGGGACGGCCTTCTTCCAGGACGACGATTTCCACCTGGTCCCGGTTCAATCCGAGCTTGGCGAGGCCGCGTTCCACCGCCTCCCCCACCGTGGGGGCCGTCGTTTCCACACTGGCTCTGTGTTCCATCGCCATGGGTCCGCCTCTCGAATGGGGCTGGCTATCCTTTTGCGGGTTTGGGTTCGCCCGAGCTGAAGGTGTAGACCTGCTTCCAGTTGACCTGGCCCATCATCATATATTGAACGATCGTGAATATGTTGGTTACGATGAAATAAATCGAAAGGCCCGACGCGAGCGTGAGCGAGATCTGGGTGATGAGGAACACCATGAAGACGTTCATGATCAGGCCGGTCTGCCCGCCCTGCGCGCCGGTGTTCACGACCGGGATGATCCGCTGGGAAACCCAGCTGGAGATGAGCACCAGCCCCGCCAGGACCGGGATCGCGAACGGGATGCCCGGGATGAGGAGGTGTTCCGGCTGGGCCAGGTTCATCCACAGGAAATTCTTCTGCAGCGGGATCAGCACCGAGGGGAAGAAATCGTACATCCGCTGCGAGAGGCTGAAGAGCTGCATCGGGGTCGAGGGGATCACGTTGCCGATCGCCTGGTAGAGGCCGATCAGGATCGGGAGCTGGATGATGGTCGGCAGGCAGCCGCCGATCGGGTTGGCGCCCGCGGCCTGCAGCAGCTTCATCTGCTCGGCCTGGAGCTTCTCCTTATCCTTGGCGTACTTCTTCTGCATATCCAGCCATTCTTTGGAAGACTGCAGCTCCTGCATCTTCCTCATGCTTTTTTGCGATGAGAGCGTCAGCGGGTAGGTGATCAGCCGGATCGCGACGGTGAAGACGATGATCGCCAGGCCGAAGCTCCCGCCCAGCAACTGGTACAGGAACAGCAGCGCGTTGATCATCGGGTTGATAATGAAGGTATCCCACATAAGGTTATCCTTGTGCCGGACCGGAGCCCGCTTCCGAGCGGGACGGCGGCGGCGCTAAGCCGGTTCTTTGTACGACCAGACGAGCGAGCCGTTATCCAGCGAAAACGCGGCGAGCGAGAAATCCCCACCGCTCACAACGGCGAGCAGTTTTCCGCCGGACACCCGCAGGTCGCCGTAGATCCCGCCCTTGACCGTCTGTTCCCAGACCTGGGTCCCGTCCGCCACGGAGTAGGCGCGCACCTTGCCCTTGGTGGTGCCGATGTACAGCCGCTCGCCGTCGATGACCGGCCCGGCCTGGATCGCGGCATCCAATGTGGCGCGCCACACCGGGGCGCCGTCCGCCAGTTTCACCGCGCGCAACACGCCGCCCAGATCGGTGGCGAAGATCGTGTCGCCCGAGATCACGGGCGCCATCCAGACCCAGCCGTCGGCCGCCGTTTCCCAGAGTGTGGCGCCGGTGGCGGGGTCGAGCGCGATGATTTTATCGGTGAAAGTCCCCACCACCAGTTTGCCGTCGACGAGGTTCACCCCGCCGGCGATCGCCGCGCCCAGATCGACGTTCCATTCGATCGTGCCGCTGGTGAAATTCACCGCGAGGACCTTGTGCTCGATCGTCGCGATGTAGATGCGCTCGCCGCTCGCGGCCATCCGGCCCCAGGAGGTGGCTTTTCCGAGCGGAATGCGTTTGCGGATCGTCCCGGCATCCGGATCGATCACCAGCAGGTCGCCGCTTTCGCTCGAGGCGTAGTACGCGCCGTCCGGTCCCTCGGCGATCGGGGCGATGATCTTTTCGCCGTCGGCTGCGAGCTTCCACTTCAACGCGCCGGTCCCCGCATCCAGCTTGACCACCGCTCCGTCGTAAGCGCCGGCGACAAGATCGCCTTTGGAATCGATGAGCGGGTCGCTGTAGTAGAGTTCCTTCGGATCCGCCTTCTCGGGATATTTCCAGGCCATCTGCCCGGACCCGAGATTAATGGCGCTGATGTAGGAATTGTGCGCCAGATAAGCCAGGTCACCCTTGACCGCCAGCCCGCCCCAGGAGAGGTTGAGCACGCCCCCGGCGCAGGCGGAAAGCAGGCTGGAGAACAACCCCAGCGCGATCAGGGCGGTCAGGCGGAAATTAATCTTCAAACTTATTTTATTCAGGTAACTTCGATACATTGTAGGGATAGCTCCATGCGGCTCGTGCCGCTTTTTGCACATTGAATAAGTGCCATTACTCAGCTTGTTCGAGATACGAGTCAATTTCTTGGAAAAAACCTTCCGTTTTTACTCTCCCTCATCCCTTCCTTCTCCCAGCATACGCTGGGAGAAGGAAGGGATGAGGGAGAGACGCTGAGGAGTTACGAGTTAATCCATCTGGTTCGTTCCCCATGCTCGAACCAATCCCCAGCCAATCTACGCGGCCCGCTAAGGAACCGGATCGTAGCCGCCTTCATGGAACGGCTGGCAGCGCAACAGGCGCTTGAAACCCATCCAGCCACCCTTGCCGGCCCCGTATTTAAAAATCGCCTGGTAAGCGTAGTGGGAGCAGGTCGGGTAGAAGCGGCACGTATCCTGGGCGACAAGACGCGAAAGCGTGAGCTGGTAAAAGCGGATCGCCAGAAGCAGCGGCCAGCGCGCCAGGGTGTTCCACTTTAAAGGAAGCGACCGCAGCGGAGGATCACTATCCGGTGCGGGAGTTTTCTCGTTCATCGGAAGCCGTCACTCCGGCCCGCTGGAACAGCGTGCGCACGGCGCCGGCCAGCTCCCCAAAGGGAGCTTTAACCGCGCCGCTGCGGGCGATAAGCAGAAGATCCCATCCCTCCAGCATGCGCCCGACGAGCGGCCGGGCCGCCTCGCGGATCCGCCGGCGCGCCCGGTTGCGTTCCACCGCTCCCCCGACCCGCAAGCCCGCCGTGACGGAGAGCCGCTTGCCGGGCGCTTCCGAGCGGGCGGCGACGAGAACAAGCAGCGGGTGGGCATACGACTTGCCTGTGCGCCGCACCCGCTGGATATCGCCGGAACGATTGAGGCGGAACCGTCGCTGCATGCTGGCATCCCGGCCGGAAGAAATGGCCGGGGGGAGGACTACTTCCTGCCGTTCCAATCGGACTTTTTAACGTGACGTGGCTGGACGGCCAGGCGGACGCGCCCCCGGGCGCGGCGCGCGGCCAGAACCTTCCGTCCGCCGGGGGTGGCCATGCGCTGGCGGAACCCGTGAACGCGTGCCCGGCGGCGAATTTTCGGCTGATACGTTCTTTTCGGCATGATATTTCCTCAAAAAAGCTGGCTTTCAGTGCGGGACGATTATACCAGCCGGTGGGAGGGGGTCAAGGAACCTGTACCTCTCTCCCAGCTCAGCTCATGCCCCCTCAACGCCGCCCTAATCCCTCGCTTTGCTCGGGACAGGCGAGCGGCGCTGGAACACGAAGCCCGCTACGCGGGCTGTTTCCAACGGGTGGGTCTCGCTCCCACGTTCCCGCCGCCCTAATCCCTCGCTTTGCTCGGGACAGGCGGGCGGCGCTGGGACACAAAGCCCTCTATCGAGGGCTCTCGTCTGCATGGATTTATGCCCCGGAGGGGCATCGTGTACCAGCGCGGGCATTCATGCCCGCGGGAACAAATGTGCCAGATAACATTCCACCCAACGAGAAATGTGTTTCGCGTTACCCCGATCACGCCGCCCTAATCCCTCGCTTTGCTCGGGACAGGCGGGCGGCGCTGGGACACGATGCCCGCTAGCACGGGCTGGTTTTTACTGCCCCAAAGAGCCTGCCCCCGCGTGCTTTGAGCGGGGGGGCATCTTGCCTGTCCCGAGCGCAGCGAGGGATCCGAGCGCGGGCATTCATGCCTGCGGGGATCTGCGTCATACAGACCGCCCTAAACTGCCGCCCTAATCCCTCTCTTTGCTCGGGACAGGCGGGCGGCGCTGGGACACGATGCCCGCTAGCGCGGGCTGGTTTTTACTGCCCCAAAGAGCCTGCCCCCGCGTGCTTTGAGCGGGGGGTGGCATCGTGCCTGTCCCGAGCGCAGCGAGGGATCCGAGCGCGGGCATTTATGCCCGCGCGGATCCGGTAGCGCAGAAGAACCCGAGGTAAATCAACCCTCTATTTTCTTGTGATGTTTTTCCTGGTTTTGAATATATGCCATAACAACAGGCAATTGAGATTCCGAAACCGAATATGCACCGTATTCCGCTTGCCAGGAGAAATCATTCCACCCCAATTTTCGAATCAAATGAGAGGATACTCCTTTTATTTGACCAATTAATTTCGATGGGGCAATTGAGGGCGGCGCGGAGACGAGAAGGTGAATGTGGTCATCAACTGCACGGATTTCCAAAACTATTGATCCCAATTCGACAGCCTTCGCGATAATGGATTTGTAAATGATCTTTCGATTTGAATCATTCAGCAACGGTTGCCGGTGCTTTGTCGACCATGTGAAATGATAGAACAAACTTGACTTTGGCATATTCTCCCCCTTGAATGTGCGATTGCGATCATAGCATAAAACAGATATTTCTTCGACTCCATTACCCGGTCATGGGGGGTTGACCGCGCAATTCTGATCGCGCCAAAGGTGATTGTCATCCCATAATCAATCATGCCGCCTGATCCCTCGCTTTACTCGGGACAGGCGGGCAGCGCTTGGACACGAAGCCCGCTAACGCGGGCTGGTTTTGCTGCCCCAAAGAGCCTGCCCCCGCGTGCTTTGAGCGGGGGGGGTGGCATCGTGCCTGTCCCGAGCGCAGCGAGGGATGCAAGCGCGGGCATTTATGCCCGTGCGTGTTTCACATAACGATTATCTTCCCCTTCATCGTCGGATGGATGCCGCAAATATAATCGTACGTGCCCGGCTTGTCGAAAACCTTTTCGAATGTTTCACCCTGGGCGATGCTGGGCGAAGTCCACGATCCGTCGGCGGCCTTAACCGTATGGGTGGCGCTGTCCTGGTT
>JBAVFZ010000083.1:0-5015 GCA_049684495.1 Anaerolineales bacterium | reverse complement strand
GGAGAAGGACGGCCGGCGCCTGCTCCTGTGCAAGGGGGCGGTGGAGGAGATCTTCGGAATCTGCGACCGGGTGGAAGTGCGCGGGGAAGTGCTGCCGCGCGTGGCGGAGCACGACGCCCACCGCCAGCAGTTGGTGGACGGATTGAACGGCGAGGGGTTCCGCGTGATCGCGCTGGCGTATAAGGAATTTCCTCGGGGTGAGGGGCCGCGGGAATTTCAAGTAAAGGACGAATCCGGGTTGATCCTCAAGGGGTTCCTGGCCTTCCTTGATCCGCCCAAGCCGGAGGCCGCCGAGGCGATCAACCGCTTGCGCGCGCTGAACGTCTCGGTTCACATTCTCACCGGCGACAACGAACTGGTGACCAAAACCATCGGCCGCCAGGTGGGATTGCCGGTGGAAAAAGTCCTGCTCGGTCCAGAGATCGAAGGAATGACCGACGACGCGCTTCAGGCGGCCGCGCAAGATGTGACAATCTTCGCCAAGCTTTCCCCCGCCCACAAGCAGCGCATCATCCAGGCGCTGCAGCGGCGGAAACACGTCGTCGGGTTCCTCGGCGACGGGATCAACGACGCGCCCGCCCTGCGCGCGGCCGACGTCGGCATCTCGGTCGACAGCGCGGTGGATATCGCCAAGGAGGCGTCCGACATCATTTTGCTGGAGACCAGCCTGACCGTACTCGAGCAGGGCGTGGAGGAAGGTCGCCGGATTTTCGGCAACATCCTGAAATATATCCGCATGGCGGCTTCGTCAAACTTCGGCAACATGTTCAGTGTGATCGGCGCGAGCCTGTTCCTGCCCTTCCTGCCGATGCTGCCGATCCAGGTGCTGGTCAACAACCTGCTCTATGATTTTTCCCAGACGACGATCCCGACCGACAAGGTGGATCCGGAATGGCTGCTCCGGCCGCGCAAGTGGGAAATCGGCAACCTGCGGCGCTACATCGTCTTCATCGGTCCAATCAGCTCGATCTTCGACTATGCCACCTTTTTCGTGATGCTCTACGTTTTCCGCGCGTGGACCGATCCGGCCCTGTTCCATACGGGTTGGTTTGTGGAGAGCCTTTTCACCCAGACACTGATCATCCACGTCATCCGCACCAATAAAATTCCGTTTCTGCAAAGCCGCGCCAGTTGGCCGTTGATCGGCACGTCGCTGGCCATCGTCGCGATCGGGGCGTGGCTGACCGTCTCGCCGCTGGCATCCACGCTCGGTTTCGTCCCGCTCCCGGCGGCTTACTGGCCGATCCTGGCGGGCATGCTGGCGATGTATGTGGTGCTGACGCAGCTCGTGAAAACGTGGTTTGTCAGGCGGTTCGGGGAGGCGTAAGGGTGGTGCGTAGCGCGCCTCTTATCCTTGCGCGTCAGAACGCATGGATACCCGGTGATTATCAACCTATCTTGGCCATATCGGAATACCGGATAATCATCCGGTGGTTAGCAATACAATGGTGTGATCGATCAATCCCGGATCCACCCGGTCTCCGTGCCCCGGGATAACGAAATCCACGTCGAAGCGCTTTAGTGTCTTGATCGCTTCCGGCCAATTTTCCAGGTCGGCCTCGCGGATGTTCCCCGCTTGATCTCCTCCCAGGATCATACAGCTCCCGAAGAGGATTTTTTTCGCGGGAAAATATACGGCGACTTTATCCGGCGCCTGCGTCGGGCCCGGGTAATAAACTTCCAACTGCTCCTCCCCGAAGGAAAGCTTCAAGCCCCGGGAGACGGGGAAGAGACGGTCCGGAGCCACGTAGGGAATTTCCGCATGGGCCTTGTAATAGCGTTCATTTCCCGGGGCCGATAACATCTCCAAAAGCGTTTGGCGGGTTTGTTCGCCCCGTTCCGTAAGCAACTCGGCGGTCAGGTCGGATCCATATACCGGGATTCCCTGCTTTATCAATGCGTCGTTGCCGCCGAGGTTGTCCACATGGTAGCCCGGATCGATGGCGACGATGTTCCGTTCCCCAAAATGCGCCTTCATCCAAACCAGGACCTCGCCCATGGCCTCGGGCGTATAGGGAGTTCCCACCAGCACCAAATCCGAATTCGACATTTCAACGATAAGCGAATTGGCCGGCCAGGGGAAAGCGTGAGTCACCACGAAGGCATCCTCGCGAATTTGGCGGAGGTACAGCCCTTCGCCGAGGTCGATGTGCGCGAAATCGGTCTCGGCGCCGATCGTGGGGGAGGAGCCGTCAACCGGCGTCGATGCGGGTTGAGTGGAAGGGGATGCGCATCCCGCCGCGAGGGTCAATCCGGCGAGAAAAAGAATTCTGCAAAAAAGCCCGGTCCATGGTTGCGGTAAGTTTATGCGAGCCACAGGTTTTCCTTCCTTGGATTCAATAATCACGGGATGGAGGAATGGTAGTGGTAATGGTCGTCGGACGTCAAGGGACGGTTTTTCGGAATGGCGGCGGTATGGGGGTTGAACGGTGTGGGGATTGTTCCCGAAGGGATGCATCCAGGATCTGGAATTCGCTCTTTATAAATTCCCCGGCACCATCGTGCTCTCCAGGATGCCTTCCGGCAACGCCTTGGGCGTGACGCCCTTCCGGCGCGCCGAGAGCGTCAGCGGCAGCCGGTGCCCGAGGACCGGAATGGCGACCGCCTTCACGTCGTCGGGCGTGACGTAATCCCGGTCCGCCAGAATCGCGTGAGCCTGGGCGGCGTACACCAGACCGACCTGTCGGACACGATCCCGGGCGCCGGCCGGTTCAAGTTTTTCCGCTATCCATTTCCAATGGCCTGTTATAAAAAAGACCGATTCCGCATCCGGCCGGGAATGACCGCTCAACGAAACCGTTTTTCAAATACGCCTCCGCCATTTGTTCCTATATACAGAGTAGACGGTGTCAGCGGGTCAATCGCGAACGCTAAAATATAGGTTTCAACCCCCGGGGCGAGGCCGCGGTTGACCGAGACCCAGTTCAGGCCGGCGTCCGTGCTTCTAAACACGCCGGCGTCTGCCGTCCCTGCATAGAGAATGGATGTTGTCCGCGGATCAATCACCAGGGCAGTAACATGGGGGCTGGTCAGGCCGGTATTGACCGCGCTCCAACTCCCGCCGCTGTCCGTGCTTATAAACAAACCGCCGCCTGCGGTGCCGGCATAGAGAATGACCGGAATTTGCGGGTTAATTGCCAGGGCAAGGACATTGAGATTGGTCAGGCCGGTGTTGATCGCGCTCCAGTTTCCGCCGCCATCCGTGCTTTTATATATGCCGTTGCCCGTGCCGGCATAGAGGTTGTTCGGCGTTTGCGGATCGATCACCAGGGCGAGAATATTGTTATCGGTCAGGCCGGAGTTGATTGCGCTCCAATTCCCGCCGCCGTCCGTGCTCTTATAAACGCCGCCGTTGTCTGTCCCCGCATAGAGAGTGGCGGGCGTTTCCGGATCGATCGCCAGGTTTGTAATAATGGAGCCTGTTTGGAAGAATCTGGCAATGCCCCAATCGCCGCCGCTATTTGTGCTTTTTAATAATCCGCCTCCATCTGTCCCGGCGTAGAGGGTGTCCGGTATCAAAGGATCAATAGCCAGATCGGTAATGTGGAGACTTGGCATGACGGTACCTGCCGCACTCCAATCCGCGCCCCCATTCAAACTTTTATATAAACCTCCGCCATCCGTTCCGGCATAGAGAGTGGAAGGAGTATGTGGATCGATCGCCAGAGCGGGTACACGGAAAGTAGCCAGACCGGTATTGATGGCGCTCCAATTTCCGCCGCCATCCGCGCTTCGGAAAACGCCGGCGCGCGTTCCCGCATATAGGATGGCGGGCGTCCGCAGATCCATCGCCAGGGCAAGGGTATTGTTATTCGTCATACCGCTGCTATCGGCGCTCCAGTTCCCGCCACTGTCCGTGCTTTTAAATACGCCGCTGTTATCCGTTCCCGCGTAAATAGTGGTTGGGATCGACGGGTCAACCATCAGAGAGACGACAGTATTGCCGTAAGTGGGCAAGCCCGTGTTTGCTTCGCTCCAATTCCCGCCGCCATCCGTGCTTTTATATACACCATTCCCCCCGACCGATATCCCGGTGTACAAGGTGGTTGGCGTTGCAGGGTCTATAGCCAACGAATGAATACGGGTATGCTCGGGCAGGCCGTTGTTGGCCGGGACCCAGCTCTCTCCGCCGTTTGTGCTTTTGAACATGCTTTCACCGGAAAAGTCGGGAGTGAGGGTACCCGATGGCGGGGGTCTGTTGTACTCGGTTCCTGCGTAGAGGGTGGTCGGAGTCAACGGGTCGATTACCAGGGCGAAAACAAAGGTATCCGGCAAACCGGAGTTAATCGCGCTCCAATCCCCTCCGGCGTTTATGCTTTTGAACATGCCGCAGAGTGTCCCGGCGTAGAGTGTCGCCGGCGTCACCGGATCGATTGTCAGGGCGTAAACATAAGGACAAGGCAAGCCTGTATTGACGGCGCTCCAATTCCCGCCGCCATTTTCGCTCTTGAAAATGCCGCCTTCATCTGTTCCGGCGTAGAGGGTGGCCGGTGTTTGCGGATGAACTACCAGAGCGCGGATGTGGGTATGGGTCAGGCCAGTGTTGACCGCATTCCAGTTTTCGCCGCTGTTTGTGCTTTTTAATATGCCCTCGCCATCCGTCCCCGCATAGAGCGTCGTTGGGGTCAGCGGATCGATGGCTATGTTGGAGACGCCGGCCCAGGGCCCAAGTTTTTTCCAAGGATTGACATCAGCGGAATCGGTAGCCGCCTGGGATGTAGGAGAGGTAGCATCTGCCGGTTGTGGAGATCCAGCTCCCGGCGCAAGACTGCAGGCCGCAAAAAAGACAGCGGGAATAGAGAGGAGGAGGGGGATATATTTCTTCATGGCAGACACCTTTCTTTAAGCGTGGAGCACGGCGAAAAGATGTCGCTGAGCTTACCGAGGTGCGTCGAAAAGAATAACTGTATCTGTGTTTTTTGCGACCGGCCGATTTGAATCCCAACCAATATTCTATACGAAAAGAGAAAAAGTAAAATTAACCAATTATTGACCTTATTTTCGCCGGTTTGCAC
>JBAVFZ010000082.1:0-9547 GCA_049684495.1 Anaerolineales bacterium | reverse complement strand
GTTTTTCCGAGGTGAAGATCGGGTGAGGGGGTTAGGTCAGAGGATAGACGGGAAGGTGGAGAGTCTATCCTGAGCGCTCCCAGCCCCGCCACGGCGGAGCCGGGGCGGGGCTGGCCCCCGAGCATAGCGAAGGGAAGCGAAGGGAGAAGGGGGAGAGGGGGTCAGGTCAGACGGTATTGGATTCTGCAGAGGAGTAAAACAAAGATGGAAAATAAAATACTATCCGCCCGAGGCGGCCAGGCGGTCGAAATGCTCCTTGATGATATTGATCGCTTCCTCCGGCGAGGAGACAAATCCAAACAACGATTTATCGCAGATATCGATGTATTGGGCTGCGGTATGGAAGAATGTCTGAAATGATTCCTTCCACACTTTTCCCATCAACAACAGCGGGCGCGGGGAAAGTTCGCCGGTTTGAATCTGCACGGCGCAGAATACGATCTCCGCCAGTGTGCCGATCCCGCCGTCGAGGGCGACGGCCGCGCCGGACATGCGGACAAGCGTCATCAGCCGGTCGCGCCCAGTGGGGCGGCGGATCTCTTCCGTGACCCATGGATTGGTACGGCGCCCGGCGCGGCTCAGCGTGTCGCACGTCACGCCGATGGTGTGCCCGCCCGCTTCGGCCGCCCCGCGGCTGGCCGCCGCCATCGTCCCGCCGTATCCGCCGCTGGCGACCGACCATCCGCGGCGGGCGATTTCCGCGCCGAGCGTAAAGGCCGTCCGGTAGGCCGGCCCATTTTCTTCAAGGAAGGCCGCCCCAAACACGGCGACGATCCTTCCCGGTTTTCCTGCGGAGTTAACGGCCGTGCAAGGATGGACTTCGGGCGCGACGGGGGACACGCGGGCGTCAGGATTCGCCGCCCCATTGCAGCAGGCGGTAGGGGGGAATGTAGATCACGTCGGTCGAGCCGACCCGGGTATGCAAAGATTTCGGCGATCGGATGAACTGCGAATGACCGTGCAGCATCCACCGCGGTTTGGCCCAATCCAGCAGCCAGCGGAACGCGGCGAATCCCTTGTGTACGGCGTCTTCCCCCTCGTGCACGCCGCGGGCGGGCGAATGCGCCACGAAAATATCAAGCCGGCGGCCGTAGCGCACCTGGTTGGAGAGCAATTGCGGGGTGAGCCTCAGCACGCGCCGCCACATTTCCGCCTCGGTGTACTGGTTCTTCAACGTGAATCCGTAGCGGATGCTTCCGCCCAGCCCGGCAATCAGGATCCCCTTCGCTTCCACCGCGTTTCCATCGATGCTCTCGCCCGCGTCGGGCCGGTAATCCACCTGGCCGCATTCGCGGAAAAATCCCTCGCCGTCGTGATTGCCGAGAACGTAATACAACGGGATGTTGAAACAGCCCATCAGGAATTCCAGATAATCGAAGGGGAGATCGCCGCAGCTGATGATGAGGTCGGCTTTTCCGATTTGTTCCGGGGCCAGGCAGGAATTCAGGCGATTGGAGACTTCATCGCTGACACATAGAATGGTCCTGGGGACCGGGGCATTCATTCGAGGTCCTTCTTCGCCGGGGAGGACGCGGGCCAGGTGCGTTTGGCATTGGCTTCCAATTTCTCGAGGATGGCCTGTTCCAGGTCGATCCCGAGGATGGAGCAGAGCTGGAGCAGGTACAGCGCCGTATCGGCGAGTTCTTCCTTTATATCCGGATCCGCTTGGTCGCCCCATTGGAAGTGTTCCAGCACTTCCGCGGCTTCGAGCGCGAGGGAAATGGCGAGGTTGCGCGGGGTTTGGGGGCGCGGGGAATCCGAAGCGTACCAGCCTTTCGACCGGACGAACCGGTGCATCGCCTCGGTGAGCTCTCTGACATCCATGGATCCGGCCGAAATCCCAGCCCGGGATGATCCCGGTGCGCGGGTTGCGCTTCAACCGCGGTGTTCGATACGCGGAAAATGGTTGCGGGAAGATTATACCAGTCCGATTTTCCGCGCGGCAGGAAGCCGATCTGCGCCTCCGCATGATGCGGAAGTTTTTTTTCGAAGCGGCGGTATTCCCGGATGCAGATCCTCTCCGGGGGATGTCCGCCGCATGCGGAGAAGTCGGTCCCGCGGCGGGTATAGCCTCTGTTCGATCGCCGTGAAAGGGGATATACTTTTCTTCATCTTATGAAAGGGATTGGAGGTTGGAATGCCGAAAACAGAACGGGATCGTGAAATCTCGCGCCGCCGGCAGAAGCGATTAAAAATGGAGTTCCTGAAAAAGCGACTGGCCGACGCCAAGGATTCGAAGGCGCGCGCCGCGATCGCCCAGAAAATCCTCAAGCTCAACCCGCAGGCGAATGTCTCCCCTAAATAGGTCCGCGGTTATACCCACCAGCCTCGCCGGGAGCACGGGATGACCAACTCCACAAGCGGTGCGCGCCGCGCGCCCGTTTTCCGGGATGTCCCGGACGCGCAATGGAACGACTGGCGCTGGCAGCTCAGCCACCGCTTGAACAAGGCGGAAGAGCTGGAGCGGGTGTTCCCGCTCACCGATAGCGAACGCACGGCGCTGGGGGCGGGCGATCTGTTCCGCGTCGACGTCACCCCGTATTTCGCCTCCCTCATCCGCCCTGAAGATCCGGCCGATCCCATCCGCCGCCAGGTGATCCCCACCGCGGCGGAGCTTTTGCCCTTCACGGCGATGATGGAAGACTCCCTCGCCGAGGACCGGCATTCTCCCGTGCCCGGGCTTGTTCACCGCTACCCGGACCGGGTGTTGATGCTGGTCACGACCCAGTGCGCATCCTACTGCCGCTACTGCACCCGCTCGCGGATCGTAGGGGATGCATCCGCCCAGTTCTCCTCCAGCGAGTACGAAGAAATGCTGGATTACATCCGGCGTACGCCGCAAATCCGCGACGTGCTGCTTTCCGGCGGCGATCCGCTGACGCTCGCGCCGAAGATCCTGGAAAATCTGATCGCGAGCCTGCGGGAAATCCCCCATGTCGAGATCATCCGGATCGGGTCGCGCGTGCCGGTCTTCATGCCGATGCGCGTGGACGATGACCTGTGCGCGATGCTGGGGCGGTATCATCCGATCTGGCTCAACATTCACGTCAACCATCCCAACGAGATCACGCCCGAACTGGCCGCCGCCGCGGATAAACTCGCGCGCGCGGGGATCCCGCTCGGGAATCAATCGGTTCTCCTGGCGGGGGTGAACGATTGCACCCACATCCAACGCCGGCTGGTCCAGGACCTGGTGCGCATCCGCGTCCGCCCGTATTATCTGTATCAATGCGACCTGGTCGAGGGCGCGGGACATTTCCGCACACCGGTGGCAAAGGGGATTGAGATCATGGAGGGCCTGCGCGGGCACACCTCCGGTTTTGCGGTACCCACTTATGTCGTCGATGCGCCCGGCGGCGGCGGAAAAATCCCGCTCGGGCCGAACTATCTCCTGAGCATGTCGGATCACCGCATCGCCCTTCGCAATTTTGAAGGCTACATCTCGACTTACGAAGAACCGGTTGCCTATCCCGCGCATGATCCGGCGCGGTGCGCGGAATGCCAACGCAAACGCGCGGAGCCGGGACAGTCGGGCATCAGCGGGCTTCTCGACGGAGACGAGTTGGCGATCGAACCGAAGGATTGGGCGAAGATGCATGCCCGCGGCGGCGCCGAGCACCGGTTGAACCGGGATGCCGCCAAATGGAATCCGCGCGGGATCGGTGTGAATTCCCCTTCCGCGGAAAGCCGGAAAACCGATCCGCCCGGTCCGCGAAAAGAAAAATAAACCGGCACGCCGCCGCACCCTCCGCTCCTCAAGGATCCTTTCTTGTCCGACACGTTGATCCAGGGAAAATCCGCCGTGACCCACGGAGAACCGACTTCTCCGTCCTCCTCCACGGCCACTCCCCCCAAAAAAACTGAGCTCCGGAAAAACCGCCTGCGCGTGGCGGTGCTGCATAATTTAAAGAAGCACGCACCCGCGAACGGGCCGCATCCGGTGGACGCGTTTGCCGAACTCGACAGCGAAACCAACATCGCCGCCTATGCCGCCGCCTTGCGCGCCGCCGGGCATCATGTCATCGGAATCGATGGAAACCCGGATCTGTTCCGCCGCCTGAAGCGGTTGAAAGTCGATATCTGCTTTAATACCTGCGAGGGCTACCGGGGCGACGCCCGCGAAGCGCAAGTCCCGGCGCTGCTCGAAATGATGGGTATTCCCTATACCGGCGGCAAGGTCACCTGCCTGGCCAATACGCTGGATAAAGCCGCAACCAAGCGGATTCTCATGGCGTACGGCCTGCCCACCCCGCGCTTTCAGGAATTCACGCACGCCGACCTTCCCCTGGATCCGGGCCTGCATTTTCCCCTGTTTGTAAAGCCGAATCGCGAAGGGACCGGGATCGGGATCGACTCCAAATCCCTGGTGCGCTCCGCGGATCAGCTGCGCGCCAAGGTGGACTACATATTAAAGGAATACTGCGAATCCGCGCTGGTGGAGGAATACATCCCGGGCCGCGATATCACCTGCGGATTGGTGGGGAACCTGTCCGCGCTCGAAACCGGGCAGCCGGTTCCGGACCTGTGGGCGCTTGCCCCGGGACCGGGCGGGGGAGTGGATTGGAACGGCGTCCATATCTTCCCCATCTCGGAAGTGGATCACGCCAGGATCCCGGGCATGGATCCATATTATTCCTATGCGGTGAAAGCCCTGTCGCTCGAGGAGTATCCGTATTTCTGCCCGGCGCCCATCCCGGAGGAGGTTGCGGCCGAAGTGCGCCGGCTGACCCTCGAAACGTTCCGGGTGACCCAGACGCTGGATTTTGCGCGCGTGGATTTCCGGCTGCACAGCGGGGAAGCCCTGCGGCCGTATATCATCGAGATCAATTCGCTTCCCGGCCTGACCCCGATCAGCGACCTGACGATTTGCGCGCAGACGGAGGGCTGGAGTTATGCCCGGTTGATACAATCCGTTCTGGAAGCCGGCGCCAAACGATACGGATTGATCCCGGACCAAGAGGAAGCGGAAGCTGTCCGGATCGTGAAGGCCGTTTCCGGCAAGAGCTGAGGGGAAAAGTCCGGGGAAGCCGCGATGCAAGAAAGGATTCCCAATCCGCCGATGACATCCGATATCCGAATTCTTGTGGAAACCAGCCGGCCGGAAGACCGTGAAGCGATCGGGGAGATCGCGCGGCGGGCGGGCGTCTTTACGGAAGAGGAAGAAGCCTCGGTCTTCGAACTGTTCGATGCCCATCTGCTCTCTTCGAATTCGGGATACGAGTGGTTCATCGCCCGTGCCGGCGAGCGCGTGGTGGGGTTCGCCTGTTTCGGACCGACTCCGCTGGCGCAGGGCGCATACGATTTGTATTGGATCTGCACCGACCGGGAGGTTCAGGGCCAAGGGGTGGGGCGCGCCTTGTTTTCGGCATTGGATTCGGAAATCCGCGCCCGGAAGGGCCGGTTGCTGATGATCTGGACGGGCGGCGGAAAAGATTATTTGCCGGCGTCGAAATTCTATGAGAGCATGGGATGCGAACTCTCGGCCCGCATCCGGGATTACTACAAGCCGGGCGAGGATCTGGTGGTCTACGTTAAATATTTATCCGCGTAACGGTTTTCCCCGCAAAAGAGTATTCCCAAAGAACATATTTTATTAACTATTCACTTTGTGTCTTTGTGGCTTTGTGGTTGTATTAAATATTAATACCACGAAGACGCAAAGGCACAAAGTAAATCCAAAGAATTACTTCGCGGCGCCGTGTCTTTGTGGTTAATATTCGATAATAGTTACCGCTAAGACACAAAGAAACCAAGTAAATCATGGTGCAGAAAATCCTAAAATAACTCCGTGTCTTTGTGTCTTCGTGGTTATTAATAATAATTCTTAACCACGAAGACACAAAGACACAAAGACACTAGGAAATGCTATTGGCCTCCTCTGCCAATAACGGAATTAAAAATATTCGACGCGTAATGGATTTGAAATAAAATAAAACAAAAAATAAAAAGCAAAATCGGAATTCAGACCCCGCGAACGGTCAAAAATCGTTCCGCGGAGGGCGCGAATGTTAAAGGGGACGAAAAGGAATTTTAAGATTCGACCCATTGACTTCCCTGTTTTGTCATGTAGAATAAAAAATGATTATGGAGATCGTTGATCCGCTTCAGCGGAAAAACAATCAGGAGAGACATGAGACGAAACGCGAAAGAAATTTTTAATCCGTACTCGGTCTTGATCCTTCACAATGTAATGAGCGATTGGACTCCGGCGGACATCGAGGCGGCCGAGCAAGCGGTGACCCGGATGAAATACGGTTTGGCCTCGCTCGGCATGGAAGTCACTTCGATCCCCGTTCGACGTGATATCGAAGGCGCACTCCGCGGTTTTGATCCCAGAGAATGCATTGTATTCAATTGGTGTGAAGGATTGGACGGCGAACCCAACGCCTACGATGCGATTCCGCCGATCCTGGAACGGCTCGGCTTCATGTATACCGGGTCGGACGCGTGGTGCTTGAAAATCACCGAAGACAAGGTCGCCACAAAGGAAATTCTCCGCCGGCACCGGGTTCCCACGCCGCAGGCGGCCGTGTATTCGCGACCGGCGCGCAACGGATGGGTCCGCTTTCCGGCGCTGGTGAAACCGGCCACCGAACACTGTTCGTTCGGGATCACCCGCGATTCTGTCGTCGACAACTCGGACGAACTGCGCAAGCGCGTGGAATACGTGCTCGACACCTATCACTGCAAAGCTTTGGTAGAGGATTTCATCGACGGGCCGGAATACAACGTCTCGCTGTGGGGCAACGACCGGCTGGATGTGCTGCCCCTGGCGTGCATCGATTATTCCGTCTTCCCGGATTATCACGACCGGCTTTGTTCCTTCGACGCCAAGTGGGATCCGGCTTCGGAAGCGTACCTGCTCACCTCGGTCCGCTGCCCCGCGCGGGTGGACGATGAACTGCGCCACCGGATCGAAAACGTCTGCCGGCGGACCCAGCGCTCGCTGCGCGTGCGGGATTACGGCCGCGTGGACCTGCGCGTGCGGGATGGAATTCCTTACGTGGTCGACGTGAATTCCAACCCGGACATCACCATGGAGGGCGGTTTCGCCCGATCGGCCCGCGCGGCGGGATTCGATTACGGCCAGACGATCGCGCGCATTCTCGAACTGACGGCGGTGCGCCACGCCATCCCGGCTCAAATCCCGGAACGGGTGTTGGTAATGGCCTGACGGTTGACCATCTCAAAGCCCCGCCTTTCGGCGGGGCTTTTTTTATCCGGGCTTAACCCGGCCGATTTTCCGGCTCCATAAACCTTGGTACAATTCCGGAACGAACGGCGGACCAATGCAGCAGCTTCCCCTCTTTCATTCGAACTGCCTGACCGTCACCGAAATCAATCGTTTGGCTCGGACGACTCTGGATAGCGACCCGCTGCTTCAGGATGTGTGGGTCGGGGGAGAGGTATCGGGGCTTTCGCGTCCGGCATCCGGTCACTTGTATTTCACTTTGAAGGATGCCGCCGCCGCGGTCCGATGCGTGATGTGGCGCGATGCCGCGTCGCGGGTCAGGATTCCGCGGGAAGGCGAAGCGGTGGAAGCCCACGGACGCATCAGCCTCTACGAGGCGGGCGGACAGTACCAACTCTATGCGGATTATCTCCAGCCGGCAGGGCAGGGCGAACAATACGCCGAATTCCTGCGCCTGAAGGCCAAATTGGAAGCCGAAGGATTGTTCGATCCCGCGCGAAAACGCGAGATCCCGCACTGGCCGCGCTGCATCGCGGTCGTCACATCCCCGATCGGGGCGGCCTGGCAGGACGTCCAAACCGTGCTGGCTCGCCGGTTCCCGATCGTGGAAGTGCTTTTTGCGCCGACGACGGTGCAGGGGGAGGATGCGCCGAAGCGCATCTGCGCCGCGCTGCGGAAGGCCGACCGCGCCAAGGCGGATGTCGTCCTGCTGGTCCGCGGCGGCGGAAGCATCGAGGACCTGTGGGCGTTCAACGACGAGGCGGTGGTCCGGACCGTCGCCGCGATGCAAACCCCGGTCGTCACCGGGGTCGGGCACGAATCGGATTTCACACTGGCGGATTTTGCCGCCGACCTGCGCGCCCCGACTCCGTCCGCGGCCGCGGAATTGGCCTCGCCGGACCGCGAAGAGCTGTTGCAGCAGATCGCGCAGCACCGCCGGCGTTTGGAGCTGCGGATTCTTTCCGTCCTGCGCGAAAACCGGGATCAGCTGCAGTCGATGACGATCCGGCTCCAGGCGGTTTCGCCGCTGCACCGGCTGCAGAACATCCGCCAGCAGGTGGATGACTGTTCGCGCCGGGCGGAGGCTTCGATCCGCAGCCGGCTCGCCCTGCAGCGCTCGCGCCTGGAGGGGCTGGTCCGCGTGCTCGAAGGCATGGGCCCGGCCCGGGTTCTCGAACGCGGGTATGCGCTCATCTGGAACCAGGCCGACGGCCGCCTGGTGCGGTCGGTACGCCAGGCGCCGGCGGGAACGACGATGCGCGTTCAGGTGGCGGATGGAAAGTGGACCGCCCGATCGGAAGGCGCGGAAAAAAGCGCCACGCCATAGCCGGGATCGCGGAGAAGGGATCGCCGGAGAGGAGCAAGGGGAATGTCGCCAAAACAAAAAAAGTCGTCCGATCAGGCACCGAGTTATGAAAAGGCTTACGCCGAACTGCAGGAGATCGTGAATAAACTCGAATCCGGAGAAATCCCGCTGGAAGAGGCGCTGGCCCTCTATGAACGCGGGCAGGCGCTGGCGAAAACCTGCGCCGGGCTGCTGGATAAGGCGCAACTCCGGATCCGTGAACTCGGTAGCCGGCTCGAGGACCCCGCGCAGGACGAGTGACAGGAGATTGGTTGGAAAATGGAGTTATTACAGAACAAAGTCTTGTGGTGCGTGGCCGTCGCATGGTTCATCGCCCAGTTCAGCAAACCCTTCGTTCAATATTTGCGGACGCGCGAATGGGCCTGGTCGTGGTTCTTCAGTGCCGGCGGCATGCCGTCCACCCATTCGGCCATCATAACCGCCGCGACCACCGCACTCGGGATGCAGCTTGGATTCGCTTCGCCGGAGTTCGCCTTAAGCATCGCCATTTGCATGGTGGTGCTGTACGATGCGGCCGGTGTCCGGCGACAGGCCGGGGAACACGCGCGGGTGATCAACGCGATCATCGATGACTTCTCGCACGGGCATCCGCTGAAGGAAGAGAACCTGAAGGAACTGCTCGGACACACGCCGGGGGAAGTGATCATCGGCGTGCTGGTCGGGGTCACCGTTGCCATCCTCATCATGCTCTATGCGGGCGGCTGACCGATGTGGCCTCTGTGCCTTTTAAGGCCTTTTGGCCACAAAAAGCACAAAAGACACAAAGAAGAAATAAAAAGAAATTTTGTATTTACTCAGCCTGATTTCTCTTTCTTGTACACCGAAACGCCGAAAAGAGCCGAAAACACCGAATTATTATTTTTAATATTCCGTGCAATCGGTTCTTCCCCGTGTAATCCGTGTACGCTTTTCCCGGTCTGAGCAGATACGAAATTTTTCAATAATAATCGGCATTGATCTTTGTAATTAATCCTGTACCACTTGAATCA
>JBAVFZ010000081.1:0-3707 GCA_049684495.1 Anaerolineales bacterium | reverse complement strand
CCCGCGAATACAACATCCTCGGCGATTTTAAAAACGGCTGGGGAAAAAGCGATACGGCTGGGCTGCTGGCGGAACTCACCGCCCGGTACGGCGATGCGGCGGGCGCGGCGGTGGAAAAATACCTGGCGCTGAATATCGCCCGGGATTGGAAAACCATCGGCGAAAAGGAAGCCCGCCCCGGCACGGAGATCGAAGATTTCATCCGTGTGCTCTGGCAGCCGCTCAAGGAAAGCGGCGAATTCGAATTCACCATGGAGCGGACCGGCGGCCGGGTCGTGTTCTGCGTCACCCGCTGCCCGATATACGAACTCGCCAAAAGGACCGGGCAGCGCCAATGGCTGCATCATCTGGCGTGCTCGACGGATTTCTACACCACGCCGGCGTTCCATCCCCGGATCGGGTTCTCCAGGACGAAAACGCTGATCATGGACGATGCGCCCTGCAATCACACGTATTTTTATAAATGAAATCTCCGGCAAGAGATTTCATGCGGGGCGCCCTTCCCGACCGCGAGCACAGCGGGAGGGAGGGAAAGCGAAGCATCTCTTCCGGCAATCGGAGATTCTTCCCAAGCACTCAGGGTAATTTTTTTAGCAGGGTGTTGAAAAAGCCGGTCGAGTAGCCCGCGCTCTTTGCGGGCGTATCCCTGGCCCAGCCCGCCAGGGCGGGCGAGACCGCGCCAAATTACCGGTGGTCTCGATACGCAAAAACCGCTACTCGACCACCTTCGATGCCTTTTTCAACAACCTGGTAGAAGTATCATGTGATTCTTCAGCCGTCGGAACCTCGAGGAGGCTTCGCTCATGAGAACACCCGGAATTATCGGCGGGATCGCCCCCGAATCGACCATTCAGTATTACCGGCTGATGATCGCGGATTACCGGCGGCGGATCACCGACGGCGGGTATCCTTCGATCCTGATCAACAGCATCGACATGAAACGCATGCTGGATCTGATCGGCGCGAAGGACCTTCCCGGTGCAACCGCCTTCCTGGCCGGCGAGGTCGGAAAATTGGCGCGCTCCGGAGCGGATTTCGCCCTGTTCGCCTCCAACACGCCGCACATCGTTTTCGAAGAGGTCCGGTCGCGGGCATCCATCCCGATGCTCAGCATCGTGGAAGCCGCCGGCGAAGCCGCACGGGCGCTCGGAGTGAAACGGGCGGGGTTGTTCGGCACGCGCTTCACGATGCAGGCGCGGTTTTATCCGGATGTCTTTTCGCGGGAGGGGATCGATGTGGTTCTACCTAATGCGGATGAACAGGAATTCATCCACGGAAAGTACATGGGCGAATTGGTCGCGGGCGTCTTCCTGCCCGGGACGCGCGAACGGATGCAGGCGATCGCCGCGCGGATGCGCGACCAGGACCGGATCGATTGCCTGATCCTCGGGGGAACGGAGTTGCCGCTGCTCCTGACCGATTCCGCGGGACTGGGCATTCCGTTTCTGGATACCACCAAGATCCACGCCGAAGCGGCGGTGGCGGAAATGCTTTTGTAAGCCACTCATGAAGGCGGCAGCCTCTGGCCTTAATCCACCCTGTCCGCAATCCTCTTCCATCGAAAACAAGTACCCCACGAATACACCTTTCGAAGCATGACGATACACTCGCCCTTTGATCATGATAGCGGTTGTCCTGCACGCATCCCACAACCGGCGGATTTCATCCTCCGGCGGGATATTAAAAAGGAAGATTCCCGGTATCATGTGAATCTCTCCGAATGAAAGGTTGATCACAGCCATGGACAAGCCGAATTCGGATAAGGTCATTGTTATAACCGGCGCCACCTCGGGTATCGGGCTGGCGGCGGCGAAGCAAATGGCAAGCGCGGGCGTGGTGGTGATCGGGATCGGCCGCTCCGAGGAACGCTGCCGCGCCGCGGAGGAAATTCTGCGCGGGCTGCATCCCGCCGGCAAGGCGCATTTCCTGCGGGCGGACCTCTCCCTGTTGAGCGAAGTCCGCGCCGTGGCGGAACAGATCCGCGGGACTCTCGCCGCTTCGGGCCGCACTGCGTTGGACGGCCTCTTGAACAACGCCGGAGGAGTGGCGTTCCGGCAGACTCAGACAATCGAAGGCCTGGACCGGACGTGGGCGCTCAACCATTTGGCCCCGTTCCTGCTCACTCATGAACTGCTCCCGCTCCTGCGGGCCGCGCCCTGGGCGCGCGTGGTCACCGTGAGTTCGGGATCGCACTACGGCGCCCGTCTGGATTGGAACGATCTTCAATCCCGGCGGCGGTATTCCGCATGGCGCGCTTATGGGCGCAGCAAACTGGCGAACGTGCTCTTCACCCTGGAGTTGAACCGGCGTCTGGGAGAAGAGAGCGGCGTGCAGGCGTTTGCCGCCGATCCCGGTCTGGTGAATACCGGCATCGGGACCAAGGGCACTCCCTTTTGGATGGGCTGGGGTTGGAGAATATGGAGCGCGCACGGGAAGACGCCGGAGGAGACGGCCAAGGGGATCGTCCGCCTATTTCTGGATCCTTCCACGCAGAGCCACGCCGGTATCTACTGGAAGGATGGAAATCCGGTTGATCCGGATCCCGCGGCCTTGGACAAAGACTCCGCCAAGCGATTGTGGGAAATTTCCGGGCAGATGTGCTCCCCCACCCCCTTCCCTCCCGTCGTTACCACCGGGACTGGCTCTCCCAGCCCATCCAAGGCAGACCAAGTCTGGGAGAGGGGTGAGGGGAAGGGTATCGTCGGCCGGTCGTGAGGACATGGACAGGATTTACAGGATGATCAGGATTTTTTCTTTTTCCTGTCAATCCTGTAAATCCTGTCCATTAATTTGTACCTAAATTAATATTTCCAGCCCAATAGATTCCAATAATTTAAACTCCATATGAAAAAGACCGCCGAGACGAGGACCAGCGAGTAGAAAATCCGCTCGGCGATGTGCCAGTATGTTACTCTCCAAGCCCGGACGAGGAAGTAGCCCGCCGCAACCGATAACGCAAGCATAAGCACGGGCAGCGCCAGAACGACGGTCAGCAAATCCAATTCCCCATACGTGATCCCCCCGAAGGCGATGATAAAACCGATGGGAAACAGAATCCCGGCGGCCGAGAGCGCGAGAAAAATCCATCGCCCGGCCACGGCCGGTTTGGGCAGGGAACCCTGGTTTTTCCTGAAGCGCGCGACGATCCAGCGGACCAGTGCGAGAACCAGCGTCGTCAGGAACATTCCGGCGCCGGCGATCAGGATGAGGTAATGCAGCGAGTAATCCGCGTACCAGGGCATTTTTTCAAAGGCCGTCGTCGGATCATCCTGAACGAAGGCATGGGTGATGGTCCCGTCCGCATCCGCGCGGAAGATCAGGATGTTCTGGGAATCGTCTTCCTGGACGAACACCAGCGGTTCGACCGGGATGAAGCGGATCTCGCCGTACCAGGCGGAGGAGACGAGCAGCGCGCCGTCGCCCGTCGGCTGCATGAGGATGGGTTCCAGCAAAGTGCCGGCCTTCTCCACCGTGGTCTCGGCGAAACGGCGGGTCTGGCGGTAGCTTCCGGAGAACTTCGCCAAAGCTTCCGCGGACAGATCGATTTTCCCCACCGGCGGGATTGCGGCGGGGAAGATGGTATCCATAAAATCTTTAAGCAGCAGGGATTGCGCGTCGAAGGCGTTCTCGCTGTTGTACACGACGAATACGCCGGTGTTCTTTTCCGGGATGAGCGCCAACAGGCTGTGGAAGAGGCGCGTATCCCC
>JBAVFZ010000080.1:0-13284 GCA_049684495.1 Anaerolineales bacterium | reverse complement strand
CTTAATGCGTCCGTCTTTTTGGCGGCGATGAACAGATGGGTGATTTTATTGCTTCCCCTCTTCTATGGGGCAATTTTCTGGGATTGGATTATTCAACGGTACCTACCTTTTGTCGATCGGGGCGCAGTTGTGACGCTGGCCGCAATGGTCGCCGGATTCACGGCGTTCACGCAATCGGAAAGGTTAAAAAATCTGCGTCTTCGATGGAGGGCGCATTGGTGGATCTTTCTCCTGCTCACATTGTTGCTATTCGGATTGGTCTACCAGCCGGAGCTCCCATACCTTCGATCCCATTTCAACACCCTTTTAGCGACGAGGCGGGATGTATCAAGCGGCAAGTTCATCTTCGTTGATACCTTATCCCAATACGGGGTCGGTGTTGTCTATTTTCTACTGGCTGTCTTCCGCTGCTTGCGGTTACCGATTGCTTACCCGGGATTGGCGTTTGTCCTCAACGGGTTGTATATTCTTCAATTCATCCTATTGTTCCTCATCCTGTATAGGGCGACTAAAAATATTTTTATCAGCCTGGCCGGACTCGCCGGGGTCCTGTATTTCGCCTACTTCGCCGTTTCCTGGCCGAGCATTCTTCACATCCCGGCGCAAAGCCCATTGCGGTATGGGATGACGTATCTGCTTCTGGGAGTCGGATGGATCGGGATGAGCCGCACGGGAAGGATCTGGCGAATTGTCGAACTTGTCCTGATCGGAGCGGCATCCGCATGGAGCTTGGAAGTCTTGCTGTATACGGTCCTCCCATTGGATGCGCTCCTTTTCATCGGGGGTGTGCTCTATTCCGATCAGCGGAAAACCGGCCTGCGTGATTTCGGGAAAAGGCTCCTGCTTCAGATCGGCGTGATCCTTTTCTGTTGGAGCGCGTGGTGGGCCGCGACGGCGATCGCCGCAGGGCAGCCGCCCAACCTTTTACATTATGCTGATGTATTCGCCCATTACACATTCTCGGATCGAAACGGACCGCGGATGGATTTTCATTCCTTTTGGACGGGTGTGACGGCGGCGATATACCTCGGCACCATTCTGGCGGTTATTTTTACGGCATGGAAGCAGCGAAGCCGGCTGCCTGCGGCAACAGCCGCATTAATGGCGGGTCTTTCCGTCGCCGGATTACTGCAATACCTATATTATTTTGTTTATGACCTGGATTATCACCTTTCCCTGGTATGCACTCCGTTGGTTCTGGTGATTGCGCTTTGGATTTTCATCTCGCAGAATGACGGAACCGCCGTGGGATTTCACCCGCTCCGCCGCTGGATTTTCGGATTGACGATAATCGTCAGCTTGTGGTTTTGCATGGTTCAGACCGGCTGGCTTTTTAACTCCGGAATTAAGAATTCACTCATATATAAAATCACCCGGTCCTGGTCTTCGGAAGGAGCGCTTGTCTTCGCGAATCCCTATCGCATCCCGCCGTCGAACGACACGGTGATGACCCTGGTAACCTTCATCCAACAATACGCGGCCGGCGATCCGTCGATCGCCATTTTTGCCAAGCCTGAGGACCAGACGGAAGCGCTCCTGATAACGCGGAAGACTCACCTTCTGGACTTAACGGATCCGCCCATTTCCACAACCTCCCGGTCTTTTACATCCCATATCCTGATGTTGGCGGAGCGCTATGCAGGCGTCCCGGAATACATCTTCTACGACTCCTCGGAAAACGCGCTCATCGAAACTCAATGGAAAGCTTTCCTACTGCTCACGGCTCGAGGATCCTATGCGGTCGTCGACCGGGAGGGAAGCATACTGGTGTACCGGAAGCAGTAATTCCATATCCGGTACCGCATCGCGGAAGGCTGGATAGGTGGACACCAATTTCTGATATCGATAAATGAACGCCACACTCACTTTTTGCAGAAAAAATCCAATAAAGGCTTACTAACACTCAAGTGAGAATTCGGGTTGAACCGTCCCCTTCTCCCAGCCGCTGTTCCTTAAACGGGAAAAAGTCATTCTTGATTTTGAATCATTGTTATTGGACCGGCTGGGAGGAGGGCTGGGGAGGAGCGGGGTGGAATATCATATAATTAGCTCGTGCCTGTCCTCGACGCCAACACGGTCGATTTCACCAGCAGCAGCCCGGCCCAAACCCAGCGGATGGGGGCGCGGATCGGGGAGATCCTGCGCCCCGGCGACCTGATCTGCCTGCACGGGGACCTGGGCACGGGCAAGACCACCCTGGTGCAGGGCATGGCCCGCGGCTGGGGCTCGGCCCGGGCGGCGCGCAGCCCCTCGTTCGTCCTGGTCCACGAATACAAACGGGCCGACGGGAAGGTGCTGTATCATCTGGACGCCTTCCGCCTGAAGCCCGGCGAGCGGCCGGGGCTCGAGATCGACGCCGCGCTCGACCACGGCGCGATGGTGGTGGAATGGCCGGAGCGGATCGGGGAATTGCTCGAACGGGACCGGGTTCAAGTGGAGATGCGGTGGATCGATGACACGCGAAGGAACCTACGCTTCGAAGGCAAAGGCGCGCGGCCGGAAGAAATCCTCCGAGACTTTCGGAAGCTGGCTTTCGGAAGCTGAGTGGATTCTGGCGGTCGATACCGCGACCGAGACGCTCGCCCTGGCGCTCTACGACGGGCAGCGGATCGCGGCGGAAACCGCCTGGCCGGCGCAGATGCACCATACCGTCGAGCTCGCGCCCGCGGTCGAGGAACTCCTGCGCCGGACGGGCGTGAAGCCGGAGGAGATCCGCGCGGTGGGCGTGGCGCAGGGGCCGGGATCCTACACCGCGCTCCGGATCGGGATGGCGTTCGCGGCGGGCTTTGCGATCCCGCACAACCTTCCGGTCTATGGCATCCCCACCTTCGAGATCCTCGTCCGGGCCCAGCCGGTGACGGAAAAGGAATTGGTCGCGGTCCTGCGCGCAGGGCGCGGGCGGATCGCCTGGTGCGCGTACAAAGCCGTGGCCGGGAAGTGGAAGGCGGCGGGCGAGGCGCGGGTATCCACATGGGAAGCGCTGGCCGCCGATGCGCCGAAACGGGCGCGGGTATGCGGTGAGATCGACGGCGCCGGAAAAGCGGTGCTGGCCAAACGCCGGGATCTCAAACATGCGCCTCCGCATCGCAACGTGCGGCGGGCGGGCGTGCTGGCGGAGATGACCGCCGAACACTGGCGCGACCCGGAAACGCGGCCGATGATGCTCCAGCCGATTTACCTGGATTCGATTCCAAAAACAAAGGCGGTCGAGTAGTTTTGATCGTCATTCCCGCGTGTTTTTAGCGGGAATCCAGGATTTTCAGGAATGGATGCCCGCTAAGTACACCCACGCTTCGCGAGGGCAGGCGCGGGCATGACGTTCATAAATGTCCCAGTGATTCTTTTTGGACCGCCCCTACCCTGGCCCCGCCACAGCGGAACCGGGGCAGGTCTCGACCGGCAGATAGGAATGATCGATCACGAAAAGTTGGCGGAGTTGGCGGGGGAGTTCCTCGTCCGGGAGATGCAGCCGGAGGATATTCCCGCGGTGATGGAGATCGACCGGGATGCGTTCCCCAATCCATGGCCGGAAAATACCTACCGCTATGAATTGCGGAAAAATCCGGCCTCCCATTTGCTGGTGATCCAAACCCGGGAACCGCCGCAGGTGGTCGGCGCGGGCGGCTATTGGCTGATCGTCGACGAAGCGCACATTTCGACCTTCGCCATCCACCCGGCGTGGCGCCACCGCGGGGTGGGCAAGGTGCTGCTGGCCGCGCTGCTGCGCCAGGCGGCCTCGCTCGGGGCGGCGAGCGCGATGCTTGAAGTCCGGGCGGGGAACGCGGCGGCGCAGGCGCTCTACGCGGGATTCGGCTTTCTCGCCGTGGGGCTCCGCAAAGGCTATTACAAAAACAACGGGGAGGATGCCGTGCTGATGACGGCCGAGCGGATCGACGGCCGCGACAAAGTGCATCGGGAGGATGCGAAATGAAAATTCTAATCACCGGCGGCGCCGGGTTCATCGGAACGCACCTGACGAAACACTTTTCCGGGCGCGGCGACAAGGTGGCGGTGTTCGACAACCTCTCGCGGCGCGGGAGCGTCCCCAACCTGCTCTGGCTGCAGAAGAACGTGCCGGGGCTCGAATTCATCCACGGCGACGTCCGCGACGCGTCCGCGATCGAGCGCGCCGCGCAGGGACGCGAGGCCATCTTTCACCTTGCCGCCCAGGTGGCGGTGACCACCTCGGTGACCAACCCGCGTGACGATTTCAAGATCAACGCGCTCGGCACCTTTAATGCGCTCGAAGCGGCGCGCGCTTCGGGGATGAACCCGATCGTCGTATACAGCTCGACCAACAAGGTCTACGGCGGGATGGAGGAAGCCAAGGTGGTCGAAGGGCCGGACCGCTACTCGCTCGCCGAGCTGCCGCTCGGGGTGGCGGAGACCTGGCCGCTGGATTTCCATTCCCCTTACGGCTGCTCCAAGGGGACCGGGGACCAGTACGTGCGCGATTATGCGCGCATCTACGGGATGCCGACGGTCGTCTTCCGCCAGTCGGCGATCTACGGCGAACGGCAATTCGGAGTCGAGGATCAGGGCTGGCTGGCGCACTTCGTGATCTGCGCGACGCTCGGCCGTCCCGTTACCATCTACGGCGACGGCAAGCAGGTCCGCGACATGCTCTACGTCGGCGACCTGGCGCGCGCGTTCGAACGGGCGGTGGACCAGATCGCCACCGTGCGCGGTAAGGTCTTCAACATCGGCGGCGGGCCCGATTTTACGCTGACGGTCTGGTCCGAAACGGGGCCGATGCTCGAGCAGCTTTCCGGCCGGAAGATCGACGTCCGTTACGGAAAGTGGCGCCCGGGCGACCAGCGGATCTACGTCAGCGACATCCGCAAAGCGGAACGCGAACTCGGGTGGAAACCGGAAGTCGCGCCGAAGGAAGGCCTCACCCGTTTGTGGACTTGGGCGCAGGAGAATAAAGAACAACTGGTGTAAAGGTGGTCGAGTAGTCCCCCCAGGCGAAGCCATGCGGGACCTATCCAGACCTCCGGCTTGATTATCCGAGGTCTCGATACGGGCTTCGCGTTGCTCAGCCCTACTCGACCGACATTCACTTGACGGAGGATTCTGAATGACGGCGAACGAAGAACTGGCGCAGATCGCGAAGGAAGTCGCGGGATGCACAATGTGCGGCCTGCACACCTCGCGCAAGAACGCGGTGCCCGGCGAGGGCCCGGCGGATGCCTCGCTGCTGTTCATCGGCGAAGGTCCCGGGTTCCACGAAAACGAGCAGGGCCGCCCGTTCGTCGGCGCGGCCGGCAAGTTCCTTGAGGAACTTCTGGCCAGCATCCAACTGCGCCGCGAACAGGTTTTCATCTGCAACGTGGTCAAATGCCGGCCGCCGGGCAACCGCGACCCGCAGCCGGACGAGATCGAAGCCTGCCGCGCGTACCTGGACCGGCAGATCGCCGCCATCCAGCCCAAGGTGATCGTCACCCTCGGCCGCTTTTCGATGGCCCGCTACTTCGGCCTCTCCAAGATCAGCTCCGTCCACGGCCAGGCCCGGCACGTCGACGGCCGGCTGGTGGTGGCGATGTTCCATCCCGCCGCGGCGCTGCACCAGCCGAATCTCCGGCAGTCGATCGAGGACGATTTCCACAAACTGCCGGGGCTGATCGAACAGGCGCGCAAGCAGGCCCCTTCCGGATCCGCGCCCGCGCCGGATGCAACGCAGCTATCCATGTTCTGATCCATAGATAAACGGAGTAGAAAACCGTGGCACCGAAAAAAGCGCTCATCACCGGGATCACCGGGCAGGACGGCTCGTACCTCGCGGAATTGCTGATCCAGAAGGGATACGAAGTGCACGGCCTGATCCGCCGCGCCAGCACTTTCAACACCGACCGGATCGACCACCTGTATCAGGATCCGCACGTCAACGGCGTGAAGCTCTTCCTGCATTACGGCGACCTCTCGGATTCGACCAACCTGTGGAAACTGCTTCACCAGCTGGAGCCGGGCGAAATCTACAATCTGGGCGCGCAAAGCCACGTGAAGGTGAGTTTCGACATGCCGGAATACACCGGCGACATCACCGGGATCGGAACCGTCCGCCTGCTGGATGCGATCCACGAGATGGGTTTGCCGTGCCGCTTCTACCAGGCTTCGAGCAGCGAGATGTACGGGAAGGTGCAGGAAATTCCCCAGAAGGAAACGACGCCCTTCCACCCGCGCAGCCCGTATGCCTGCGCCAAGGTCTACGCCTACTGGACGACCGTCAATTACCGCGAAGCGTACGGGATGTTCGCCTGCAACGGGATCCTCTTCAACCACGAGAGCCCGCGGCGAGGGGAAACCTTCGTCACCAAGAAGATCACCAAGGCGATCGCGTACATCGAAGCCGGCCTGCAGCAGAAGTTGTTCCTGGGCAACCTCGATTCCAGCCGGGATTGGGGATACGCGCCGGAGTACGTCGAGGCGATGTGGAAGATGCTGCAGCAGGACGAGCCGGACGATTTCGTCATCGCCACCGGCGAAACCCATACCGTGCGCGAATTCCTCACCGAGGCGTTCGCCTACGCCGGCCTGGATCCGGCCAAATTCGTCGAAACCGATCCGCGCTACTTCCGCCCCAGCGAGGTGGATTACCTGATCGGGGATTCCTCCAAAGCGAAGAAAAAAATCGGCTGGGCTCCCCAAACGACCTTCCGCGATCTGGTGCGGATCATGGTCGACGCCGATCGCGAAACCCTCCGGCGGAAGATGGCGGGCGGCAAGGACGCAGCCAAATGAACCGCGGTATAGGAAACCGTCATTCCCGCGTCGGCCCCCCGAGCGATGAGCGTTGGGGATCTTTCAATGCGAAGCCATCGCGAGCGGGGGTGTTCTCAGCGGGAATCCAGGGATTGAAAGAGTGGATGCCCGCCAAGTACACCCAAGTTTCCCCCGCTTCGCGAGGGCAGACGCGGGCATGACAATCATGCAGATGTCGAAGACTTCTTTGCAGACTGCCCCAAATCCGCCATGACGCAGGGTATCGCGCTGTTCCTGGCGTTCCTGATAGTTCTTTGCATCCCATCCGCCAACCTGCAGCTGTTTGACGGGCTCCCCTTCAGCCGGCTTCCCGAATTCACGGTGCTGGCGCTGGCGGTGCCCTTTTTGCTTTTTCGGGAACTGCGCGTCCGGCAGGCGGATTACTGGAAGCGGTGGAAGATCCGCCCGGCATGGCTTTGGATATTTATTGCGGTCGTCCTCGTTATTAAAATTGCGCTCTTCGCGTCAGGGGAACCTTCGGGATTCGCCGGATGCTACCGTTCAGAAGCCGAGCCAACCTCCATAACCCACGAGGATCTTCCGTACCGGGAGTGCGAGCGATCGTACGAGAATTTGTTTGACCGTTTTTCCGCGACCCGCCGGGATGAAACGATCTGGTTCGGTCAGGACAATTGGAATCTGGTCTTCCTGAATACCAACCGCTACAACTATTATGAATGGGAGCCGGGGAATATCCCCCGGCCGCGGATCCCGATCGAAGCGCACTGGAGCGGGTATCCGGACATTCCTTCCGGGAGTCCGATCCGCATCGAATATGCCGGCGAAGGGACGGTTGTCTGGGGCAATATCCGCGTCGACCTGCCTCCGGCGTATGCGGAAACGGCCGTTGTGGAAATCGACCCGCCGCCGGCGGAAGCCCCGTTGGCGATTGATTATTCCTTCGACGACGGATCGCGCAGCGGCCAGGACGCGGAAACCTGGGGACCGAGAGCAACCCTTAAGATTGACGTGCTTGAAAACGGGAAAGCCGTTCCACTCTCCGCGCGCAGCGCCGCCGGATGGCGGATCCTTGCGCTGCTGGCGGACGGATTGATCGCCCTGTGGATCTCCGCGTGCCTGCCCGCGCTTTGGCAATCCCTGCGGCGGGACCTGGTCGGATTGATGGCGTTTTCCGCGGGCATCGGATTGTTCAGCTTCATCCCGGCGGCGCCCGTCGTCCGTGGGATCGGATTGACGGTCGTGCTGGCGGCAATCCTCGCCGCGCACCTGATCGGCCGGCCGTTCCGGGGGATCAGTTTGTATTTCATCGCCGCCGCGGCCGGGTTCGCCATCTTGAGGGTATGGTCTTCCGGCGCCGGACTGGTGCTGCTGCGTTCGGCCGGAAACGATCCGCTGACCTACGAATCCGAGGCCTATTCGATCCTGGCCACATCCTCTCTTCGCGGCGGTGAATCGGTGTTTTGGGCCATACCGGCCTATCGGTATATCAAATTCCTCGAGCACGCGCTGTTCGGGGATGGGAACATGCTGTACGCCGCCGTTCAACTCGCCGCATACTTTGGCGGCGTATTCTGGCTGTTCCGCGGCTGGGAAAGCCGGGCGGCGCCGGTCCTTCGCCGGGTCCTGCTTGTCGGTTTGGGATGCGCCCTGATCCTGTTCGGCGGATATTATGTGTCCGGCGTCATCCGTGAGGGATTGTCGGAATACGACGCATGGATCCTGCTGCTTTGGGCGCTTCCCGGCCTGTACGGAGCGCCGGGCGCCGCGGGCATCCTTGCCGGAGCGGCTTCGCTTGCTGCCGCGTATACGATCCGTCCGAATCTGCTTCCCGGTATTCTTTGGATTTTTTTCCTCGCGGCCGCCGGGTCCTGGAAGAAGCACGCGAAGACGGTTCTGCTTGCCGCGGTCTTGGCCCTCGGGATCGGCTTGCTTCCCCTGGCGCACAATATTGTTTACGGCGGGCAGTGGGTGCTCGCCACCAATTCCGGCGGCACTTCGGCCAACCTCGTTCTGCCTCCGGCGACCTGGCTGGCCTTCCTGCGGGGCGACGGCGCCGCCGCTGCGGCGGTGCGCGAACAAATCGGCATGCTCGTTCTGCTGGCGGACGTCCCGCGGTCCATGCTGCCGGCCCTGGCCTTGATGGGAGTGTTCCTGGCCGGCGGACTGGCGGCGGCCGGGATTGCGATCGCGCGCCGGAAGGCGCTTGCCATCCTGTGGCTGGCGTTGCCGCTGGTTTTTCTATCCGTCCACTTTTTTTACGATGCGGTCACCTATTATCCCCGCCATATCGTCGCCGCCTATTTATCCATGGCGATCACCGCGGTTTTGGTCCTGATTCGGGAAACGCCGGCCGCCCCCTCCGCGGCCGCGGCGGGCGGTGCGGTAGAATTGCCTCGCAACTAAGCGAACGGGAGATTCCCCCATGGATTGGAAAAATACGCGATTTCTCGTCACCGGCGGGGCCGGATTCCTCGGATCGTTCGTCATGGAACAGCTGAAAGCGAAGGGAGCCGAGGCGGTCACGGCGCCGACGATTCAGGAGATAGACCTGACCGACACGCTCTCGGTCCGGCGCCTGATGGCCGAGGTCAGGCCCGAGGTAGTCATCCACCTGGCGGCGAGGGTGGGCGGGATCGGCGCCAACCGCGATTTTCCGGCGGAGTTCTTTTATGAAAACCTGATGATGGGAACCAACATCATCCATGAGGCGTATAAAGCGGGGGTGAAGAAGGTCCTCGCGATCGGCACCGTCTGTTCCTACCCGAAGGATCCGCCGATTCCCTTCAAGGAAGACAACCTGTGGGACGGCTACCCGGAAGAAACCAACGCGGCCTACGGGCTTTCCAAGAAAATGCTGCTCGTCCAGGCGCATGCCTACCGGGAGCAATACGGGTTCAACACCGTGGTGCTCCTGCCGGTCAATCTCTACGGGCCGCGGGATAATTTCAACCTGGAAACTTCGCATGTGATCCCGGCCTTCATTATTAAATGCCTCGACGCGAAGGAGAACGGCAAGCCGGAAGTCGTCATGTGGGGGGATGGCAGCCCGACCCGCGAGTTCCTGTATATCGAGGATGCCGCCCGCGGAATCCTGATGGCGGTCGAGCGGTATAACGAAGACCTGCCGGTGAATTTGGGATCCGGGCATGAGATCCGGATCGAGGCTCTGATCGGCAAGATGGCGGAGATCCTCGGCTACACCGGGAAAATCGTCTGGGATACGAGCAAGCCGAACGGACAGCCGCGCCGTCTGCTCGACGTTTCCCGGGCCAAGGAGAAGTTCGGTTTCACCGCGGAAGTCTCCCTCGACGACGGGCTGCGCCGGACGATCGACTGGTACCTCGCCCGGCGCGGCAAACGGAACGGGGCGTGATGGAAGAATCGCGCCCGCAGCCGATGGCCGTCACCCGCATCCGCGCCCGCACCGGCTGGGAAGCGCTCAACCTGCGCGAAATGTGGGAGCGCCGGGAGTTGCTGTGGTTCCTGGCCTGGCGCGACGTACGGGTGCGGTACAAGCAGACCGTCCTCGGAATCGGCTGGGCGATCCTGCAGCCGCTGATGCAGATGGTGGTTTTCTCGGTCGTGTTCGGGGAATGGCTGAAGGTTCCGACCGACAACAACATTCCCTATCCGGTTTTTTCCTCAGCCGCCGTGGTTCCCTGGTCGTTGTTCGGCGCGGTGCTGGCCGGCACGGCCACCAGCCTCACATCCAATGCGGGCATCCTCAACAAAGTCTATTTTCCACGCCTGCTGATCCCGCTCGCCGGAGCCGCGGCGCGGCTGGTGGATTTCGGCGTGGCGTTTGTGATCCTTCTGGGAATGATTTTCGTATTCGGCATCCACCTGACCCCCGCCGTCCTTCTGCTGCCGCTCTTCCTGCTGCTGCTCCTGGTGACCGCGCTGGGATTCGGATTGTGGCTCGGCGCGATCAACGTTTACATCCGCGACGTTCAGATGCTCATCCCGTTCCTGATCCAGCTTTGGCAATATGCCTCGCCGGTCATTTATTCCGCCCAGTCGATCCCGGCCGCATGGCGGGTGGTGTACGCGCTCAACCCGATGGCCGGCGTGCTCAGCGGATTCCGCTGGTGCCTTTTGGGAACCGTTCCGCCGGGCCCGGAGATCTGGCCTTCGGTCATCGTGGCGATCGTGGTTTTTCTCACCGGCATGATGATGTTCCTGCGAGTGCAGCGCACCATGGTGGACATACTGTGAGCGGCGAACCTCTGGCGATCGCGATCCACGGCCTGGGCAAGCGCTACCGGATCGGCACCTACCTGCCGACGGGCGGTACGCTGCGCGGCTGGCTCGGCGACCGCCTGAGCCCAAAAGCGCGGGCGGCGCCGCATAAAAAAGAAGGCGCGAATTACATCTGGGCGCTCAAAGATCTCACCCTCGACGTGCCGACCGGTTCGGTGATCGGGATCATCGGCCGCAACGGGGTGGGAAAGAGCACGCTGCTGAAAATCCTCTCGCGCATCACCGATCCGACCGAGGGAACCGCCGAACTGTACGGCAAGGTCGCTTCGCTCCTGGAAGTGGGGACGGGTTTCCACGGTGAATTGACCGGGCGGGAAAATATCTACCTTAACGGCGCGATCACCGGAATGACCCGCGCCGAGGTGGACCGCCGCTTCGACGAGATCGTCGCCTTCTCCGAGCTCGAGCAGTTCCTCGACACGCCGGTCAAGCGCTATTCGAGCGGGATGTACGTCCGCCTGGGGTTCGCCGTCGCGGCCCACCTCGACCCCGACATCCTGCTGGTCGATGAAGTGCTGGCGGTGGGGGACCTGTCCTTCCAGCGCCGGTGCCTGAACCGGATGAACGATGTCGCCCAGACCGGACGCACGGTGATCTTCGTCAGCCACCAGATGACCGCCATCCGCCGCCTTTGCAACCGGACGATCTGGCTGGAGGCCGGGCGGATCAAGGACTTCGGCCCGACGGGGGAGGTGGTCGCGCGGTATGAAAGCGAATCGCTCGGGGGCGCCGCTCCCGGCGGCGCCGGATCGCACGAAGGCGTGACCTACAAAGCCCGCTACCTCTCCTGGAGGCGGGACGCGGCTCCCGCGGAAGAAGCGCATATTATCTCCGAACTGGCGCCGGTCGCCTTCCGGCTCGTCCTCGACGTGCGCGAACGGATTGCCGCCGGCTACGGCGGGGTCGAAATATTCGATCCGGAGGGCAAGCTGATCTGGTCCGGCGCCTCGTACGACGGCGGCCGCGGCGATCTGGCGCTCGCGCCGGGCAGGCACGCGCTGATCTATTCCCTGCCGATGCTGCCGCTCAAGCCCGGCGCGTATAAATTGCACGCGTCCTTTTATGAGCGCGAGGGGCGCAGGCTCCTCGACGACTGGTGGGCCAGCCCCGAGTTGATCGTTGCGCTGCCGCCCTCCTCGCATCCGGATGATGAATGGCAGGGAATCCTCAATCTGCCGTGCGGTTTGCGCGTCGAACGGGAATAGCCATGCGCTTGAAATCGATGTTCCGCCGCGTGCCACCGTTCCTGCGGACGGTCCGGATGGCTTTCCGTCCCCGGGCGGTGATCCTCCTGTATCACCGGGTGGCCGCGCCGAAGATTGATCCGCTTCGGCTGTCCACATCCCCGGAACATTTCGAAGATCACCTTGCCGTCATCCAAAAGGATTACACTCCGCTGCGCCTTGCGGACCTCGCCGCGGCGCACGCCGCGCGGCGGATCCCCGGCCGCGCGGTCGTGATCACGTTCGACGACGGTTATGCGGATAACCTCCGCACGGCCGCGCCGCTCCTCCGCCGCTTCGGAGCGCGGGCGACGGTGTTCGTCGCCGGCGCCTGCCTGCAGGGCAAGCCATTCTTTTATGACGAGCTGGAGGAAATCCTCCTGCTTGCGACGCGGCTCCCCAAAACGCTGCGCATCACGATCGACGGCGCCGCGCATGAATGGGAGTTTGGGGATTGGGCGCGGCGGCCGAAAACGCCGGACGAGGCCTACTGGAAGTGGAACATGGAAAGCGCGGCCGACCCCACCCCGCGCCACCGCTGCTACCGCGAGCTGTTCGGCTTGTTGCGGGGTGCAACACCCGCCGCCCGCAGCCGTGCGATGCTGGCATTGCGCAAGGCGGCCGCCATCGGGATGGATTCGCCGGGCGCGAATCGTTTGATGACCAAAACGGAGATTCGCAAGGCGGCAATGGATGGAACGCTTGAACTCGGCGCCCACACGCTCAGCCATCCGGCGTTGAACCGGATGGCGCCCGGGGATCAACGCGAAGAAATCGTTTCCGGAAAACGGATGCTGGAATCGGCGGCGGGCATGCCGGTGCGCGCCTTTGCCTACCCGTACGGATCCCCGTGGGACGTGAGCCTCACAACCGTGCGTCTGGCGCGCGAGGCCGGATTTTCCGCGGCCTGCGCCAACACCCCCGCGCCGGTCGATACGGAAAGCGACCTTTTCTGGCTGCCGCGCTGCCTGGTGCGGGATTGGGACGGGGAGGAATTCGCCCGGCGGTTGCGCGAATTTTTCCAGCCGCGGGCGGGCATTCCACCCCAGGGATGAACGATGCAGATTATCCGCAATCT
>JBAVFZ010000079.1:0-2086 GCA_049684495.1 Anaerolineales bacterium | reverse complement strand
CAAGGTCGATTTCCTTAAAATGGATGTGGAAGGAGCAGAATTAGACATTCTATTCGGAATGAGAGCGACGCTGGAACAATACCACCCGCGCCTGATCGTTGAGGTCCACGTAAGAGGACTGACCCTCTTCCGGCATTCCGAACTGGAGATCCGCGAATATATCCGATCCTTCGGGTATACTATTCGAGATATTTGGTCTCAAAACGATACGATAACCATCCTATGCAAGCCGGAGGAATAAACCTGCCCGTCCTTTGCCAAAGCCGGAATTCGGCATCGGCGGATACGTTTCCGAACCATCGGAAATGCCGAAGGGAATGGAATATGGGAGAGCCCGTTTGAGAATACTGTGGATTCCCCATGCGGCCTGGCGCATTCCACAACGGGCAAATCTTTTTTGTCGGGCGCTGTCGAAGACGCATGAAGTTCACGTCACGGATTGGGCGGCCGATTATTTTACCTGGCGGGATTATCTCACCCGGCGTTATCTAAACAATTTTTCCTACCGTCTTTCCCGGGATGAAAATATCACCGTGCACGGCATTCCACGGATCTCTCCCGCGTTGTATTCCGTCGCCGTGAGGCGGTGGAATGCCGGGGTTTTCTCCGTCTGGGTGGATCGGATTATTCGGCGATACCGCATCGATGTCGTGGTGGGAACATTCGTGGTCAGACCTCCCATAGCGCCGCGGCTGGTGTTCGACCTTTTTGACGATAACGTCGCTCTCTGGCGGCAGTATGGAAGCGGAAAGGGTTACGCGGGTGAAATCGAAAGTACGGAACGCGCCTACCTGCAGTTCGCCGACATGATTGTCGCGGCCAGTTCGGTCCTGGCGGAAAAGGCCGGAGCGGTAAGTTCCCGTCCGGTCCGGCATATCCCGAACGGGGTGAATTTGGATCTTTATAAAAATGCAGACGGCACCCTTCTCCGCACTCAATGGAATGTGTCGGGCAGCATTGTGGGTATGCTGGGAAATCACGACAAACCGGCGGAACTCATGAACGTCCTGGATACGGCAAAAATGCTTATCCACCATCCTCTGACCTTTATCGTCGCGGGCCGCGGCTCGGCTGTCCCGGAAGCAAAAAAGCGCGCCTTAAAAGAGGGATTGACCAATGTTAAATTCACAGAGGAAGTGGCGATGGAAAATGCTGCGGAAGTGGTCGGCGCGTTCGATATGGGTCTGTGCACATATGCGAAAACTCCGGCGGACGATGCCCGCAGCCCGATGCGATTGCTGATGTATGCCGCCGCCGGCCTTCCGACTGTGTGCACGGATTTGGAGGAAGTGCGCCGGATGCAATTGCCCAATGTGATACGTGTTGAGGACAATCCGCAGGCTTACGCCGATGGAATTTTACGTGCGCGAAGGTTGCCTCGATCCATTCCGAAGGAAATCACGGCATACGACCTGAATCGATTGACAGCGCAGTACGAAGAGGCATTGAAAGGGTGAGATACGAAGGCCCGGTATGGAGCCGTATCCCGTTTCCCAGTTTGCGTTTCGAAGGCATCCGCGCCGGTGAAGGGGAGGAACATCGCTTTTCACCGCATCGATTATTTCGGGAATTTCTCCTCCCGTTGGAACCAGAAGGAGAATCGGTTAACTGCAAGTCTCATCCCGCTTTACGGCGCAATCGGGTTGGAGGCCCGAATCGGTTGCAGGCCCTTTTTTCAGAAGCCGGCAGCACGACCCGCGCGGGTGCCCCCCCGGAACAACCGGGGAAGAATATCTGGGCACCTTCCCACGGCCGCGCCCGGCCTATGCCTCCCTCAAACCGGGTATTGTGGATTATCCGCATACCAGATCGCCGGAAAAGCGACCAACCGTCCGGAGGCGCCGATCATCCGCGATTTCGCGGCGATGGATTGGAGGGAGAGGAATTTATTCCCTTCTTTCTGCGACGACCTTCGCCTGAACCTCGTGGGGATCCACCCCATCGGCTCTCTCCGATTGATTCCCGACGATGACAAAAAATAAGTTTTCCACATTCCTTTCCCGGCTGCATTCTTCGGATTTTGTCGGAATTCTGGCGCGGGGTACGATCATTACCTTCCTGGTTCAAATCGCCGGGAATGGGATTG
>JBAVFZ010000078.1:0-2729 GCA_049684495.1 Anaerolineales bacterium | reverse complement strand
ATCCTTGACAGCAAGGGCGTATCCCTCGGCGTCTTCCAGTGTCAGGCGGTCGATCACCAGGTTGTCGCCGATATACAGATTGAATTTTCGATCTTTTACCAGGCCGCCGGAGACGGTTATGCTTTGTTTGGAGGAAAAAATACCCCTTTCGGGATCGATCTCGAAATACATGTCGTTGTGAAGAATGCCTTCCCCGCCGGACGAATCCGTGGATCCCCATAACCGCGGCAGTTGCAGGGTGCAGCCGGTAAGCGTCCACAACCAACAACCGAGCAGGAGGATTTTTTCTGCGCGATTCGTATTCATCATTTATTCCTCGCCCGTCAACGCCGACGGAGGATCCGGATTATCCCCGGCCTGGAGTATATCGCGATCGGCATGTTGGAAGAATCGATGGCCTTGCGGAAAACGATGCCGTCCGCGTGACGCTCCACCATAGGCATGGCATGCTCTCCTTGCATGGATTGGTTCGCTCGATCCATTCCCATTACGGCTGTAAATCCAATACCGAACGCAGCGCGGGAACCGCCAACCCCGATTTTTCCACCAGGACGCTCAGCTCGCGCGAAAGGTGGCGCATCTCGTCGAACGCCTGGGAGACGTGGTAGGCGATGCCGACTTCCCCGAACTTCGTGGAAAAGAGGATCCGGAACAGGGCCGCCAGGAGGAAACGGGGGGCGATCAGCAGGGAACGCTCGCCGGCCGGCTCGATCCGGTACCCGCAGGCCTGGATCACCTCATACGATTCGCGCATCGCATCGACCATCCAGCGGATATCCGTGCCGGAGGCCGCCAGGCTGCGGAGATTGCAGCCGTGCTTGAGCACGAGGTCGCCGAGCGGGGGAATCACCGCGGCATGGGTGATCAATCGGTCCACGATCCGGGTCGAAATCTCCGCCCTCGAAATTCCCCGGTTGAGCGCCGCCGCCAGGCGTTTTAGCCGCGGAGAAACCGACCCGTCCGGTTCGCCGAACGGCACCGGGATTCCTTTGGGAACGATCGCCCGGATGATCTTGCCCTCGCGCCGTCCGCCGGCGTACACCGATCCCAGCAGGACGCGTTCCTTTTCCAACACATCGGTATAACACTCGGGCCCCGTGAGCGTGTTCCCCATAAAGACGATGTTCGGCGAGCGGTTGCGCGACAGAACCGGCAGGAGTTCCAGGGCTTGATTTTTCCGCATGATGACGAAGATGTAATCATAGAAGTCATCCGGCGCCAGCCGGTCGACGACCGGCACGACCGCCACGGTCCGTTTTCCGTTCAACGGGTTTTCGATGATGATCCCTTCGTCACGGATGTCGGCGCAGCGCTGCCCGCGCGCAAGCACGGTCACATCGATTCCGCTGCGGTGCAATATGGTCGCGCAGGCCGAGCCGTTCACCCCCGCGCCGATGACCAGGAACCGCGGCTGCTCCGGATTCATAATGACCTCCATGCATGCAATGGAATCCATCTTGAATATGAATTCTTTCCTTCAGACGATAGATATTCGACGATCGACGGCCGACAATCGAAGAACAGACGATGGACCATGCCTGCCCTCGAGTGTTTTACTCGGGGGGACTGTGGGCTATAGCTGACAATCGTAATGTGAGGGCATTCTTTCCTCATATCAATTATGGCCGGTCCATCGACGCAACTATCTGCCCGAACAATTACCAGCCATGGTCCATGGTCTATCGTCTACGGTCGGGTTTTTTTTGTTGATGGTCAACGGTCGATCCGCGATGGTTGGAAACCCGCTCGGCGATCGGCCGCATAACCGAATCGACCGTGATCCTATCCACCACCGATGGCGCGATCCAGCGCAATAGCATGCCCAGCCTTCCCGGTCCCATCAGGACTTCGCGCTTCCTGCGGCGCGCGGCCTCCAGGATGATTCGCGCGCATTTCTCGGCGGTCATCATTTTTCCGGTGTAGACCGCGCGCCCGGAAGGCCCTTTCGGCTTTCCGTCCTTGTCGAGGTAGTGCTCGTGGAATTCGGTCACCACCCAGTAGGGGGAGATCACTGTGACGCTTACACCCCTGGGTTTGAGCTCCATCCGCAGCGAATCGGAAAATCCCTGCAGCGCGAACTTGCTCGCGCAGTACGAGGTGTTGTAGGGGATCGTCAGCAAGCCGCCCAGGCTGGAGACGTTGACGATCCGCCCCTGCGCTGCCTGCAGGTGCGGCAGCGCATAATAACAGCAGGAAAGCGCGCCGAAGAAATTCACATCCATCACGTAATGGAACAGCCGCAGATCCGGAAGCTCATCCAGTTTTCCGACAACGGACATGCCGGCATTGTTGACGAGCATGTCGATCCGGCCGAAGGCCTCCCCCGCGCGCGCGACAAGCGCCTTACACTGCGCTTCTTCGGCCACGTCGGTCGGGATGGCCTCGGCTTTCCCGCCGAGCGCGCGGCATTCCGCCGCCAGAACCTGGAGCCGGTCGGCGTTGCGGGCGGCGAGGGCGACCGACGCGCCTTCGCGCGCCAATTGCAGCGCGAGCGCCCTGCCGATCCCGCTCGAGGCGCCGGTGATGATTGCGGATTTTCCCTGAAAAGTTTCGGTGGCCATTTTATCCTCCTACCGGTGTATCCCTCCACGGATCCATCTATCAGGTTGTTGAAAAAGGCATCGAAGGTGGTCGAGTAGCGGTTTTTGCGTATCGAGACCACCGGTAATTTGGCGCGGTCTCGATACGCCCGCAAAGAGCGCGGGCTACTCGACCGGCTTTTTCAACAC
>JBAVFZ010000077.1:0-7460 GCA_049684495.1 Anaerolineales bacterium | reverse complement strand
CGCATCCGCGAACTTCACGCCCGCCCGTTCGTTGCGGTCGTCGAAGAAAACCTCCACGCCCGCATCCGCGAGCGTCCGGTAGGTCCGGTCCGCCTCCTCCTCGCAACCCAGGCCCACCAACGCAACCGGATACGGGGCGATGGCGATCGGCCAGATCAATCCATGCTCGTCATGGTGTTCCTCCGCGATGCACCCCATCAGGCGCCCGACCCCGATCCCGTAAGACCCCATCCACACCGGCTGGCGCTTTCCTTCTCTATCGAGGTAGAAGCATTCCATCGGCTCGCTGTAGCGGGTTCCCAGCTGGAAGATGTTCGCCACCTCGACCCCGCGCCGGGCCTGCATCGGCGCGCCGCACTCGGGGCAGGCGTCTCCATCGCGGGCGGCGGCGATATCGGCCACGCTATCCGGATGGTAATCGCGGCCGCAATTGACGTTGCGAAGGTGGAATCCCTCCAAGTTGGCGCCGGCGGTCAGGTTCGGACCGGCGGCGATCGAATCGTCCGCGACGATGAGCGCGTTCTGCACGCCGATCGGGGATGCGAACCCGGGCACGGCGCCGGATGCGCGAATCTCCTCATCGCGGGCCGGCCGCAGCTCGAGCGCGTGGACGGCATTCGCCAGCTTGGTTTCATTCACTTCCAGATCGCCCCGGATGACGGCAAACACCAGCTTCTCGACGGTTTCTTTTTCCCCCGCCACGGAAGCCGTGAAGAAAACCGCCTTCGCCGTGCGGGCGGCCGGTATTTTCAGGAAGGCCGTCAAATCGGCGATGGAGGTGACGCCCGGCGTCGCCACCTTCTCGACCGGCAGCGGCTTTTCCTCCGCGGCATTGCTCTTCCGGAAGCGCGCCGTCTGGCGGTTGGCCTTGTAATCGCAGGCCGGGCAGAGCAGGATCGTATCCTCGCCGATGTCCGAGAGGTACATGAATTCGTGCGCGATCTTTCCACCCATCATGCCGGTATCGGCCGCGACCGCGGCCACTGGGAGCCCGCAGCGCCGGAACATCCGATGATAGGCCTTCGTCTGCACCTCGTAATGCGCCTCCATTCCCGCCGCCGCCGCATCCATGCTGTAGGAATCCAGCATCGTGAATTCGCGGACGCGGATCAGGCCGGCCCGCGGCCGCGGATCGTCGCGCCATTTGGTCTGGATGTGAAAGATCAGGCGCGGGAGATCGCGGTAGGAACGGATCTCCGAGCCGGCCAGGTACGAGGCCACCTCCTCGTGGGTCATGGCCAGGGCCATATCGCGTCCTGAACGGTCCTTCATCCGGCCCATCTCGGCCCCGATCTGCTGCCAGCGGCCGGTGCGTTTCCAGATCTCGGCCGGGTTCACCATCGGCATCAGCAATTCCTCGCCGCCGATGGATTGCATCTCTTCACGCAGGATGTGCTCGATTTTGGATTTCACACGATAGCCCAGCGGAAGATAGCTGAAGATCCCCGCCGCAAGCGGCCGGATGCAGCCCGCGCGCAGCAGTAGGCGGAAGCCGGCGGTCTCTGCGTCGGACGGGTCTTCGTGAAGCGTGGCGCCAAAATGTTGGGAGTAGCGCATAGAGTTCACCATGGAATAATCTTACTCTTGGTCTCGATACGCCCCCGCTCGCAGAGCGAGCCGGGGCGTATCGAGACCACACCGTTGACGGGCAATCTCGCCCGCCCTGGCGGACTGGGCCAGGGAAAAGGCCGTAGAAATCGCGGGCGTGCCCCCGAAGGGGGCATCGTGTAGGAGCGCGGGCATTCATGCCCGTGCGGGAAATGCTGCGTCGCTGCTCATTCGCGCCGCCATGCGTCGATACGACTACCGTCCCGCCGCCCTAAAGGGCAGCGCTGCTACACAAAGCCCGCATAAATCGCGGGCTTTATTCCTGCCCCCGAAGGGGGCTTCGTGCAGGAGCGCGGGCATTCATGCCCGTGCGGGAGGTAAATATTTATTTTCCCTCCGGCGCCCGGAACCGTACAATGACGGTGGAGCCGAGCCAAGGGATGCGGCTGCGTGAAAAGATCCGTTCCCAAAGATGCGCCAGCAGGTTGTTGACGGGAGCCAGCACTTTGGAAAGCGGCCACGGCAGCGGATAGAAGTGGCAGTAGCGGCGCGAGAAGTCGGTGAACCCGAAGCGCGCGGCCGCCGCTTCAAACGAGTCCGGATCGTGCTCGCGGAAGAAACCGGTGGAGACGCGTGTCATCCAGCCCCGGCGGATGTACGCATCCCAAAGCCGCCTTTCCAGGCAGCGCCTGTTGCGCAGCGTGATGACGATTGTTCCGCCCGGCTCCAGGATGCGCCGCATCTCGGCCAGTGCGCCGTCGTCGTCCGGGAGATATTCGAGCAGTCCGACCGCGATCAGCGCCCGCAAGGAACGCGCCGCAAATGGCAAATGGACGGCGTCCGCCCGCGCAACCGACTCGGCGCCGCCGGCGGCGGCTGCCAGCCGGACCATCTCCGAAGAAAAATCCGCCCCCACGACCGAATAACCCCTCTTCCGTAGATCCTTAAAAAACTCGCCCGCCCCGCAGCCCAGATCCAGCACCCGCCCGCTTCCCTTCCCCAGCATGTCCAGGACATACCGCCGGCGGTACTGCTTATCATGGTAGGCAAAGGGATTGCGGCTGGATCGGCGGTAGATCTCGCGCCAGGTCGGGGATTCGCGGTCGAACCGTTCTTCAATCTTGTTGCGCGGCGATTCGTTCATGGCAAACGCGGGATCCTTTTGATGGGGGCAAACCGGCGGGCAGGCGTGCACGCCCGCCGGGAATGCGGCGAAATCAGATTGGGCGGTGCGGGTGCATGAGGACGGCGGCTACAGTTCCCCGCGCCAGGCAAGCGGATCGACTTCCATGATATCCGCATCGCGGTCCTTCTGCAGCAACACGCGGGTGATCCCGGCGTTGAGGATAAACCGCTTGCAGAGGATGCAGACCTGGTTGTGCCCGTAGACGTAGATCGTGCTGCCGACGCAGTTATCCTCCCCGGCCTGGATGATCGCGTTCTGTTCGGCGTGGATGCTGCGGCAGGTTTCGTAGCGGGTGCCGGATTCGATATTATGCTCGACCCGGTAGCAGTAGCCGCGCGCCAGGCAGGATTCCACCCCCACCGGCGAATTGTTATATCCGGTCCCTTTTACCTTCTTGCGGGGATTGACGATCACCGCGCCGACCTGGGCGCGGATGCAATCGCTCCGGGCCGCGGCCTGGGCCGCGAACCTCAGGAAGTATTCGTCCCAGCCGGGACGCTTGCGAGAGACTGCCGGGTTTTCCGTTTTCATCGGGTTTAGTGTCCTCGATCAGGCTTCTTTGGATTGCCCGGGGGTTAATATCCGGTCCAGTTGCCGGATCAGTTCCTCCCGGGATCCGCCGTTGACGATCGTGTAATCGGCCAGGGCGATCGGCCCGCCCTTCTCGATGTTTTCGATCTCGGCATAATCGCGGGAAACGGCTTCCGCCATCGTCAGCGGACGCACTTCCCGCCGCGCCAGGCGCTCGTAACGGAGCGCGCGGGGTGTGAACACGGCGATGACCAGCAGCCCGTCTCCATACTTTTCCTTGAGGATCTTATACTCGGAGAAGCTGTAGAGGCCGTCGATCAGAACGCGTTTCCCCGCTCCGAGCAAGGCCTCGATTTTGGGAAGCGAGAGGACGGCGAAGGCGCCCATGCCGTGCGTCCGCCGCAATTCCTCGCGTACGGCGCGTTCGTTCTTCTCGTTGACCTCGAGCCCGCGGTGCTTCACCTCTTCGATCGTCAATCCGCCGAAATAAACCCTGGCGAATCCGAGCTGCTCCAGCCGCTCGCCCGCGACGCTCTTCCCTGAACCGCACATGCCCACGAGGGCGACGATTTGGCTCTTCATATGCGGTGCGAATGATAAAAAAGAGACGCCCATCTGTCAACAGAAACTATCCTACATCCGAGTGGGCACTCCGCATATTCACGCCGGGAGTTGTGGAAAATGGGATTCCGCCTGAGGTATGGGCGGATCGACACATGCGCATCACGGGTCCTACACAATGGCGGCCATCCCTCCGGCGTCTTTGGGTGCCATCCGGCGATGCAGGATCAGCGGCCGATTCCTCTTTCCCGGGAGCAGAAAATTGCTCTCCTCAAACACGGTGAGCATGCAGGGGTAGCCCAGCTTACGGACGATGGAGACGGTGGCGTTATTATAAGGAGAGAACGGCAGCGCCAGGCCGACCGGCGCCATCCCCCGCGAGGTAAGGTATTCGTGGCAGCGCCCGATCTCGTCCTTCTGGGAAGCGGAGGGCAGAAGAGTCATGATCGGATGCGACCAGGTATGGTTGCCGAAGTCGAGGTATTCCATTGGCGCCACATCCTGCTCGTTCATGAACAAATCGTGCTGCGAGGCGATCGCCGCCGCGTCGAACCCCTTGCGGATAAAAAACACATTCACGTCTTTTTGTATTTGCATGTTGCGGAGGGCTTTCGGATTCTTCGACCATTTATAAAAGCCCAGCCGTTCCAGCTCCCCAAACCGGTACGCGCCGCGTTGCGACCGCAGGAAGGCGACGAATTCCATCTCCAAACCCTTTTGGATGAGAAACCGGATCTTATCCCGCCAAAGCAGGTCCCGGTTCCCGAGGACCGGGGGATTGATGAACATCGTGGCGGGAACGCGCATCTCCCGCAGTATAGGGTAGGCTTCCTTTAATATGCACCGGTACCCGTCGTCGAAGCACACCGCCGCAAACGGCCGGGCCGGATCCGCTTCCGCCGCCGCGGGTTCACGCACGTCGCGCAGCCGGATGATCGAATAATGCTCGGCCAGATATTCGAGCTGCCGCCGGAAATCCGCCGGCGCAACGGTATGCCCGGACAGCGTGAAATCATTCCACCGGTCCGACACGAAATGATAGAGGATGATCTCCAGGCGGACGGCGGAGGGATCGGGTTTGTGTTTTCTTCGGAGAAGGAACATGTCGGGCGTTCCGGACCGCCGGAGGATGGAGGATGTCCGGCTGCGCATAACGCCAGATGATTATAGCATGCGCAAAGCATGACGGATGCGATGGAAACATCCATTGTGTGAGAACGAAAATAATCGCGGTATGCGGTCGATCTCGTTTGAAGGTTGGAAAGTCAGCCGCAAAAAGCACAAAGGGCGCATAGAATTTCTTTTTGTGTTTTTTGTGCCTTTTGTGGTGATAGATAAGGTAGTGGTATGATTCCGGACATGATACTGCGAGTAGCCTTGGCCCAAATATCGACAAAACTCGGAGATGTACCGGCCAACCTGGAGAAGCACCTGGCCTACATCCGCCGGGCCCGGAAGGCCGGCGCGCGCCTGGTCGTCTTCCCCGAGCTTTCCCTGACCGGATACGCCCTGCAGGATCTGGCTTCAACGGTCGCGTGCCGCCCGGAAGAGGATGATCCGGTGTTCCGGCCGCTCCTGAAGGCGTCGCTCGTGATCGACATCGCCGTCGGATTCGTCGAAGAAGACATCCGCAACCGGTTTTATATTTCCTCCGCCTACCTCTCGCGCGGCGAAGTCGTTCACGTCCACCGCAAGGTGTACCTGCCGACCTACGGCATGTTCGACGAAGGCCGCTTCTTCGCGCTCGGGGACCGGGTGCAGGCGTTCAACACCTCCTTCGGACGGATCGGGATGCTGATCTGCGAGGATTTCTGGCACGCCTCGCCCGCCTACCTGCTCTGGCTCGACGGAGCCGACCTCTTCCTATTTATGTCCTCCTCGCCCGGGCGCGGCCTGGGGGCCGGGCTCGAACTGGAGACTGCGCGCTGGGTGGAACGGGTCAATCGGGGATATGCCAACCTGTTCACTTCCTTCGTGGTCCACACCAACAAGGTGGGCTTCGAAGACGGATTGAATTTCTGGGGAGGCGCGATGGTATTCGACCCCAACGGGCGGCAGATCGCCAAGGGACCGTACCACGAGGAAGCGCTCACGCTGGCCGAGCTCGACCTGAACCAGCTGCACCGCACCCGCGCCCGCCTCCCGCTCCTGCGCGACGAACGCACGGCGCTCACGCAGCGCGAGCTGCAGCGGATCCTCGCCGAATCCAACCAAACCACCAATCTAAGGTAAGAGGGAAACCATGGTCAACGTCCCCAGCCTCCTGGAGATCAACACCGATTTAGCGCGCAAAATCCTGACTTCCTTCCTGCTCGAGGAAATCACCCGGACCGGGATGGCGCGCGGCGTGGTCGGGCTCTCCGGCGGCGTGGATTCCGCGCTGGCGTGTTTCCTGGCGGCGGAAGCGCTTGGCCCGGCCAACGTCTTGGCGGTGCGCATGCCGTACAAGCAATCTTCCGCGGATTCCCTTAAGCACGCCGAGCAGGTCATCCAGGCCACGGGCGTCAAATCCCTGACGATCGACATCACCCCGATGGTCGAGCCGCTCTTTGCGCAGGTTCCTTCGATCGACGCGCGCCGCAAGGGAAACATCATGGCGCGCGAGCGGATGATCATCCTCTTCGACCAGTCGGCGGAATGCAACGGGCTGGTTATCGGCACCGGCAATAAGACCGAGATCATGCTCGGCTACACCACGCTCTACGGCGATTCCGCCTGCGCGCTCAACCCGCTCGGGGACCTGTACAAGACCCAGGTGCGCCAACTCTCGCTCGCAGTCGGCGTCCCGGAGGCCATCGTCGCCAAGCCGCCGACGGCCGACCTGTGGTCCGGGCAGACCGACGAAGGCGAGCTGGGATTCACGTACGAGGATGTGGATAAACTCCTCTACCTCCTGGTCGACGAACGCTATAGCCCGGAAGAATGCGTCCAGGCCGGGTTTAAAAAAGCCTTTGTCGAGCGCGTGGTCGAGATCGTCCGCCGCAACCAGTTCAAGCGCGTCCTGCCGCCGATCGCCAAGCTCAGCCACCGCACCGTCGGGTACGATTTCCTCTACCTGCGGGATTGGGGCACCTAGCGGATCCGAATCCCCGGAACGGCACCGTGGAAAATCCTTCTTCGAAAATCCCATCCGCCGGCGAAGGGGCGGCTCCCGCCGCCGCGAACCGGCCGAGGCTGTTCGCCGCCCTGCACCATCGCAATTTCCGGCTGCTCTGGACCGGCCAGTTCATCAGCGTCTCCGGCAGCCAGATGCAATCGGCGGCCATCCTGTGGCAGGTTTACGCGCTGACGCACGACCCGCTGGCGCTCGGATTGGTCGGGTTGTGCCGGCTGGTTCCCGTTTTCCTGTTTGGAATTCTCAGCGGCGTGGTGGCGGATTCGGTCGACCGGCGCAAGCTGATGATCCTGACTCAGACCGGAATGGCCGCCGTGGCGCTCGCCTTCGCCGCTTTTTCGTTCACCAACACGATGACGATCGGCCTTCTGTACGGCCTGATGGTCCTGAGCTCCTCCTTCGGCGCGTTCGACGCGCCGGCGCGCCAATCGCTGATCCCGACGCTTGTCCCCCGGGAGGATATGGCCAGCGCCTTCAGCCTCAATTCCACGATGATGCAGGCGGCGACGGTGGCGGGTC